>CALXCS010000062.1 GCA_944386875.1 uncultured Oscillospiraceae bacterium
TTGAGCAGCTCCAGATTTTTATCGAGCCGAAGGGTACTCAGCTTCTCGAAAAGGATGCCTGGAAAGAAAGGTTCCTGCTTCAGCTAAAAACGGAAGCTGTGCCTGCTACAATTTTTGTTGACGACAACGACTATAAGATTTGTGGATTCCATTTTTTCAATCAAGAAAAACGGGCAAAAGAATTCGATTCTGATTTTCAGACGTTAATAAAAAATGAACAATAATAAGTTTTTATATTTGTAAACATTAAAAATGCAGCAGAAGTATAAAAATACATTTCTGCTGCATTTTTAATGTATGTTATTTCTCTATTGTTCTGCAACTATCTCATATTAATTGTATTTCCTAATTGGGATCCGAGAGGAAAAAATCTGTACATTTTCCATTTTATTCTGCCATAATAATTCTTTTATTCCTAACTTAAACATTCCGTTTTTATCTCTTACAAATGGGTTAATCATTATACTTTCTACGCTTTTTTTATCGAACCGATAATCCACGAACGGAATTAATATATTTCCACGTTTGAATTGTCCCTTTTCAATAATATCCCCACTGTATTCTTTTGACAGTAATAATTTCTCTGGTATTTTTAACACTATACGATATTCATTTTCGCATTCAAAAGATTCATTTTTAAAAAAACATCGCATATTGTTCACAGACTGTTTAAATGCAAGCAGTATATAATGTTGGTATTTCTCGATTTCATCTCTTGTCTCTTTGTGTAGTTGCTGCAGTCTATTAAATAATTCGATAATGCATTTCTTTTTATCTTCATTTTTATATACAACAAGTCCTCTATAAATCATAATATCATTTTCTAATTTTTCAAAAACATTAACTAATGATCTTTGGCTTCCTCTAAATATATTCCACGCGTGGTCGAATCTTATACTTACCCCCTCTCCAGATGATCCATAATAATTCCACATATTTAGTGAATCATTGTCTGTTGAGAAAGAACATATATACATTCTATATTTACTCTCTTCATATTTATTAGTGATTCTTGATAGTTCCGTGTAAGGTTGACAATATTCTTCTAATTCTCTTATTTCTGCACTCTCCAAAATTAACTTTTTGAAATCTGGAGAATACCCATTGTACAAAAGCACATTCTTAACTAAAGGAATGATCTCTACAAACTCAGTAGAATCATTGAGGAAACGAACATCGCTAAAGCGCAAACATCCATTATTTAAGATCTCCTTAAGAGTAGCTATAGTACAATAGTGGCAGATTCCTGACGCTCTATTTTCAAATCCATTTGGCGCATATCTCTCTTCAATAGTCTGATCATTATACGGGATATTTAAAAAAGACGACATAGCAATCCCCAGGCACTTTGCAATAATCTCACTCAACATATTGTACCTCAATCCTAATACTTTAAATTTCTATTATAGTCACGGCCATTCATAATTAACTCTATTAATTAACTCTATATTGATACGCTACTTTATATTAACCCGTGTCATCAGTACTACGCACTCCACGTGGCTTGTCCTTGGGAACATGTCCAGGGGCTGGATGCGTATAGCCGGGTACCCCAGCTGTGCAAAGCGTTTAAGGTCTCTTGCAAGGGTGGCGGGATCGCAGGAGACATACACTATTCTCTCAGGCTCCATTGAGGCTATGATATCCGGAGCTTTTGGGGACAGCCCGCGGCGGGGCGGGTCCACGGTAACCACGTCCGGCCTTATACCCTCTTTCAGCAGATCCTCCGCAGCCTGGGCGGCATCGGAGCAGATAAACCTGACATTCTCTATCCCGTTCTCCGCTGCGCTCTCCCTGGCCGACTTCACAGCCCTTTCAACAATCTCTACGCCTATAGCCTCTCTGGCCTCTTTGGCAAGGCACATAGTTATTGTCCCCGCTCCGCAGTAGAGGTCCACGGCCGTTCCTTTCCCGTCAAGGGCAGCAAACTCCAGGGCTTTTCCATAAAGCCGCTGGGCCTGTGGGCTATTTATCTGGTAAAAGGAGTCGGAAGTAAGTTTGAAGTTCATACCCATAAGCTGGTCCGCTATGTACTCTCTTCCCCACAGCAGTTCAAACTTGTCGCCCAGCACGGTATCGCCTGGGTCTGCGTTAATATTCCGCATAATACTGACAGTTTCAGGGCATACCTCAAGTATCGCATCCACAAGTTCATCTATGTGCGGTATTGAACCCTTGCCTGTGATTATCACGGTCTGTCCCTCACCAGTGGACTGGCCGTACCGGCAGAACACCCGGCGTATCCCCCTGCCGGACTCTGCGGAAAAGTCCGGTATGCCATACTCGTCCATCCAGCAGCACACTGCTTTTGCCGCGCGCCTTGCGTAGTCCGACTCTATGGCGCAGCCGTCAACGGGCACAATATCGTGGGTCCTCTGTCTATAAAACCCGGTGACAGCTTTCCCGTTATCTCTGGAAACAGAGCAGATAGTCTTGTTCCTGTAGCCGGTTATGCTGTCAGAACCGATAAGTTCAGGGACTTCAATCTCTATTCCGCCTATGCGGCGCAGTGCATCCGACACCTTCCGGCGTTTAAACTCCAGTTCCTCCTGGTAGTCCATATGCCGCAGTGTGCATCCACCGCATCTGCCGTAGACTGGGCAATCGGGCTCCACTCTGTGCTGAGACTCCGTCAGAAGCTCCTCAATCTTGCCGTAAACAGCGTTTTTGCCCGCTTTCAATATACGGACTCGGCATTTCTCGCCGTTTATCAGCCCTTTTACAAACACAGCTCTGCCGTTAATCTTTACAACGCCCAAGCCGTCGCTGGTATATCCTGTACACAGGGCCTCATATATCTGGTTTTTTGCAAGCTCTGACATAATTCCTCCAGTAAAAGAGCCGGGGTGCTTTTCATCTGCCCCCGGCTCTTTTCATTATCTCTCTCAAAATGCCACGACTTTTATCTCGCCGTTTTCTGCAGTTACGCCTATGGCTTTAATTACCATATCGTAGTTATCCACCATCTGAGAGGCAATCTTGTCCTCTATATCCTTCTGTATAGTACGCCTCAAGTTCCTGGCGCCGTACTCGGCGGAATATGATTTCTCAGTCAGGTACATAAGCACGCTGTCATCATACCTCAACTCTATTGACCGCTCCGCCAGGCCGTCTTTGAGTTCATCCATCATGAGCTTCGCTATGGCGCGGAAGTTCTCCTCAGTGAGATGGTTGAAGTACACGACTTCGTCCACCCTGTTTATAAATTCCGGCCTTAGGAAATCCCGAAGGGCCTTCATGGCCTTCTCCTTGCCCATGTCGTTTACTGTGCCGCCGAATCCCACTGTACCGGAGCCCTTCTTATCACTGCCGGCATTTGTGGTCATGATGATTATTGTGTTCTCAAAATTCACCGTCCTGCCGTGGGCGTCGGTTATGCGTCCGTCATCCAATATCTGAAGCAGGATGTTCATTACGTCAGGGTGCGCTTTCTCTATCTCGTCAAACAGCACCACTGAATACGGTTTACGGCGTATTTTCTCCGTAAGCTGCCCCGCCTCGTCATATCCCACGTATCCCGGAGGGGAACCAATGATCCTGGACACCGAGAACTTCTCCATAAACTCTGACATGTCAAGGCGTATAAGGGACTCCGGCGCATGGAACATATCCTCCGCCAGGCGCTTTACAAGCTCTGTCTTTCCGACGCCGGTTGACCCGACAAAGATAAAGCTGACCGGCTTATGTTTTGGAGATATCCCAACGCGGTTCCGTTTTATGGCGGCGCATATCGCGTCGATCGCCTCATCCTGGCCCACTATATGTTCCCGCAGGCGCGAGCCCAATTCTGAGAGCTTCTTGTGCTCATCCTCCCTTATACTGGAGGCTGGGATCTTCGTCCACAGCTCAATAATCCTGGCAAAATTGTCTACCTTCAGCTCAGGACGTCCCTCGCTTTGAAGTCTCTGCTTTTCATCAGATATTGTTATCTCGCGGCCTCTGAGCTTGGCAAGGCGGGCGTAGTCCTCCTCATCATATGTGCTCTCCCCTTCAGGCTGCTCCAGCAGGAATTCCCGCTCCCTGGATATATCCCCCAGCTCCTTGTCGATTTCCGCTATGCGGGCGTAATTCTTATCCTTCAGGTTAACGTCTGAGCACGCCTCGTCAAGCAGGTCTATAGCCTTATCGGGAAGGAATCTGTCAGTAATATATCTCTCTGAGAGAAGTACAGCCTGACGGCACATCTCCTCAGATATCCTGACACCGTGGTAGTCCTCATAGTAATGGGCTATGCCCTTTATTATCTTTATCGAGTCCTCAATATTCGGCTCCGCAACCGTTACCGGCTGGAAGCGGCGCTCCAAAGCGGAATCCTTCTCTATGTGCTTTCTATACTCGTTAAAAGTGGTCGCGCCTATAACCTGGATCTCACCTCGGGACAAGGCGGGCTTTAAGATGTTCGCCGCATTCATTGAGCCCTCCGCGTCGCCCGCTCCCACCAGGTTATGCACTTCATCGATGACAAGAATTATATTTCCTGTTTTCTTAATCTCCTCAATAAGCCCCTTCATCCTGGACTCAAACTGCCCTCTAAACTGGGTTCCGGCCACAAGAGACGTCAGATCCAGGAGATATACCTCCTTGTCCTTGAGCTTATACGGAACGTCACCCTCTTCTATACGCTGGGCAAGCCCCTCGGCAATAGCCGTTTTGCCGACACCGGGTTCGCCTATCAGGCACGGGTTGTTCTTCTGACGGCGGTTCAATATCTGTATGACCCGCTCCATTTCCTCTTCTCTTCCTATAATGTGGTCCAGCTTGCCCTCTCTGGCCCGATTGGTCAGGGATATGCAGTAACTATCCAAATACTTGCGTTTTTTCTCTTTCTCCCTGCCCTCTCGTCCGGGGCGTTTTTCAGGGCCTTTTCCCTGGCCCTGACCTGTTGAGCCATCCTGGTTACTAAATAACCTGTTCAGGAATGGGAACGTGGCCGTCTTGCCGTCCTCTTCGTCATTTGACGCATCGTCGTTTAGCGCAGGCAGCTCTTCAGCACCGCCAAAGGCCTCCAGCATCTCATTGGAAATGCCGTCCAGATCTTCGTCGGTTATCCCCATCTTTTTCATAATATCGTCCACCGGCTTAATATTAAGCTCCTTGGCACATTTCAAGCAGAGTCCTTCATTTGTGGACACTCCGTTTTCAATTTTTGTGATGAATATTACTGCCACATTTTTATGGCAGCGAGCGCAAATCGTAGGCTGCATAATCTCTCCTTAACTTGCTCACGCTTGTCTATATCCAGCTGCATACGTAGCCATCAATGAGAATAAGCCATAGCGCGGAAAAAACAGCGTGAAAACTGACGCTTTAAAAAATTTCCCTGCCGGGCGCTCATATTCCCAATATGGACGCCACTTTGTTTGAATCGATTATCCCCTCAAATATCCACGTTCCTCTAATTATATCCTCAGGAACTAAAAGTCCCAAATATCTGAAAAAGCACGCTATCACTAAAAGGATTAATATTCCCTTTATGGCTCCCAGAGCGGCGCCTGTTATATGATTCAGGTTTTCATGCCCCGGTATTCCAAACGACAGGTCAAATATATTGCCTAAAACCATAAAAACAATGGAGATAAGTATAAACGCCACGGCAAATACCGCCACAAAAGCAAATTTTGCACACAGCTGCTGTCCCAGATAGTTTATCAGGTCCATTCCAACTGTGTCATATTCCAAAGCCGCCTGATCTGCAATAACTGCTGCCGCGCTCTCGGTAAGTCCCAGGCGCGTGAGGACGCTTATTGATACGCCCCGCACATCAAATTCACCAGTATCGTCCTGGATTGCCTCCAGCAGTATGTCTACCTGTTCTTCCGTAAGTTCCGAATCATCGTCTGCACTTACTCCTGTAATCTCATCTGCCGTCGTCTCGACTATTCCCATTATAAACGGTTCAAGCATACTTGTAAAATCATCTGAATACGCTTTAGCAACTAAATTTGCCCCATATATGGCTATTATGACGGCCAATATCCCGCATATACCATTTATAATACCTGTGCGGAATCCCCGCCAGCAACAGAGCACCACAATTCCCAGCAGCACTATGTCTATGACAAAACTCATTGTCGTATTTCTCCTTATGTATGTTTAGGAGAGCGTTAGCCCTCCACGGGCGCATCGTCACCCTGGGCGTATTCAGAAAACTCGCAGACATAAGCAGAAAACGCCCCTGCTGCCAGGACTGTGCCGTCGTTTCGGATGACAACACGTTCTGTACCTGAAGCGCACTGGGCACGCCCCTGGGCAGACATATTGAGATCATAGATAACAACGCTGCCGGAATACAGAACCGCAACAGCCTCATCTGACGCCGCCATGTCCGCAGGTCCAGCTTCTGTCACAGTTGAACCAAGCTCCTGTCCGCTGTCAGATAACGACACAATCTGGCTCTGTCCGCCCATCTGATAATCGCTGATACGCAGAACCATATATCCGTTTCCAGCGGCGTAAGCCTCCAGATATCTCTCCGAAAAATCGTACGTTCCCCGCTCTTCAAGTCTGTTATTGAAGAAAAGTACCTGTTCTGTCGTCACCGCCCAAATGTTGTTGCCGTCAAATCCAGCATCAATAATAAGTCCGGCAACAGAATACCTGGATGTCTCCTGTTCGCTGCTTAATGGCATCAGCACCAGATTGCTCCCGCCCTGACCTATTGTCAGCACCAGCAGCTGTGATCCGCCGTTGGCGTCGGCCGACAGTACCCTTGCTGATCCGGAGTACCACTTATATATATCCACACCTTCTGAGTTATAGACTGTTACGGACCCCAGATACCCGCTCTCCTCCGTACACACGCACAGATAGCCCTCGTCATTTACCGCAGCGGAGACAACTGGATAGTCCGTCTCTATCTGAGATATAACTCCGCTTGTATTGAAGAATATGACGGACTTGCCGCCTATATCACAAACCGCACCGTAATCGCCTGCCGTATTAAGTGAGGAACTCCCATAGCTGAACAGCACGGAAAAGTTCTGATCGCCTTCGTTATCAAAGACATACAGTCCTGAATTCGATGCGACAGCAAGCCCTCTGCCTCCAATTGTCCCAAAAGCTCCGCCTGAGGAGCTCTCGTAATAATACTCCGTCGCATCAGATCCGCCTGTAATGGCATCCCACAGGCCCTGAAGCCCGCCGTCGCGTCCCTTAACAGCCATAATCGCTGCCACTATGGCCGCCAACGCAGTCAGGACTATCAGGATCACTCTTATAAGTCCTATCTTTTTTTTAGGAGCATCTCTCATAATTAACTATCCAATCAAGGCGCCTGGATATTAAAACCCACATGGCGCGCTTACGATCCGGCCTGCAATTTGAAAATAAGTTCTGTTCATTATAGCACACTGGGACTATAAATGCAAAATTTCTCAACTCATCATATCTCCCACTGTGCCGTCATACCAAAGCCGCGTCAGGTACAGCCCCTGCGGCGGAACCGTGGGTCCTGTCAGCCTCCGGTCCCCTCTTTCCAAAAGTTCCGGTATATCCTCAGGGAGGATTTTCCCCTCTGAGCAGTAGATAACCGTGCCCATAATCGCCCTTACCATATTGTACAGAAAGCCATCTGCACATACCTTCATTCGGATCTCTCCGTCCTGTTCAAAGATATCACAGTAGTACACAGTTCTGACCGTAGTCTTGGTCTCAGTACCTACGGAGCGCACAGCGGCAAAATCATGGGTTCCCACAAACGCAGCAGCAGCCTTGGACATAACGTCAAGTTTAAGGGGTACAGGGTAGAAATAAGCTCTGTCCCTGCGGAAGGGGTCCCTGATTCTTGAATTTACGATTCTGTATGTGTATTCCTTTTTTTTGCAGGAAAGTATAGCGTTAAAGTCCTCAGGCGCGTCAACGGCAGACACCGCCGCGATATCATCCGGCAGTAGCGCATTCAGCGCCAGAGGCAGCCTCTGCGCCGGTATTGAGCAGCAGCTCTTAAAATTGGCACAATAACTCTCCGCGTGGACACCTGCGTCTGTACGCCCGCACCCTGTAATTTTCACTTTCTCTCCAGTCAGCTTTGAAAGCGCCGACTCAATGGTCCCTGCCACTGTAATCTCACTCTTCTGGACCTGCCATCCGTGATAGCCCGTCCCATCATATCTGAGGCGAATAGCAATATTTCTCATGCCGCTCTCCAACTCACAGTCCAAAGTGAGCCAGAGTTATAACTCCAGCCAGCACCGCCACAGCAAGTGCAAAAGAGATATAGTCCCTTCCCCCCATGGTCAGTACATTAAGGCGCGTCCTGCCCTCTCCGCCATGGTAGCAGCGGCTCTCCATTGCCACAGCAAGCTCATCGGCCCTGCGGAAAGCGGATATAAAAAGCGGCACGAGAATCGGCAGCAGAGCTTTTGCCTTTTGAACCAGATTACCTGTATCAAAGTCGGCGCCCCTGGCCTTCTGGGCACTCATAATCTTATCCGTCTCCTCGATAAGCGTCGGTATAAGCCTGAGAGCCATGCTCATCATCATAGCAAGCTCATGGACCGGCACTTTTATTACTTTAAGCGGCCCTAAAAGCTGCTCAATACCAACGGTAAGCATTATAGGCGATGTGGTATATGTCAGCATAAACGTACCCATAATGAGCATTATTATCCTCAGGGCCATAAATATTGCGTTAAAAATACCTTCTTTAGTTATCTTGAATATCCAAAACTCAACCAGTATATGGCCGCTTGTATAGAATACATTTAAAAATGCCGTAATAGCTATGACCAGTATGAGAGGCTTTACCCCCTTGAGGACTGTGGCCAAACGTATTCTTGAAAGCAGTATCGCAGAGGCAAGGACCACAAGCATAAGGGCATACGAGGCAAAGCTCTCTGCTATAAACATTGCCACAATGTATATAAGTACCAGCACTATCTTTGTCCTGGGGTCCAGACGGTGAACAACAGTGTTCCCTGGAAAGTACTGCCCAAGTGTTATATCCTTAAGCATCCTGCAAGCCCCCTTTCAGACTCAAAAGGGCATCGCGCATTTGCTCCACAGTATAAATTGTACCTTCCAGCGGTACGCCATACTCTCTGAGTTTCTCTGCAAGCTCAGTCATCTCCGGTACGGCAAGCCCCATCTCTTTAAGTTCCTTTTCCCTGGAAAACACCTGTTCAGGCGTTCCGTCCATGGCCACGCGCCCATGCTCCAGGACTATCATTCTCTGGGCATACCTGGCCGCTTCCTCCATGCTGTGGGTAACAATCAGCATGGCGTTGCCTGTCTCCTGATGGTAGCCCATCAGATTCTCCATTATCTCCCTTCTGCCTGCCGGATCCAGGCCCGCCATTGGTTCATCAAGCACCAGTACCTCCGGCAGCATGGCTATAACTCCTGCTATTGCAATGCGCCGTTTTTGCCCGCCTGACAGGTCAAAGGGGGATCTCTCCAAAAGCTCTTCGCCAATCCCAACAAATTGAGCCGACGCCCTGACGCGCACGTCGATTTCATCAGGCGTAAGGCGCATATTTTTAGGTCCAAAAGCGATATCCTTATAGACAGTCTCTTCAAAAAGCTGGTATTCAGGATATTGAAATACCAGTCCCACGCGGCTGCGGGCTTCCTTTACGGACTGCTTCGACTCATTGATGTCCTTCCCGTCAAGGTAAATTTTGCCGTCAGTGGGCTTTATCAGGGCATTCAGGTGTTGTATAAGCGTAGACTTACCAGAGCCAGTATGCCCAATGATCCCTATTACTTCTCCTCTGCCTATTTCCAAGTTGATTCCGTTAAGCGCACTTAGCTCAAAAGGCGTGCCTTTGGAATAGACATGCGTAAGATTCTCAATTTTCAAAATAGGGGTTTTACTCATACATTTTTCCTTTCGGTGCGGCTTCCTCTTCTGTGGAATGTCGCCCATAATAAGCATATTTTATTGCTAAATCGATTTATCCGAACTTATCCGCAAGTACTTTTGCACATTCGTCAATTGATAAAGCGTCCAACGGCAAATCAACACCGGCATTTTTAAGTTCAAAGAGAAGCCTCGTAGTCTCCGGAACTGTAAGTCCCAGCTCATCAAGCTCCTCCACACGTACAAACACCTCTTTGGGTTTCCCGTCCATCACCACATGGCCGTCAGACATTACAATCACCCTGTCAGCCAGGGCCGCTTCCTCCATATGATGGGTTATCAGCACTACAGTAGTACCTCTCTCATATCGCAGTTTGTGGATTATCTCCATAACATCGCGCCTGCCGCTGGGGTCAAGCATGGCCGTAGGTTCGTCAAAAACTATGCAATCAGGGTCCATGGCCAAAACTCCGGCAATTGCGACTCGCTGTTTCTGTCCGCCCGACAAAAGGTGCGGAGCGTGGCTCCTGAACTCATACATTCCAACTGTCTTCAACGCATCGTCTACCCTGCGCCGTATTTCCTGAGACGGCACTCCCAGGTTTTCAGGAGCAAAGGCCACATCCTCTTCCACTACATTAGATACAATCTGGTTATCTGGGTTCTGAAACACCATCCCCACCCTGCGGCGGATCTCTAGCAGAAGGCTCTCATCTTTTGTGTCCATCCCAAAAGCCGTAACCGTACCGCCTTTCGGCAGAAGAAGCGCATTCATATGCTTTGCCAGTGTGGATTTTCCAGAGCCGTTATGTCCCAATATTGCCACAAAAGTGCCCTTTTCGATCTCAATACTGACGTTGTCCAACACATCAGGTATGTCCTGGTCACCCGTCTCGTCGACATTATAGAAATAAGTTAAATTATCTGTTTTTATAGCGATATCCATCATTTAAGCTCCCAACAGCTTATACTGCAATTCAGAATTCCACTCGGCAAGCGGCGCCGCATGGCAGCGGGAGCCCCGTTGCTGTCACAGGCAGCCCCAGTTCCTGGCTCTCCGCTCTTCCTCCCTGCCGTCCAAAAACAGTCTGGGCCACATAGGTAAGCGCGGCAGGGGCGAGGCCGGTTGTATATGAATTGATAATTACAAAAAGCGGTTTATCCGATAGAACCTGCCTGCACAGCCTGACAAAAGGCGTCAGGTTCTGCTCCAGCTTCCATATCTCTCCGCCAGGCCCCCGTCCATAAGACGGCGGGTCCATAATAATGGCGTCATATTTATGGCCTCTGCGTATTTCCCTCTCAACAAACTTCCCGCAGTCGTCCACTATCCAGCGAACCGGCCTGTCCGCAACGCCTGACGCCGCGGCATTTTCCTTGGCCCATTGCACCATTCCTCGGGCAGCGTCCACATGGCAGACGCTTGCTCCCGCTGAAAGCGCCGCCACTGTGGCGGCGCCGGTGTAAGCGAAAAGATTCAAAACGCTTATGTGCCGTCCGGCACTGCGTATTTTGTCCATCGCGTACTCCCAATTCGAGGCTTGTTCAGGGAAAATGCCTGTGTGTTTGAAATTCATCGGCTTTACGTTGAACGTCAGCTGGCCATAGCCGATCTGCCAGCTCTCCGGCAGTGTGTGCTTATCCCAGGCGCCGCCGCCTGTTTTGGATCTTTCGTATCTTGCATCAGCTTTTCGCCATCTGGGATCCGTTTTTCGGGTATCCCAAATAACCTGCGGGTCCGGACGTATCAGTATTCTATCCCCCCACCGTTCAAGACGTTCTCCGTCTGAACAATCCAAGAGCTCGTAATCCCTCCATTTATCCGACACCAACATTCGACCTATCTCCTAAAGCACTTATTGTTTATGTAATATTTATTTATATCATTTTATTTCTGTAAAGTCAAGTTTTCTCAATATATGCGCCTCTTTATTTTGGCAAATTTACAATAAAGTACAAATAGAAAAAGAATGGACTCAAAGGAAAAAATCCTGTAGAATGAAAGTTACTACACGCCATCAATATGTAGATTTATCCTCCGGCGCGTAGTATAATTGAAAATGGTTAAACTTGTGCATGGATATTCACGCGGTTTCCAAAAAAGGAGGTGCTGCATTGAACAGGTTTAAAGCGCTCAATTTATATCAGAAAGTGATCCTGCTTATTTCCGCTGCCATGGTCATAGTGTTTTCAATACTCTATCCCGTGACAATCTCCCGTGAAGGCTATGAGTATCGAGATGCCTTGCTTATCCCCAGGCGCGAAGGCGCAAGCACGGTATATTCCGGAAAAGCACATGGCGAGAACGCCGCGTTCACCGTATATGATGACGGCAGTTCCGTGGAGTTTCGTTACGGCGACACGTTTTATGGCCCATATACCGTGAGGCAGGACCCAACCGCCGCCCCCGATTCCGTCCTTTCAGGTAATCTAACCGGCATAGAGCTGCTCTGCGGAGATGAAGTCGTCTTCCGCGGAGGTGTAATCGGCCACGGGAGTTCCCTCTCCCTTTTCAACGAAGACGGCAGTCCCGTGTCATCGTACGTAATGAAGTCGTCCAATGGCACAACAATGACAGTAATGGACCAATACGGAAATCTGATTGATGAAAATGCGCCCTCCTTCAATACCATATTGGAGCTTATGTCTGGGCCCGACCTCACCCACAACGGAAGCGTACTCATCTGGTTTCTGTGCGTACTCTTATGCGTCCTGAACATTGTCTCTATCCTGTTTGCCGACGAACTTTTCCGCTTTCATATGTCATTTAGTATAAGGAATGCCAACAGGGCGGAGCCGTCAGAGTGGGAGATAGCCAGCAGGTATATCAGCTGGACATTGTTAGCAATAGTGTCGTTATCGGTTTTTATTGCAGGTCTTCATTAAAGCGTCCGCAATACCGGTGTAAATCCCTGCAGCCGCCAGATAATAAATTCCTGTATAACCGCCTCAGCGGCCACTTCTTAAATTCTGGCGTATAGCATTTGTCTGATATCCCTCTCGCCATAATAAAGCACCCCAATTGTTAGACAGTATAGTACGCTGAATAACAATTGGGGTGCTGTTCAATCGGGAATTGCGGCAATTATTATAGAAAAGTATTTCCAGCCTCGATGCAGCTTACAAAAATCGGTGGGTTTTTTACAAAACCCACCGATTTTGGAGCAGGGTACGGGAGTCGAACCCGCCTATTCGGCTTGGGAAGCCGACGTACTACCGATGTACTAACCCTGCATATTTGTCTGACTGCAAGTATAGCAGAGTTCGCAAGAAATTTCAAGAGGAATATTGGCGTTGGACAGAACATATCCTTCATCAGAAGACAAAGGGGGATTCCACATGAAAAAGCTCGCCTTGATTTTGATATTGGCTATACTTCTGTCTGTGCCAGCCGCCGCGGCCGACATTCCAATGGAATCAGAGCCGGACGAAAATGTCCCTGCCACAGTTTTTGATGAGGAGCCGGCTCCTGCAACTGCCCAGGAGATAGACATTCCCGCCCCTTCCGCCATCCTCATAGAAAAAGAAACAGGCACTGTTATTTTTGAAAAAAACGCAGATGAACGATTAGAGCCGGCAAGCGTCACTAAAGTTATGACTATACTTCTTATTGTAGAGGCAGTAGAGAACGGCACAGTTTCTCTTGATGACACTGTCACTACCAGCGCCAGGGCGGCAAGCATGGGCGGCAGTCAGGTCTATCTTGAGGAAGGCGAGCAGATGAGCCTGGGCGAGATGCTAAAGTGCATAGTAGTCTCCTCGGCAAATGACGCCGCCGTTGCCGTTGCGGAACACATCGCCGGATCTGAGCAGGCCTTCGTGTCCATGATGAACGAGAGAGCCGCCGAGCTTAACATGGTCAACACGAATTTTACTAACTGCACTGGGCTCATGGATGATCCTGACCATCTGACCACTGCCCGTGACATATCTCTTATGTCACGAGAGCTTATCCTTCACGAGTGGATAAAAGAGTATACAACAATATGGATGGACACAATAAGGGACGGTACTTTCGGGCTCTCCAATACAAACAAGCTGATAAGATACTATTCCGGCGCCACCGGACTGAAAACCGGCTATACAAGTTCTGCCGGACACTGCCTTGCTGCCACAGCTCAGCGGGACGGTGTGGAATACATCGCCGTTGTTTTAAACTGCAAATCCTCTGCCGACCGTTTTGAAAGTGCGAAGACACTTCTCAGCTTTGGTTTTGCCGCTTATACTCTGACAGTTCCATATCCTGATGAAGTGCTGCCACCCATCCCCGTCACTCTCGGCGAAAGCGACTTTGTACAGCCTGTTCTGGCAAATACAGCGCCAATACTTGTGAAGAAAACTGATCTTCAATCTATAGAAAAGCACATTGAGCTGGCAGAAAGTCTCATTGCCCCAGTGTCTGCGGGGCAAAAGCTGGGCACTCTTACCGTCACATGCAATGGCGAAACTGTGGTAGTAGCCGATATAATAGCAGGGGACAATGTGGAAAAGCTAAATTGGTGGGATATCTGCTGCAGAATGTTCAGTTACCTATTCTTCGGAGGCTAAGTGTAAAAACGCTCCCTCGGCAAAACCGAGGGAGCGAAATACTTCCTACAGATTATACTCTGTTTATAGGACGTTTTACATATGTAGTATGAAGCAGCTCATGGGCCTTGTGTCCATTTGGCTCTCCCAGATAGTTCTGGTAAAGTTCCTTAATGTTTGGATTGTCATGGCTCTTGCGATATGTGGACGCCTCGTCTTCAGAGTACAGAGCCTTAGCACGCAGAGCCCTGAGATCGACAGCATTGCGTATATACGCCGGCTGATGTGGCTGGCCGCCGCCGTTTACACATCCGCCTGGGCAGCACATAACCTCAATAAACGTATAGTCCTTTTCGCCTGACTTCACCATGTCCAGAAGCTTTGCCGCATTGTTAAGGCCGGATGTGACAGCCACCTTCACCTTTGTACCGTCAAGATCATATTCGGCTTCCTTTATAGCCTCTACACCGCGCACCTCTTTGAAATCCGGCGGATCAAGCTGCTGGCCGGTGACTACCTCGTACACCGTACGAAGAGCCGCCTCCATAACTCCTCCGGTAGCGCCGAAGATATGACCGGCTCCTGAAGCTATACCGAAGACAGGGTCGCACTCCTCATCAGGCAGCGAGAGGAAATCTATACCTGCGCGTCTTATCATAGCGGCAAGCTCTCTCGTTGTAAGGGAGATGTCCACATCAGCAATTCCATTTACGCCCAGCTCCGGACGCTGAGCCTCAAATTTCTTAGCTGTGCATGGCATAATTGATACAACAACAATGTCCTTTGGATCAATCCCCGCTTTTTCAGCATAGTAGCTCTTTGTAATAGCGCCGAACATATTCTGCGGGCTCTTGCAGGTGGACAGGTTATCTATAAACTCAGGATAATATGTCTCGCAGAATTTAACCCATCCTGGTGAGCAGGAGGTTATCATCGGAAGTTTTCCACCGTTTTTCAGGCGGTTCAGCAGCTCTGTGCCCTCCTCCATTATTGTGAGGTCAGCCGCCGTATCCACGTCAAAGACCTTGTCGAAGCCAAGGCGCCTGAGAGCGGCGATCATCTTGCCCTCCACATTGGTGCCTATCGGCATTCCAAAGCACTCGCCCAGCTGTGCGCGGACTGAAGGAGCCGGAGCGACTACAACGTGCTTTGTAGGATCTTCAATTGCTGCCCATGCCTTACCGGTATCGTCTTTCTCAGTAAGGGCGCCTGTAGGACAGACAGCTATGCACTGGCCGCAGTTAATGCAGGACGTATTTGCAAGCGGCATATCAAATGCAGAGGATATATGAGTGTCATATCCTCTTTCGTTTGCACCTATAACGCCAGTATACTGGTTCTTGCGGCAAATTGCCACGCAACGGCGACAGAGTATGCACTTTGAATTATCACGCACAAGATGTACGGCTGAATCGTCTATGTCTGGCTTGAGGTCTGGTCTGCCGTATTTGTACTGATCTACACCGTACTCACGGCAAAGCTCCTGAAGTTCGCAATCTGTGCTGCGTGAGCAGGACAAGCAGTCCATTCTGTGATTGGACAGAATCAGTTCAAGAGTTTTCTTGCGATTTTCCCTGAGCGCCGGAGTATTTGTGTTAACTTCCATACCCTCAGTTACAGGATAAACACAGGCCGCAGCAAGAGCGCGGGCCCCTTTGACTTCACACAAGCACATACGGCAGGCGCCTATGGCGTTTACATCTTTAAGATAGCACAGGGTAGGTATCCTGACGCCTGCTACCTGCGCGGCCTCCAGTATAGTACTTCCCTCTGGCACTTCAACTTGTATACCATTTATGGTGAGTTTGACCATTACCTCAGCTCCTTCAAAAAAACCTTCATAAGCAGTGGAATCGAGCGTTTCAAAGAACGCTCGAACCCATGGGCATACCTGCCCCACATTGTTATAAATATAACAGAGTTTTTAGCCTTTGTCAACGGAAAGACTCCTGCTGGCGAAATAAAGAAATATTTTTTGTTTTTTGTTGAAAATTCCAAAATATTTTTAAAAACTTTTTATTTAGCAGGGGAATCCGCCGTCAACGCCCAGAGTTTGTCCAGTTATAAAAGAGGCCCTTTCAGATGCCAAAAAGGCCACAGCATTCGCCACATCCTCAGGCGTGCCTATACGCATAAGCGCAGTAGATGCCTTAAGCTCCTCCAGCGTCTCATCTGGCAGTACACTGTTCATATCCGTATCTATAACTCCCGGAGCCACGCAGTTCACCGTTATCCCTGACGGCCCCAGCTCCTTTGAGAGGGCCTGCGTAAAACCGATAAGCGCAGCTTTTGACGCAGAATATGCCACCTCGCAGGAGGCTCCTATCCTGCCCCAAATTGATGAAATAACGATTATCCTACCCCAATGGTTCCTGATCATATGCGGCACGGCGCAAAAGCAGGTGTTATAAACTCCGTCCACATTTATTGAAAAGATCCTGCGCCAGTCTTCAGGTTCTGTGTCCGTAAAAAGTTTCTGCATTGCTATTCCCGCATTGCACACAAGGACATCAATGTCACCCATGCGCCGGAACATTTCCTGGACTGCTGTCATATCTGATACATCAGCCACAAATGCCTGTCCGCCAATTTCCTGAGCTACCTGCGCGGCCTTTTCTCCGTTTGCAGCGCAGTTGACAGACACATCCATACCTACAGCCGCCAGCGCCCTGGCGCAGGCCGCTCCAATGCCTCTGGAGCCTCCTGTAACAAGCGCGCGCTTTGTCATACACTTATCACCTCTTCGCTCCCCCAGCCTATATTATCATAAGCCATCTCAGTATAAGCAGCAACGCAACTCCGGGCACTCCAAGTATGCCTACTACCGCCGCATTTATCCAGTTTACCCCCAGAGTTACGCCTATGTATGCGCCAAACTTATTAATAAGTATCAGTACGACAAATCCTATAAGGGTGTTTATCAGCAGTTTCAGAATAAATCGAATAGGCTTTGTAAATATCAGTATACAGACCAGCACCAGCACAACCGTAACAACGCCCGGCATTGCGCCGCCGATACTCTCAAAAAATTTTTCCATCGGTCCCTCCTAATCCGGTTCTAAACCTGTACTATTATAAACTCTATTCGCTGAACATGCAAAATATAATTTTCGGTTAATATTCCGGTATTTGTACTGCACATTATCGAAAATCCGCACTCCGCAAATCTGCCGCGGGGCCGTATATCCACCATCTTTCAATACTAAGCGTAAAATGGTATAATTCAAGCATAAAACCACTTCAAATCGGGAGGCAGATAATATGACAGAACTCTACCCAATCGTCCAGTTTAAAAAAGATACGTATGAAATTGACGAGTTTGACTGCGCCAGCATATTTCTGCTGGTGGGAAGCGAAAAAGCTCTTCTTATTGACACCGGCATCGGTATAGGCAATCTCAGAGGCGCCGTCAGCCGCATTACTCAAAAACCTGTCATAGTGGCGCTGACCCACGGGCACGGAGATCATACAGGCAATGCCTGGCAATTTCCGGAGATCTATATCGGCGGAAAAGACTTCGACGGGTTCCACTATGAAACTCTGGAGATGAGAAAAAGCTACGCAGCCTCCATAGCCAAAAGAATGCTCAGCTGTCTCCCCAGCGTTTACCAGGTACACAATCTCTACGGGTATGACATAGAGAAGGATATTGTCCCTGCAGCCCCTGATAAAGTCAGAGAGCAGACTGTCACCCCTATTCGTCAGGGGCATACTTTTGATCTGGGCGGCGGGCGTATTGTAACTGCCTATGAATGTCAGGGGCACACCCCAGGGCAGATGATGTTCCTGGACGAGATGACCAGGAGCCTCTTTGTAGGAGACGCTCTTAACTACAATCTGGGAGTGTCCGGCACGCCTGTGGATGTAACGATAAAAGGTCTCCGAACTATGGTCAGTCTTTCAGATAAATACGACGGCATATATAATGGTCACCACGACTTTAGGGCTCTCGGCGCGCCTCTGGGCGATGACTGCCTGCCAAACGCGATCAAAGTCTGCGAAGCCGCTCTGGCAGGCTCCGCCGTATACTCTGTGATTCCAAATTTTATGGGCTCCGACAGGCCCCCTGTGAGGATGGCGGTCTTTGAGCGCAACTTCGTGGGACTTCCGGATTGACTCTCTGAGCTAAATCATTTGTACGCGCCAGCGTATTCTACAAATAATCTCCGGCCAATAGAAAAACCCTGCCTTTTGGCAAAAAGTGCCCCGCCTTTTGGCGGGGCATTTAATATTACTGCTGCTTCGACTTTGCAGCCTTCATTCTCAGGGAGTGGTCAAGTATGCGCTTTCTTATACGCAGGCTCTGGGGAGTGACCTCCAGAAGTTCATCATCTGCCAGGAATTCCAGGCACTGTTCCAATGACAGGACCCTTGGCGGCACCAGGCGCAGAGCCTCATCAGAACCGGCGGCACGCATATTGGTAAGTTGTTTGGGCTTGCAGACGTTCACCGTTATATCCTCAGCCTTGGGCGTTTCCCCCACTACCATTCCGGCATACACCTGCACCCCTGGGGAGACAAACATAACGCCTCTGTCCTGGACGCCGAATATACCGTAAGCCACGGCTTCGCCCGTCTCCGACGCCACAAGTGAGCCGGAGTTGCGGCGGGATACCTCTCCCTTGTACTTTTCATACTTCTCAAAAACGGAGCTCATTATGCCCTCGCCCTTTGTGTCGGTAAGAAATTCGTTCCTGTATCCGAAGAGCCCTCTCGACGGTACAAAGAAGGTGAGCTTCATCCTGTCGCCAACAGGCGTCATCTCCACAAATTCACCTTTTCTGGAGGACAGCTTTTCTATAACAGAACCTACCGAGTCAGAGGGCACGTCTGCCACAACACGCTCTATCGGCTCGCACAGGATTCCATCAATTTCACGCATCAGCACACGCGGGGGTGATACGGCAAACTCGTATCCCTCGCGGCGCATAGTCTCGATAAGTATTGACAGATGCATTTCCCCGCGGCCGGCAACATTAAAACTGTGGTCAGAGCCTTCCACATCTGTGACCCTCAGGGAGACGTCCTTCAGCGTCTCTCTGGCAAGTCTGTCTCTAATTTGCCTCGACGTGACAAATTTGCCTTCCCGCCCTGCAAATGGGGAGTCGTTTACCGAAAATGTCATCTCCATAGTCGGAGCGGATATTTTCACGAATGGCAGCGGCACAGGGGCTTCCGGCGCGCATATGGTATCGCCTATTGTTATATCGGGTATGCCCGAAAGTGCTATTATATTGCCGGAACTGGCCTCCTGAACCGGCGACCTTGCAAGCCCTTCAAACTCATATATACTTACGGCCTTTGCCTTTTTAGCCTGGGTCTGACCGTGGTAATTACATACGGCAAGTTCCTGGTTCTGCCTTATCACGCCCCGTTCAATGCGGCCAATTGCTATTCTGCCCACATAGTCGTTATAGTCAAGAGAGGACACCAGCATCTGCAGGGGCTCATCGTCATGGTCCTCAGGCGCTGGTATATAGTCGATTATTGTATCAAAAAGCGGTTTTAGATCCGTGCCATCCACATCGGGTGAGAAGCTGGCGGTACCACGCCGTCCGGAGCAGAATAGCATTGGTGAGTCAAGCTGCTCATCGGTACATCCAAGCTCCATAAGCAGCTCCAGCACCTCATCCACAACTTCCAGGACTCGCTGATCTGGACGGTCTATCTTGTTCAGAACCACTATTACCCTGTGGCCCAGTTCCAGCGCCTTGGAGAGAACAAATCTGGTCTGAGGCATCGGCCCCTCGGCCGCATCTACCAGAAGGATAACACCGTTTACCATTTTTAATATACGCTCAACCTCACCGCCAAAATCGGCGTGGCCCGGCGTATCCACAATGTTTATTTTTATTCCGCCGTATTCAACTGCCGTATTCTTTGCAAGTATTGTAATTCCCCGCTCACGTTCCAGGTCATTGGAGTCCATAACCCGCTCCTGTACAGCCTGGTTCTCCCGAAAGACGCCTGACTGCTTAAGCATCTCGTCTACCAGCGTGGTCTTACCGTGGTCAACATGGGCTATAATCGCCACGTTGCGTATCTTCTTTTCCAAAAGTAACACTCCCAAAAATCGAGTCATTTAAAATTCAACCGATATATTATACTCTCTTTCCTGAGGAGATTTCAATTACCTTGGGAAAAACAATGAGTTTTTGTAACTTTTCTGCAAAAAACCTCCCGATATACCGTCTGTATCTGACTGTCTGACAGTTAAAGCGCAGCGGCAGATGCAGCAGGGCGCAGTCTGTTGGGTGATTTAACCCCTTCAAAAAAGCATCGCAGGTTATCCACCGTCGTCTCGGCAATGGCTCTCAGCGCCTGATCGGTAAGAAACGCCTGATGTCCTGTAACAAGTACATTGGGCTGAGAGAGCAGCAGGTTCAGCGTATCGTCGCTCATGACCTTTGAAGATACGTCCTCATAAAAGTAGTCTGTCTCCTCCTCATATACGTCAAGCCCTGCGGCGCCCACTTTTCCTGACTTTATATTGTCCAGCAGTGCCTGGCTGTCAATAAGCGCGCCTCTGGATGTATTAATAATATATACCCCATCCTTGACAGCATGGAAAGCCGAGCGGCTTATCATGTGATATGTCTGCGGCGTCAGCGGGCAGTGAAGTGATATAACGTCTGAGCGGCGCAGCAATTCATCCATACGCACGTATTCGATGCCCATCCCCCATATTGGATTTATGTCGTATGCTATCACTTTCATGCCGATGCCCATGCACATTTGACAAAATTTCAGGCCGACCTTTCCTGTGCCTATAACCCCGACAGTCATACCCTCCAGGTCTATGCCCGTCAGCCCTTCCAAACTGAAATTTCTCTCCCTGGTCCTGGTAAACGCCTTATGTGTACGCCTGGCAAGAGTCAGCAGCAGGGCAAGTGCGTGCTGCGCCACCGAAGACGGCGAGTAGGCCGGCACACGGTACACCGCGATATGATTCCTTTCAGCAGCGGATATGTCTACATTGTTGTATCCGGCACAGCGCAGCGCCAAAGCCTCCACGCCAAGAGCTGAGAGAGCGCGAAGCGCCGGTTCATCGGCCGTATCCGATACAAACATGCAGGCCGCTCTACAGCCGTGTGCCAGCAGCGCCGTCTCCTTGTCAAGTCTGTTTTCCAGGTATCGAATCGAAATTCCCGCTGCCGGCGCAAGAGCGTCAAACCATATTTTGTCATAGGGCTTTGCATCATAAAAAGCAATCTGTTCCATATATACCTCCCGCCCGAAAATATGCCGTTTGCGGCACGGGCTTTCTTGTATATTATCCCACTGCACTTGCCGGATTAAACACCGTGCCCTGTGTCAACCGCTTTGCAGCAGCATCTTCCCATAGCTGCCGGCAATACAAAAACGCCGGAGGACCATACCCTCCGGCGTTCGCACTGTCAAATACACTGCATATTCTCGTTTTAATCTTACGGCAGATAATTGAGGGGATTTGCAGGCTCGCCGCCGCCTGGGCGCACCTCAAAATGCAGGTGCGAGCCGCTGACGTTGCCTGTAGCGCCCATCTCTCCGATTAAATCTCCCTGGGCGACCTTGTCTCCCTCCTGGACGCTTATTGAATCAAGGTGCGCATAGTAAGTTATATCCCCGTTATCGTGTTCTATCATAACTATATTGCCATAACCGCTTCCTGACCAGTACTGGGCATATATAACGGTTCCGCCATCAGCTGCCCAGACATCTGTTCCTACAGGACCGGCAATATCAAGCCCCTTGTGGTTCGATGAGCCCACGGCTACGCTGCGGCTGCCGAAATCTGAAGTCAGGTTGCCCTGCGTCGGCCATATATATGAACCGGTGGAGTCAGTCCTGGAACCCTGCAGCGTACCGACTTCAATCACCTGGTCAACCGGCTGGCTTATAACGCCGCTGCCTGTTACCGTTCTCGCTATCTCCTGACCGTTTACCAGTTGCACGACATATCTGGTACTCATCACGCCATCGCTGCCCTCCTGGAGGAGCTCACGTTCATCAGAGTACATCTCATCAGAGTATTCATATACAGTCTCCATTGGTATGTTGTCCAGCACCTCTACGCTCTCGCTGGAAACAACATCAAGGCTAAACTGGGAATCTCCGTTCTCAGGAGACAGAAGCGCCTCTATCTCCTGAGGATCGTTGCACAGATCCTGGCTGATAAACGTGTATTCCACGGCTACAGTCTGAGAAAATCCTATGGACACCGTGTTCTCAGTGGAATAGCTCTCAAGTATGGATGTGAGAATATCCCACAGCTTCTGAGGGTCGTCCATGGTTCCCACAGCATTGCCGTCAACAGTGATGGCATAGCCCTCAGCAATGCCATCTACGTTTGCCAGTAGTTTCTCGGTAAGGCCATTGCCGTTTTCAGAAGAGCCGATATCGGCTGTCACAGTTATTGACGGTGCAATGGAGCACTCTTGGCCCAATATATCTGAGGCGATCGCTTCCGCCTCCTGTATGGCCCTGTCAAGCTCTGATCTATCGCTCACCGTACCCAAGTCAGTACCCTCGTAGGAGACGGCGTAGCAGACCATGGATCCGCTGAATACCGCCGCCACCGTCAGGGCACAGCAAAAGGCAGTGAGAGTCATAAGAGCCGACATTTTGACGCGTCGTGCAAGGATAGGCCGCCCGCCGTTTCCACTCTTCCCCGCGCCATTGTCATTGGCCCTTTTTCTGAATATCATTGTCGCTCCTCCCGAAAGGTAACAAAATAGTTACAATTAATTTCAAAAGCACTATACACTATTTACAAAAGATTGTCAACACCTTCGACAAATGTTTGCATTTGTTACCATTTGAAGTATATGTAAATATAAGTCATAATGGCTGGCGTGTCCCAATATAATAGGACAGATACTTCAAAGCAGGAGGTGCTAAATGGCGTACGAGGATAGAAGGGTACAGCCTGAGCAGATACACAGTCTTGTACTGGAAGGCCGCGAGCGTTTAAGCGTAGCAGGGGTTACCGACGTGGAGAGCTTTAATGAGCAGGAGGTGGTAATGGGTACCACCAGGGGCGGCTTGACAGTGCGCGGCGACAAGCTACACATGGAAAGGCTCAGTGTAGACACCGGCGATGTAACTGTCACTGGGATCATAGATGCTATTGAATATGAGGACGCCGCACCCACGGGCGGAGGCTTTTTCTCCCGGCTCTTTAAATAAACATGGAAATAGGAATAGCCAATCAGGCCATGCAGGCAGCGGCCGGACTAGTTTTAGGTATTGCAGCCGGTGTTATATATGACTTTCTGGGAGTGCTGCGCAGGGGAAAGCCCTGGTGGATATCAATATTACTGGATACTATCTTTTGGGTCGCCGTTGCAGTTGGGCTGTTCGTACTGGGGCTCTGGGCCGGCGCCGGACGTCAGAGGCTGTTTTTGGCGGTGGCAGCAGCTTTGGGCGGGGTGATATATGCCTTGGTTTTTGCAAAACCTATACGGGCATTTTGGGAGTTCATTGTTCTGGGATGCGGCCTGATAGCAGAAATTTTAGCCTATCCATTTAAACTGCTGGGAAATTTTCTGAAAAAATGTGGGATTTTTTCAAAAAAAATCTTTTCATCCTTGAGATTATGGTATAGAATAAGAAATAATATCTATGCCGGCCGCCGAACTGCCGCCGGTAATTCACCAGGGGTGAAAAGCGATGCGTCTAAAACGCACAGGTATAGCTACGAAGATAATATTGTGCATATTGGCCGTCTACGCAGTGACGGCAATATTGAGCCTGCGCTCAAGGATAACAGAAGCCAAAGAGGCAAACAGCGTCCTGACAGCTCAGGCAGCAGATATGGCCGCAGAAAACGATCAGCTAAGCTACGTTCTGGAAAATCAAGATAACGATGATGTCATCCGTGACATTGCCAGAGATGAATTGGGTTTGGGTGAGCGCGGTGAAATGGTGTACTACGCCGGTCAGGAAGCTAAATAATTCCTGCTGGTATAGATAAGAGCTTATAGAGAGGTAAAACTTAACATATGGAATTTAAAAAGGGAGAAGTGGTAAAAGGTAAAGTCACCGGAATTGCTAAATTCGGTGCTTTTGTGGAGCTTGCCCCAGGTAAATCTGGGCTTGTGTACATCTCTGAGATTGCCAATACCTTTGTCAAGGAAGTGTCAGATTATCTGACAGTTGGACAGGAAGTTACGGTAAAAGTAATAAACATAGATGAAAACGGCCGGATAAACCTTTCAATAAAGCAGGCAGAGCAGCCCCGTCCGCAGGAGAGCATCCCTCAGCGTCAGGACAGAGGCCAGCCCTATCAGCGCGCCCCGCAGGCATCCTCTGGAGATGACGCACCGGTTGACGCCGCCTTTGAGGACAAACTAAAACGGTTTATGAAAGATTCTGACAGTAAGATGTCGGATATACGCCGTCAGTCAGAGCGCCGCGGATCCCGCCGCAGAAGAGGATAAATTTCAAGTTCCCTGCCATACCAGGAAATCAGCAATGTCAATATGTACTTCCGTGTGCCATAGTGTACACGGAAGTTTTATTTTATTTTTCAATCCTCGCGGCCATAATTAACTAAAAGTTCAGATTTTGCGCTTCAAATGAGTGCTATAATAGCTGCTGCGTACTTAAGTTGATTCACAAAAGTCCTTTGGGAGGGCTTTAAAGGAGATTTTCATATGCTCAAGCTCAGCAATATAGTCAAAACATATGTCACAGGTGATCTCACACAGAAGGCTCTTGATGGGGTCAGCGTCAGTTTTAGAAAAAGCGAATTTGTATCTATCTTGGGGCAGAGTGGCTCCGGAAAGACCACGCTGCTCAATATAATCGGCGGCTTGGATAAATACGATTCAGGCGACCTTATAATAAATGGCCGAAGTACAAAAGATTTT
>CALXCS010000063.1 GCA_944386875.1 uncultured Oscillospiraceae bacterium
GGGCTGTTGTAATTGACAATGGTGAGACAAGGGCGGCAGTGGTGACATATGACCTCTGCATACTTCCGCCGCCGGACGTTGTAAGAGAACTTATTGCTGAGATGGGTAGCATACCTCCGGAGAATATACTTATGTGCGCGACACATAATCACGATGTGCCATATACAACCAGGAGAAATCATGGCCAGGTAACTCCACCTGAAAAAGGTTCTGAGCTTGAGAAAAAGACTGAAATTTTTACCAAGGTTGTCTACAACGGAACTGCAGAGGCAATAAAAAATGCGGTTGCTGCCATGCGCCCAGCCAGATATGGTTTCGGCAGGGGAGAGAGTTATATAAACGTAAACCGTGACAGGCTATTTGCGGATGGATACTGGATGCAGGACGCTAATTTTGCAGCTTACAGCGATAAGACACTCTCCGCTATAAAATTTATAGACGAAGAGGGGCTGATTATAGCCTGTGTGCTGAACTATGCAGCTCACGGGATACTAGGATTTCTATCAAACGACTTTGATGGAAAGCTTAAAGTCTCATCAGATTTTATCGGCGTAACATGTGAATTTGTAGAGCGCCGTTTTGGAAACGGTGCTATCTGCCTTTGGACGCCGGCAGCAGAGGGAAATCAGAACCCCAGATTTACTGGCTCAGTATTCACATATGAGGATGATGGATATACCGTCAGAAGAACGCTACCGGATGGTACGGGATATGTTCTTATGGAGTCCCTTGGAGGAGAGCATGCCATAGATGCGATTGATGTATTGAACTCAATAGATAAGTATCAGGATTATATGGAGATTACATCTGCAGAAACAACTGTGGATCTGCCGTCTCAAAAAGCGCCTGAGGGAGCAGACATGCAGTACAACCGGCTTTTGGTGGACAATCTGGTGCCGCTGGGGCCAAATGGAGAACGGCCCGAGAAAAAACTTGTGGTAATGGAGGATGACCCAGAGCACCCATATCCAATGCCTATGCAGCTATTAAACTTGGGGGACATATCCATTGTAGGTGTACCCAACGAGATATATTCGGAGATGTGCAGATATATGAAGAAAGCGTCTCCGGTTGAAAATACTTTTGTAGTTACGCATACCGATTCCAGATATATAGGATATATAGCTGATAAGGCTTCAGGGCATCACAATGTGTTCCAATCTTTTGGACCGGTTAAGCCGGGAGCCTGTGACGATATCATCATTAAAGGTATGCTTGAAATGTTTAAAATGACGGGGAAATAAATAGTTGAAAGGAGAAAAGTATGTCTATTAATGTCGGTGCCGCAAAACTTTCTATAACACCAACACAGGATATGCTCCCGTTGCCAGCAATGGTAGGACAGTATGAGGGAGTACGAGAGGGTGAAGAAATCAATGTAAGAGCGATAGTTATTGATAACGGGGAGAAGATATTTCTCCTGGAGAGCTTTGAACTGGGAGGAGTACCATGCCCCGAAATATTACGCCCGGCTATAACTAATGCTTATGGAATAAACGACGAAAATATGCTGATTGTAGGCACACATAACCACTCCGCGCCTCACGTTGCAGGGAGAAAACACCCCACAGGAATAGAAACAAATGTTGAAGTGCCTGCAAATCAGCGGGCGTATACTGATATGGTGGTTGAAAACGGTATCAAAGTTGTGGGAATGGCAATTGATAATATGCGTCCTGCAAAATATGGATTTGGAGAGGGTAAAAGCTACATAAATGTAAATAGGGATCAGCTCTTTTATGAGGGATACTGGATGCAGGGAGCCGCCTTTGACAGACCGAGCGATAAGACACTTGCCGTTATAAAATTTGTTGATGAAGACGGTAAGCTTATAGCCGCCGTGCTCAATTACGCAATGCATTCGACAACATCTTTTTGCACCAGAGATACAGACGGCAAGGTAAAAGTATCTTGCGATATTCCAGGGATTGCCTGTAACTTTGTTGAAGAGCATTATGGTGACGGGGCAGTATGTATGTGGCAGTCGGGCGCTGCTGGAAACCAGAACCCGATGTTTGTGGGGATAATGCCTGTATACGACAAAGATGGCAAGATGCGTGAACGACGGAGGCTTCCCGGTGCTGCCTATGAGCAAGGGGTGGTCTTTGGACAGCAGCACGGCATTGATGCACTGCAGGTTTTAAACAAAATTGATGCTCAGAAAAGCTCAATGAAGATAACGACTGTGGACGATATGCTCTATTTCCCGACACAGAAATTCCCACATGATAAATTTGACTGGTCAAGACACCGTCTTGTGGTGGATAACCTGCTGGAATGGTCGGGAGACATTGGACCGGAGGATCCGCAGCCAGAAAAGGAGCTTGCCGAGATGATACCCACAGGCGAAACGACTCCGATGAAAGCACAGTTGGTCATACTGGGGGATATTGCTATTTACGGAGTAGCATGCGAGCTGTATAACGAAATTGGCATGCTTTGTAAGGAGGCTTCACCTTTCAAGAAGACAATTGTTACAACACATATTGGGGATCCCGCAGTTGGGTACATCTTGGATGACAGCTCTGCTGGCCATAAAGTGTTTCAGTCTTTTGGCCTGGTTGGAGCCGGACATAATAATGAGATTGTAGTTGAAGGAATGCTGAAGATGTTTGATAAAGCCCTTTAACAAATGAATGTTACACGCTTGATAAAGCGCTTCTATACCCGCCGCCAAAAGCGGCGGGCATAGTGCTTGCTGCAGTTGACTCAATAATGTGCCGCGGGCTACCCCAGAATAAACAATTCTATGAGGTGATTTTATGATTGAGTATGAGAAATTGGTAATGGAACTTAGAAAAATGACCAGCAACGAGCGGATAAAGTTTATGGAAGAGCGCAGGGTGGCAGCGGGAGATCCGCGGGGAGAGAAGTTAGCAGCTTATAAGGAGGAAAACAAGACTGCAAAAAAAGGTCAAATAGTTTTTGCGGGGTCATCCCTGATGGAATGGTTCCCTATAAATCAGCTCCTTGCCGAGCACGGGGACGATACGGTTATATATAATAGGGGAGTAGCAGGGTCTGTGACAGCGGAATACTATAATTGGCTTGATTTTTGTGTTATAGACCTTCAGCCCAGGAGAATATTTATAAATATTGGGACTAACGATATGAATGACCCGAAGCTAAAACTTGAGGATCTTATTACCAGATATGAGATGATAATTGATAAGATAACAGATGGAGTGCCTGGGATAGAGATATATACAATGGCATATTATCCTGTAAATCCTGATGCCGCTTTTGAGGAAAATCGTCAGTCGCTAATAGAAGTTCGCAGCAACGAGAAAATACGGCAGGCTAATAGACTTGTGGAAGAGATGAGCCGTAGGCGCGGACTGAAATATATTGATATAAACGGCAAAATAACAGATGCTCAAGGAAAAATGAAAATTGACTACTGTATTGACGGCGTGCATATTAACGAGAATGGCTATAGGGTTATCTATGATGACATTATGAGATATGTTAAGGAAACAGAGTGGAAGTAACTGTATAAAAAAATATATATAGAAGAAAGCTGGCTGATTGTATTATCACTTTGCCAGCTTTTTGATATTTACGCGGTATTTTTTGACACTTGGGAAAAGTCAAAAAAAAGGACAGGCAGAAAAAGACAGTCAACTTTTGCGAATAAGGACAAATAACCTCTGAATACAATTGAGTATGTTCAAATTTTGGAGGTGGAATACATGCTGTCTGCAGTATTCGCAGCATTGCTGTCCTATCCATTTTTGCTTCTCCGCCTTGCAGGTACTAATGGATCGTTTCCAAAACCGCTTTCGCAGAGCGAAGAGAAGTTATATTTGGAAAGATGTGCAGAGGGCGATATTGAAGCGAGAAATATACTTATTGAAAGAAACCTGCGGCTGGTGGCACACATTATAAAAAAATATTATACGCAGTCTAGTGAACAAGATGACTTAATATCCATTGGTACGATAGGACTTATAAAGGGAATATCGACATATAGACCAGAAAAAGGAGTCAGGCTGGCAACTTATGCAAGCAGATGCATTGAAAATGAGATATTAATGTATTTTAGGAGCCAGAAGAAATCTGCAGGAGACCTGTCGCTTTCTGATTCTATAGATACAGATAAAGAGGGTAACAATCTGTCATTGATGGACGTGATATGCGCGGAAGACGATATTTTTGAAGAATTGGGTTCAAGAGAACTATACGCGCAGCTGAGGAAATATGTCAGGACTGAACTGGATGAGCGTGAAAAGACGGTAATAAACATGAGGTATGGGCTCGAGGGAGGCAACAGAATGACGCAACGCGAAGTGGCAGATAAATGCGGTATATCCAGATCATATGTATCCCGTATAGAAAAAAAGGCGCTGGAAAAACTTAAGGTACGTATTGTGAATGATAATGGTCTATAGGCTGGTAAAACTAAGAAATAGTATTTATATATTTAAAAAGCAGGGACTGGATGTGAGAGTATCGCATTCAGTCCCTGAAACTATGGGTTTTACATATTTTCACTGACAAGTATTTCAATATCTGTATAGT
Source organism: uncultured Oscillospiraceae bacterium (assembly GCA_944386875.1). Taxonomy (GTDB): domain Bacteria; phylum Bacillota; class Clostridia; order Oscillospirales; family Oscillospiraceae; genus RUG626. The sequence continues at coordinate 4,522 of CALXCS010000063.1, forward strand.
AATTTTCCTGTTCTGGACAAATATCCATTGCTATTTTACTAAACAGAATATCCAAAGGCTTGCTGCCCTGATAAAGTGGCTGCTGGCATATTGTAGCGGTAATTACTCCACTTTTCAGCATAGGTTCAATCTGAGGAAAGCGGTCATAACAGAGAAATACCGGCGTATTATTTTCCTTTTTTCCCACTGTTTCGATAGCTTTGCACACACCATAAGTGCCGGCTGAAGCGAGATAGATTGCATCGACAGGTTCGCTGCAAGTGAGCATTTCAGTTGCGATAGAATAGCTCATGTAATCATCATCATAGTTCTCTCTGATATCTGAAATTACTATGCTTGGCGCATGGTCATTTAAATAGGAGATGAAGCCGTCTACGCGTTCGCTGTGGCACAAAACGCTGTGGGAGCCGAGAATTATCCCCACTTTTGCACAGCCTCTTGTGGCTATATCCATAATTCTTCCGGCAGTTCTCCCTGATTTCTTATAATTACTGCCTACATAGGCAAGTCTTCCGGAAGAGGGAATGTCGGTATTTACAGTGACGACGGGTATGCCTGCAAGTGTAATATTACGGAGTTTTTCGGCTGTACTCTGGAAATTAAAACCGCAAATGGCAAGCCCGTCAATCCCATCGTTGACTAACTTGTCAATGAGCTCATCCTGATATTCAGGGGAAGAATAATCGCCATACTCTATAGATAGTGATACTCCATACTCCGCAAGCTCTTGAGCCTTCTTCCGGATTCCAGACTCTAACTGGCTAAAAAAAGGGTTGCTTCCTTGAGAGAGAATAATGTATCCCAACTTTGTCTCCCGTTTAAGAGCAGCAAGTGATTTTGCTGCCTTATTTGGAACGTAATTTAACGAGTCAGCAATACGGCGGACCCTATTGGCAGTTTCGCTATTGACATGACCGCGGTTATTTAACACACGATCTACCGTCCCCCTGGATACTCCAGCAATTTCTGCAATTTGTTTAATAGTGACCATAAAAACCTTAAAACAATTTAATTAAATTTTATATTACTAATTATATACACATGGCGCTCTGATGTCAAATAAAGCGGATAATGTGCTCGCACAATTTTAAAAATATAAATATTACATGTCAATACAAACAAATATTATAAATTTATTTATACATATCGATAAAATGCACTATATTCTATGTTTTTTATTGACAAATTGGTCTATTATAACTATCATTTTTATATAGGTGCTCGTGCACACTATAGTAAATAAAGGGAGTGAGCTACGTATTATGGGCAATTATTTCAATAATATACCTGAAATAAGGTATGAGGGGCCTAAGAGCAAGAACCCCATGTCTTTTAAATTTTACGATCCGGAGAAAATCGTATATGGAAAAAAGATGAAAGAACATCTTCCCTTTGCTATGGCGTGGTGGCACAACTTGTGCGCCGCAGGGACAGATATGTTCGGTACAATAACTGCGGATAAGAGCTTTGGTGCAGAATTAGGAACCATGGATCATGCAAGAGCCAAGGCTGAAGCTGCTGTTGAGTTTATGCAAAAATTGGGAATTGAGTACTATTGTTTCCATGACGTTGATTTGGTTCCAGAGGCCACAGACATAAACGAGACTAACGACAGGTTGGATGAGATAAGCGATTATATTTTAAAATTAACAGATGGAACCAATATCAAGTGCCTGTGGGGAACAGCGAACATGTTTGGCAATCCCAGATACATGAACGGTGCAGGGTCCTCTAATTCCGCAGATGTATTTTGCTTTGCAGCTGCGCAGGTAAAAAAAGCACTGGATTTAACAGTAAGATTTGGCGGACGTGGTTATGTTTTCTGGGGAGGAAGAGAAGGATATGAGTCTCTCCTTAATACTGACGTCAAATTTGAACAGGAGAACATTGCCGCGCTTATGCACATGGCAGTTGAATATGGACGCTCAATAGGCTTTACCGGAGACTTTTACATTGAACCAAAACCGAAAGAGCCTATGAAGCACCAGTATGATTTTGACGCTGCAACGACTATAGGATTTTTAAGACAATATGGGCTTGATAAGGACTTTAAACTTAATATAGAGGCGAACCATGCTACCTTAGCTGGCCACACCTTCCAGCACGATCTTAGAATCGCTGCAATAAACGGTATGCTTGGCAGTGTTGATGCCAACCAGGGCGACTACCTTCTGGGATGGGATACAGATGAGTTCCCATTTAATGTTTATGAGACGACAATGGCTATGTACGAAATCCTCAAAGGCGGTGGCCTAACAGGCGGATTTAATTTCGATGCTAAGAACAGGCGTCCCAGCAATACTTATGAAGATATGTTTTACGGATATATTCTTGGTATGGATACATTTGCACTTGGCTTAATGAAAGCCGCCCAGATAATTGAAGACGGAAGAATAGAGAGCTTTATAAAAGAGCGCTATTCCAGCTTTGAAACAGGTATTGGTAAACGCATACGCCTGGGTGACACTACATTGCAGGAACTATCTGACTATGCGCTAAAGCTTAGGACTCCCAACAGCCCAGGTTCAGGACGGCAAGAGTATCTGGAAAGTATAGTAAATTCGCTGCTCTTTGGCGGATGCTAACGGGACACAGGGGAGCAATATGAAGTATGTACTTGGTATCGACGTGGGGACGTCGGGCACAAAATCTTTACTTACAGATGAAGCCGGTAAAATTGTCTCAGAGGATTCGATAGAGTATAAAATGGCCCAGCCAAGAGACGGATGGGCAGAGCAGGACCCCAACGACTGGTGGGAGGCGGCTGCTGACACAATCGCCTCAATTTTATCAAAAAGCGGAGTATCTCCTGATGAAATTGCAGGTGTGGGACTTTCAGGGCAGATGCACGGCCTTGTCATGCTCTCAGACGGTGGTGATGTAATACGTCCAGCGATTCTCTGGTGTGATGGAAGAACAGGTGATGAATGCCGTGAGATAACAGATATTATTGGCAGGGAGAGGCTTATATCCATAAGCGGTAATCCGGCACTGGCGGGTTTTACTGCAGGCAAGATACTCTGGGTCAGAAAAAATGAACCGGAAAACTATGACAAGTGCAGAGTAGTTATGCTGCCGAAGGACTATGTGAGATATAAACTCACCGGCGAATATGCAACTGATGCCGGCGATGCCTCTGGCACTAACCTCCTGGATATTAAAGTGAGAGATTGGAGCAGCGCAATACTTGGTGATTTACAGATAGACAGAGCTCTTTTACCGCCGGTGCTGGAGAGCTGTCAGATTGCAGGCAGAATAAGCAGACGGGCTTCTGAGCGAACCGGACTTAAAGAGGGGACTCCTGTTGTTGCCGGATCTGGGGATAATATGGCCTCAGCCATAGGAACCGGCGTGGTGAAAGCTGGTGTGGCTTTTACAACAATAGGAACGTCCGGAGTTGTGTATGCTCAGTCTGACAGACCTAAAATAGACGCGAAAGGGAGAATACACACTTTCTGTTCGGCAGTTCCCAGCGGATATGCTTTAATGGGATGTACACTATCAGCTGGGCAGAGCCTTAAGTGGTTTAAAAATGAGTTTTGTTCAGAGGAGAGTGCCAATGCCCAACTGAATGGCATTAGTGTGTACAAGGTGCTGGATGAAATAGCGGAGGAAATACCGGTTGGCTCAGGTGGATTGGTTTTTCTGCCGTATCTTATGGGAGAGAGAAGCCCTGTGCTTGATGAGGAGAGCAGGGGAGTGTTTTTCGGAATTTCTGCTGTACATACGAAAGCGAATTTTCTCAGATCTGTTATGGAAGGCGTTGCATTCTCGCAACGGGCGTGCTTTGACATACTCTGTGAGAATGGAGCGGCTCCAAAAGAGATGCTCATATGCGGAGGCGGTGGATCGAGCCGACTGTGGCGTCAGATGTTGGCGGATAATTATTGTATGCCTGTCAGAACTCTGAAAAATAACCAGGGAGGGGCGCTTGGCGCAGCAATAATGGCCGCTGTTGGTACGGGTATTTTCGGATCGCTTGATGAGGCGTGCGGAACTTTTTTGGAGTATGGAGAGCTACAATATCCAGATGCAAAGGCGTCTGAGAAATATAAGAGAATATACAACATATATGAGATGCTATACCCTACACTGTCAGAGGCCTTTCACGCATTGGCGGACCTTAGACGTGAAGGGATAGTTTAAAAAGCAAGAAGACTGTTATCTTATTACTGTGATGAAAGGATGGCTAGTATGACTATCTATGTTAACGCGCAGGCTGCAAAAGACGGCAATGGCAGTATGGAAATGCCATTCAGGCATATTAATGACGCCGCAAAGATAGCAAGAGCAGGAGATCTGGTTTTAGTGGCGCCTGGCGTATATCGAGAGTACGTCGATCCTAAATACGGCGGAACTGAGGATGCCCCGATTGTGTATAAAAGCACTGAGCCTCTTGGTGCGGTCCTCACCGGTGCAGAAGAGGTGAAATCTTGGAGACACTATCAGGACAATGTCTGGGTGTGCAGAGTCAACAACGGTGTGTTTGGAAATTATAATCCGTATACTACTATAGTCGGCGGTGACTGGTATTTTGCCCCGGCGATTCGGCACACAGGTGCTGTGTATCTAAATGGAAGGCAGCTATATGAGGCTGAGACGCTGGAGGAATGTATCAAAGGTGAAGTTTACACTCCATCTTGGGAGCCTGAGTATTCCGTTTATAAATGGTACACACAGCAGGACAACGGCGATACTGTTATATATGCCAATTTCCAGGGTTATGACCCAAATAAGGAAAATGTTGAAATAAATGTCCGGCGCAACTGCTTTATGCCTTCAAAAACAGGTGTTGATTACATTACTGTAAGCGGCTTCAATATTAATAAGGCAGCTACTACATGGGCTCCGCCTGCAGCGTACCAAGACGGTATGATTGGACCTCACTGGTCAAAGGGCTGGATAATTGAGGATTGCGATATAAGCAACAGCAAGTGCTGTGGTATTTCCCTGGGGAAATACTATGATCCTGAAAATGATCACTATTTTACAAGGAAACACGTGAAAAGTCCGACACAGATGGAGAGAGACGCTGTTTGCCGCGGGCAATACCATGGCTGGCTTAAAGAAAAGGTTGGCAGCCATATAGTCAGACGCTGCAATATCCACCACTGCGAGCAGACAGGCATTGTGGGGCGTATGGGATGCGTGTTCAGCGTGATAGAGGATAACCATATACACCATATAAACAATATGCAGCAATTAGGTGGCGCTGAGATAGCCGGCATTAAATTCCATGCGGCAATTGACGTCATATTCCGACGTAACCACATACACAATTGTACGATGGGTATCTGGTGTGACTGGCAGGCCCAGGGCACTCGTATAACACAAAATTTCCTCCACGACAATTATCCGCCCGAGTCAGCGGAGAAGCTTCAGGGCGGTATGATGAGCCAGGATATATTTGTTGAAGTGAGCCATGGCCCAACGCTTATTGATAATAACGTGCTGATGTCAAAGGCATCGGTACGTATTGCGACTCAGGGTGTTGCTTTAGTGCATAACCTGATCCTGGGGGCGTTTACGGCCGTTGGCGGTGGAACTGATTCCACGGTGAACGGCGTAAACCAGCCGCGCTATACACCGTACCATATCCGCCATAGGACTGAGGTGGCAGGATTTATGACAATTCTACATGGCGATAATAGGTTCTATAACAATATTTTTGTGCAGAAGTGGCCTGCTGAAGACGGTGCCTCAATAGAGGACATGGGATTCAGCATGAAGGACAACCAGGTGGTGGGAACCGCCGTTTTCAATGGGTATCCAACATATAATAGCTGGATAGAACAGTTTGAGCTGGATAAGCCGGCCAATATGCGCAAACTGCAGCCTGCTCATTTCTCACATCTGCCGGTTTGGTCATGTGGAAATGCCTATTTTAATGGTGCAGCAGCTTACGAGAATGATGAACATAACCTGATGGACGATAGCGCTCAAGTAACAGTAGAGTATGAGGAAAAAGATGGTAAATATTATCTAAAAACAAACCTCTACGATTACCTTGGTGAGTTTAAAGATGGCATAGTGGATAGTGACATTCTTGGATATGCTTTTGAACCTGAGGAGCGTTTTGAATCGCCTGATGGAAGCACCATAGTATTCAATAGCGATTATTTTGGGGACCACCGTGGTATTGACACACTCCCAGGTCCTTTTGCCAGTGCCTGTGAGCTTGAAAAGCCGCTTTGGTAAATTTTAAAATAAGATGGTAGCACAAGGAAAAAGGCTGAGTAAATCCCAGCCTTTTTCCTTATTATTATGTCACCATATCACTTAATGCCATACGGGTTTTTCTCCGCAGATCTAGTGATTAACTTGAGCTGAAACATGGCAAATAAATTATGGGCGGCCGCCGGTAAGGAGGTTGTAAGTGAGTCCGCAGAAGACCTTCACGCCGTTGCACAGGAAGCTCTCTGGTAAATCAAAACTCTTTGTGTGAAAGCCGCCGGAACAAGGCGCGAGAGTATTAAAGAAGAGACCTTTGCCGCCGTGAGCACATACACGGTTAACCATGTAGGCGAAGTCCTCGCTGCCGCCGGCCTTGGAGGACAGGGGAGCAACGCTTAACCCTAGCTTTTCACGGCATATCTTTTCACAGTAGTCCAACATGTCTGGTGAGCTCTCCAGCGACTCGGTAGCTCCCATAAGCGTGATTTCACAGCTGCACCCGTGCATTTCCCCAGCGGATATGGCAATCCGTCTGGCATAGTCCTCCATATATGCGTTCAACTCCGTTGTTTCACCGCGCACCTCGACTTCAAGTTTCGCACTGTCGCATACCACATTTCTGCCGGAGCCGGCATGCAGGGTGCCCACATTTATATATGTCCCTCCCTGGCTATTTCTGGGAATTGCATGAAGATTCAGAACTGCAGTAGCTGCTGCCAACATGGCGTTTTTGCCTTTCTCTGGCGATGCACCGGCGTGCGCTGCCGTTCCTCTATATAAGATGTCCATCTTTGTGCTGGACAAAGTTGCCCCAGTTGTAAGGCTGATCTGAAAATTATCCTGGGATTCGTTTATGTGATTGCCAATGACATAGTCGACATCGTCGAGATGCCCGTGTTCAACGATGGACTTTGCACCACGGACACCTTCCTCGGCTGGCTGAAATATTAATTTAATTTTGCCATGGAGATGCTTCTTTAAATTCAACAATATCTCAGCAACACCAAGACCGATAGCCGTATGGCCGTCATGGCCGCATGCATGCATTGTGCCGTTGTTGACAGAACGAAATCCTTCGGCGTTTGGCAAGTGGCCAGCGCTGTCGTCTTCTGAAACACCTAGTGCATCTATGTCAAAACGTAGGGCGACTGTGGGACCATTGCCGCAGTCCAGGAGCCCGATAACACCCGTGTATCCATACTTGGCGCGCTGTGCGAAAGGCTGTATTGCACCTTGAGAGATAGCGCGCTGATATTCGGCTTCCAGCTGCCCATCAGAGGGAAGACCCATTCTAGCTGGTCCGAAGCAGACGTCAGACCCAGTTAGTACATGATACCCAAGCTCAGTGAGCCTGCTGGCTATGAGGGAACTGGTACGTACCTCACACCATCCTTGTTCTGCATACTTGTGCAAATCTCTTCTTGTTTTGCGAAGTTGCTGTGACATCGAGTCAGCTTGATATATGATCTCTTCGTATATATTTTCCACTTTAACAGCTCCTTTAGAAATGTAATTCTTTTATATAACATTTCTGACAATATGTAAATCACAATTAACGGCTTTATTTCGTCTAAAGTGTTTTACCAAGAAAGCGAATATTTTTAAAAATAAAGCCTTGACATATCTTCTGATTTTAAGTATAATAATTCCTGCCTCTAATGGCGGCGTAGCTCAGTTGGCTAGAGCACGCGGTTCATACCCGCGGTGTCACCGGTTCAAATCCAGTCGCCGCTACCATGACCTTACAGAGCTTGTGCTCTGTAAGGTCACAAATAAGTTCTGGCCCGTTGGTCAAGTGGTTAAGACACCGCCCTTTCACGGCGGTAACATGGGTTCAAATCCCGTACGGGTCACCACATTATCCCCAAAACTTTTTTGGGGATAAATTGTACGGAGGCTTAGCTCAGCAGGTTAGAGCGCCTGCTTCACACGCAGGAGGTCACTGGTTCGAGTCCAGCAGTCTCCACCATCGAATCCCCCCAGAACTGTCAGAGGTTCAAGGGGGATTTTTTCTATATTTGGCTGCTGCGTTTAGCAGTACCGCAGCGACGGTGCGGACTCCAACGGAAAGCATAGACTTTGTGGAACTACGATAGAAATGTAAAGTGGGGGTAATGAACTTACACCCACTTTACATTTTAGTGGTATTACACCAGCATTATTTTATCATATCAAGAGCATTCGTTACTATATTATCTGCGCAAAGCCCATACATTTTAAGCAGTTCTGATGCCGGACCGGAACATCCAAAAACGTCGTTTACGCCTATGCGGCGTACTGGCGTGGGCAATTTCTCTGAGAGGAGAGAGCAGACAGCTTCTCCAAGCCCGCCAATAATGCTGTGCTCTTCGCATGTAATGATACGTCCACATTTTTTTGCGGCATCCAGAACAACGACTTCATCCAGGGGCTTGATTGTGGGCATGTTGATTACGCAAGTAGAAATACCTTTTTGAGACAGGATGTGACCAGCCGTAATGGCTTCGGCAGTCATAAGGCCAGTGGCGATTATGGCAATATCAGTGCCATCCATGACAATTTCACCTTTTCCAATTTCAAAGGAATACTGGTCGCTATTGTGGAAAACAGGAACGGGTGAACGGCCTAGGCGCATGTAAACGGGACCGTTATATTCGTAGGCGGCTCTGACCATGGCTTTTGCTTCTACGTCGTCTGAGGGGCACATCACTACCATACCAGGTATTGAACGCATAAGGGCAAAATCTTCGCAGCACTGATGAGAAGCTCCATCTTCACCTACGGATATGCCCGCATGGCTGGCGCCGATCTTCACATTAAGATGTGGGTAACCTATAGAATTACGGACTTGTTCAAAAGCGCGGCCGGCGGCGAACATGGCAAAAGAAGAGACAAATGGAACAAGTCCCATGGAGGCTGCGCCGGCTGCTGCTGCCATCATGTTGGCTTCCGCAATACCGCAGTCAAAATGCCTTGATGGAAACGCCTCTTGGAATATTGAAGTTTTTGTTGAACCGGCCAGATCCGCGTCAAAGACGACCAGGTCATGGTGCTTTGCCCCGAGCTGGGCTAGTGTTTGACCATAACTGTCTCTAGTTGCGATTGCTTTTATCTCTGCCATCTTACATCGCCTCCAATTCTGCAAGCCTTGCGTTGAGCTCATCCATTGCCTGCTCATATTCCTTATCATTCGGCCCTTTTCCGTGCCAGGAAGCCTGATTTTCCATATAACTGACGCCCTTGCCTTTAACAGTATCCATAATTATTGCAAATGGGGCCCCTTTTGTTGCACGCGCTTCATTTAAAGCGGATTCAATCTGCTCAAAATCATGGCCGTCGATCTCTTTAACAATAAAGCCAAAAGCCCGCAGCTTGTCGGGAATGGGATATGGACTCATGACATCAGCAACATTTCCATCAATCTGGAGTTTGTTGTTGTCAATTGCAATACAGAGGTTGTCCAGCTTATAGTGATGGGCGAACATAAGTGCCTCCCATACTTCGCCTTCCTGTATCTCGCCATCTCCCAAAAGTGCATAAACACGGCAATCTTTGTTCATATACTTTGCCGCAAGGGCCATTCCAGCGGCAGCAGATATACCTTGCCCCAGAGAGCCAGTGGACATATCTATGCCAGGGGTTTCGTTCATATTGGGATGTCCTTGCAGGTAACTGCCAACATGCCGCAGCGTAAGGAGGTCTTTAACAGGGAAAAAGCCTCTGTGCGCAAGGACTGCATATAAAGCTGGGGCCGCATGTCCTTTTGAAAGAACAAACCTGTCCCTGTCAGGCCATGATGGATTATTTGGATCAATATTGAGCTCTTTAAAATACAGATATGTCAGGTAGTCGGCAGAAGAAAGACTGCCGCCTGGATGGCCTGAATTGGCGGAATGGGTGCTTTCTATGACGCCGATGCGTACTTTGCATGCAGTGATTAAAAGCTGCTTTTTTTCTTCTGAAGTCATAATCCGCTCCTTCTAATTACCTTTTATTTAGCTTTATTGCGTACAAATTTGAAAATTAAATATAAAACTATTACAACAATACATCACCATGACGTCTGTGTCAAGATTTGATGTCCTATCTGACATATGGCAAAAATGCTGGATATGTGATATGATTCTAATGCTTAGGCTTTTAGGCAAAATAGTGTTTATTATAATTAATTGAAAGTGGTGCTGTATGATAGAAAAAATAGAAGAGTATATCCCTTTCTGGAAAAGACTTTCCGATGAGTCAAAAGAAATTCTCCGCTCAGAGATTACAGAGAGATTTGTCAGCGGAGGGACAATACTGCATGGCGGCAGGGAAGATTGTACTGGTTTGCTTATTGTAGTTTCGGGCAGAATAAGGGCGTACACAATGTCTGCAGAGGGAAAGGAGATTACGCTTTACAGGTTGAAAGACAGGGAAGTCTGCCTGTTTTCCGCTGCATGTGCCGTCAGCGGCGTAAGCTTCGATGTATTTGTGGAAGCTGAAGAGGACACACGTCTTCTGCGAATACCTCCCGAAATATATAAAAGAGTGATGGTAAACTCTGATGCCGCTATGTATACCAACGAGCTGATGTCTGAACGATTTTCTGATGTTATGTGGCTCCTTGACCAGGTGCTGAATAAGCGGCTTGATACAAGACTTGCCGCGCTGCTTTTGGAAGAAAGGGAAAACTGCGGTTCCAATACATTAAACATTACACATGAAAAATTGGGAAACCATTTGGGAAGCGTGCGCGAAGTGGTCACAAGGATGCTGCGCCGTTTTCAGGACGATGGACTGGTTCTTTTAAAGCGGGGAAGCATAGAGCTTATTGACATAGACCGTCTTGAGGAGATGGCGGCTGGAAGCCAAAGATAAAAATGTCATGACTATTAAGTGATATGCATTTGAAAGAACAGATCTGGACGGACTGAATATTGAAAGGTGTATATGCTGTGCTTTTGTTTGCATTTCTAAACATATATGTTATAATATCTTTAATTTTTTAGAAGTGTATCAAAGTCACTGTCGTATAACAATAGATGGAGTATTATAAACAAAAACGAAAGGAGCGAACAAAATGTCAGTTTTGACTTTAGATCAGACGAATTTTGATAAAGTGATATCAGAAACCAGCGGGTATGTTATGGTAGATTTCTGGGCAGAATGGTGCGGTCCGTGCCGCATGCTTTCACCGGTTGTCGATGAGATTGCACAGGCGAGGCCTGACGTCACTGTCGGTAAGGTAAATGTTGATGAGAATCCTGACCTTGCCAGCAGATATCAGATAATGGCGATACCGGCAGTACTTGTGTTCAAAGACGGAACGCTTGTTGCAAATTCTGTTGGTGTCAAACCCAGGGCAGCGCTAGAGAGCCTGCTACAGTAAATACAGGTTTGAAACATTTTTAAAAGTGTGCAACTGCCTGGCTTTGCGGGAAAAATATTTTTTATATTGGTTTTATAACAGTGAAGGCTGCGGAAACATTGTGTTGCCGCAGCCTTCACCATTTTAAGAGAGAGCCGATAGATTTAAGACATTGTTTACGGAAATAATGGCTTAAAATTATAATATGGAACGTAAATTAGGTTGACAATTGTAATACCTTGAGTTAAAATAATCGTATTACAGCTGTAATACGATTATTGGGGAGGTGAGATAATGAGCAAAAGGAGACAAATAACGCTACAGGATAGTGAAAGAAAAATTATGGAATGTCTCTGGAATGGGCCTCCTATGGGAGTAGTTACCATATGGCACACGTTGGAAAAAGATACCGGATGGTCTAAAAGTACGGTTAACACTCTTATTTCGCGTATGCTTGAAAAGGGCCTTGTGAAATATCAGGAAGGTACCAAGTCCAGAGAGTATTATCCCTGTTACGGAAGGGAAGATGTGGCTATAGGCGAGACGAAATCTCTTATTGACAAGGTATATAGGGGCAGCATTGGGCTTATGATGTCTACCCTTGTTGACAACAGGCAGCTCACTCGCGGCGAGATTGAGGAACTATACAATATATTAAAGAGGGCGGAGGAGGAAAATGATGAGTGAGATACTTATTACTTCCTCAGTACTTATCTGTGTGATAATACTGATAAGGGTTGCCTTCAAAGGCAAAATCAGCAGACGCATGCAGTACGCCATGTGGTTGGTGGTGGCAATCAGACTATTAGTACCAATACCGACGCTCAATAGCCCAATAAGCGTGATGAATATACTGCCAAAGGGAAGACTGGATACCGGGCGGGTGATCTGGTCTGAGGGAACTGAATATTCAGACGCAGCGGAGTCTCCCAACTATGACTTCGCCATGACAGATGGTATAGACTGGCGCAAGATAGACCATCAGCAAAGTATAGGTGTCTATCAGGAGACTGACTCGGAAACAAAAGTCTCTGACGGAAGAGAAATAACGCTGCATGATATTATTGTAATTATATGGCTGTCAGGCTGCATGGTAATTTTGACTGTTTTTGCCGTGTCGAACGTAATGTTTGCCTTGCGCCTTCGGAAGAGAGCAGAATATACTGGGATCGAAGCAGACGGTATACCGGTGTATGTTGTATCAGGAGTCGTGTCCCCGTGCCTATTTGGAGTCATCCGGCCGAAGATATACATAACACCTGAGTGCCTATATAGTCAGCAGCGGCTCAGGCACGTGCTGATTCATGAATCTACTCATTACCGGCATTTTGATCACCTGTGGTCCCTTGTACGTGGGGTGTGCCTTGCAGTCTACTGGTTTGACCCACTTGTGTGGATAGCGGCTTTCTTGTCACGCAGAGATTGCGAACTTGCATGCGACGAGGGAGCGATTAAGCGGCTGGGCGAAAAAGAGCGAATTGACTATGGGCGAACTCTGGTAGACATGATGGCTATACGGCGGCAGCTGGGAGACTTGCTGTGTACTGCGACAACTATGACAAGTGGAAAAAAGGGGGCGACTGAACGGATAAAGCTTATAGCGAAAAAACCAAGGAATATTTTGTGGGCTGTTATCGTATCAATTGTGATTTCCGCCATAGCCGTTGGGTGTACATTTACCGGGGGAAATATTGAGACGAATGATGAGATCGCAGACGTTAGAGAGCTATCAAGTCAGGATATTCTCAGAGCGGAGGCACAGAAGTTTGTTAAGGGGGAAAATGGCGATTACCAAGTTTCAAATATATTAAGTGACAGTCAAATCAACGAACTTACCGGAATGCTAAAAGAATTACCTGAAAAGAGCTTTGCAAGCGAGGAACAGTTAGGTGATACGTATACGGCACTTCAAATTGAGGCTAAACAGGGATGCTATACGTTTCTGGTTTTTGATGACTCGCCGGAGATCATAAGCATTACACAGCTTCAGACTGACAGCGAATCATCTGACTATAATATTGGCGACATATGTGTCACAGCTCCAGAAGCGGCTGATATGATAAGATCCTTTGTCTCAACAGAGGATGAGGATGTCTTGATGGCTGCTGTGCAGGTAGCGGTAGTTGACTATATGTCTACAGGGTGGTGGGTAAGCCCGCAGTATATAGATAGAGGAGATCTGGAATTTGCGTCATTTAGGAGTTTTTATCAGGAGGAGACGGCAGACGGTATTGAGCTATATGGCATAGCAATATATAGAAGCTATGACGTTGATCAAGCGAATGATAACAGTGAATTTACTGTTCTTGAGGATTTTGGCACCGCCTGTGCTGTTACAATCGATCCGAATACGCTTGAGTACACGGATTTCTGGGTTCCTGGAGATGGGGCTTACCATGACATGGACATTATGGCGAAGTTTCCGGAGAGAATAGCAGAGGATTTCATAATGTCAGATAAAAGCGGAGTATATGAAGATTTACGCCAAGAGTGTGATGATGACTGCAGGAAATCTATCGGTAGCTACAGATGATAGTAATAAGCGCAAGGAACTTTAGTGAATTGTTAAAAAGATGGTAGACACTTTCATGTCTACCATCTTTTTAACAATTCACTCTTTATAGCCAGCATCAAACGCGGTTAAACGACGCGGATAGTTTCAACTCCAAGGCATTTGCCTGATGCAGAATCGATGGTAAAGATAGCGCCCTCCATTTTACAGGGGCCGTCAGCCTGCTCATATGCGTATCTTTTAGACTCTCCCAGGAAGCGCGAAATGGACATCTCTGGCTTTACGCCCAAAATAGAATCCTCAGGGCCGGTCATACCAAGGTCGGTAATAAATCCGGTGCCTTTTGGAAGCACTTTCCCGTCATTTGTCTGCACATGAGTGTGGGTGCCCCATACGGCAGACACTCGGCCGTCAAGATAGTATGCTATTGCAGCTTTTTCGCTCGTCGCTTCTGCGTGCATGTCTACTAACACAACTTTAACGCTTTCAAGACGCTTTAATATTCGATCAGCTTCAAAAAAGGGGTTATCAGGACCAAAGTCCATTCCGCATCGGCCAATCAGATCAATAACACATACGCTCCCAAATTTTGACTCATATATTCCCCACCCCTGACCGGCACTTAATGGAGAATAGTTAGAAGGGCGGAGCACGTATTTGTTGTCTTCAATATATGGTATTATAGCTCTCTTATTAAATGAGTGATTTCCAAGTGTTATAACATCTGCACCAGCTGAAAAAATATCATCAGCTTGATGCGGCGTTATGCCAACTATAGCGGAATTTTCACCATTAACTACGGTGAAATCAATTCCTTTTACTTTCTTGAATGGCCTGAGGTTTTCGCATAAGAAATCAAGTCCGTTTTCTCCGAAAACATCTCCAATGGCAAGAACATTAATATTCATTAAAAACACCTGCTATATAAACCTTATCCCGACAGTAAAAGCTGCCGGGATGAAACTTCATACAAATATACCAATAGCTCTGTGATAATTCCTAACTTCCACGTATGAGTAAGTACCGCCGTTTTCACCGTCGCAAGTCCACTGAACCTGTGAATCAAACTGAAAAGAGATTTTGCTTGTGTGCAGCAAGGTTACATGTTCGGTATTAAAATTCTGCTTGAGTATATCCGAAACACATGCACTAAGATCAGCTGCATTTTTAGGCTGTTTTACGAGTAAAACCTCGAAAATTCCGTCATCAAGCGAAACATCATCGGCAGGCAGTTTTACTATGCCGGCAACTGAAGTAGAATTGACAACAAATCCTAGCATAAAGTCGTCTTCAATGTATCCGCCATCAAACTTTATAGCTACGTGATTTGTAGTTATTTTTGAAAGACGGCCAATTGCCTCCACGACATATGCGAGATATCCCCAAGTGTTTTTTGCATTTTGCGGCGTGACAAAGGGGATATCTGTAAAGGCGCCAAAAGCGGCGACGTATCCAAAATAGAGTTGTCCAAGACAGCCTATATCAATATATTTTACCTGATTAATGTCAGTCCAGGTTGAAAGATTTTCGATAGAATTTTTGGGTTCTTTTGGAATACCAAGAGTTGAGGCCATATCATTAGTAGTGCCTAACGGTATATACCCAATAGACGGACGAGCAGATTCAGGAAGCGCCATTAGCCCGTTGATTACTTCGTTTAGCGAGCCGTCACCGCCTGTGCAGATTACGCGGTCAAATTCAGCGCCGTATTTTTGCGAAAACTCAGCGGCATCACCGTGCTTTTCCGTAAGGAAAACAGTAACGGGTGTGCCATTGGCACTTAGAGACGTCAGTATATCAAGAAGAAATCCCTTGACTCTGCCTTTTCCGGAGACAGGGTTAACTATAAGCATCGTTTTATAGGCCAACGCCGCCACATCCTCTCTGTAGGAAAAGAACTTACTTTTTTGCGGGGATTACTCTGATGCGGACAATACCATCATTAGTGCTTATTCTATCACAAAGGGCCTGGTCTGGATCACCGCTGAGTTCCATCATGGTATAGGCCACTGAAAATCCGTCGAGGGAAGTATTGACCATGTTTTCTATGTTGAGGCCTCGTGAAGAGACAGCAGAGGTGATGTGCGCGATCATATCAGGGATATTCTTGTGGAATATGCACAGACGCGCTCTGCCTCGAGGTGGAAGGGAGGCCTTTCCAAAGTTGACGGAATTATTTATATTACCGTTTTCAATATATTCCATGGCTTCATGAGCAGCCATCATGGCGCAATTCTCTTCACTCTCATATGTTGTGCCGCCCAGGTGGGGAGTCATAACAACATTTTTTGTGCCAATCAACGTATTGGTGGGGAAGTCAGTGACAAAACGGGCCACTTTTCCGCTGTTAAGTGCAGCGACCATGTCTTCTTCGTTGACAATTTCCTGACGTGCGTAATTGATAATACGTACGCCGTCAACCATTTGATCGAGGAATTCCTTGTTAATCATACCGTAGGTTTCATCCGTGAGGGGAGTATGTATGGTTATAAAATCACAACCTGCCAGCTGATTCATAGTGCTGACGCGGGTAACTTTATTGGAAATCAGCCACGCTGCGTCTACAGATAGATACGGGTCATAGCCGTATACATCCATATCCAGATGCTGACATATGTTAGCAACTCTTCTGCCAACATTGCCCATACCGATAACTCCTATTTTTTTGTTGATATACTCCGGACCAACAAAACGCTTCTTTTCTTTTTCCATGACGACGGAAATATCTCCGCTTGAAGTATCAAAATTAAGAACCCACTGCATTGCGCCCATAAGGTCTCTGCAGGCCATTCCAAGACCAAAGAGGAAAATTTCTTTAACGCCGTTTGCATTTCCGCCAGGGGTATTAAAGACTACTACACCCTTATCTGCAAGTTTCTCGATAGGTATCGTGTTGAAACCGATTCCTGCCCGTACAACACACTTAAGATTATCATTAAAATCATAATCCTGAAGACTGGTTGCCCTGACAAAAATTACATCGGGATCTTCCAAGTCGTCTCCAAGAATATAGTTATTGTCATTAAGAACCTGCTTGCAGGCATCGGATATATTATTTATAGTCTTAATCTTATACATTATTCTTATTCCCCCAGTGATTAATTTCAGCTGTGCTTGATTTCAAAATCTTTCATAAACTCAACAAGCTTCTTTACGCCTTCTACAGGCATGGCATTATATATAGATGCCCTCATGCCTCCTACAAGACGATGGCCTTTTAGATTCTCAAAACCGTGAGACGCCGCCTCTTTTGAAAACTCAGCGTCGAGTTCATCACTCCCCGTACGGAATGTGACATTCATTTTTGACCTAGCTTCTCTGTCAGCACAACCATGGAACAGGCGGCTATTATCTAAAAAGTTGTAGAGCAACGAGGATCTTTCCTGACGAAGTTCGTCCATTGCCTGAATTCCGCCCATTTCTTGAACCCACTTTAAAACAAGCCCAAGAACGTAGATATTATATGTCGGCGGCGTATTGTACATGGAGTCTTTATCAATAGTGATTTTATAATTCATTATTGTGGGCGTACAGGGCAACTCGTGACCTGCAAGGTCGCGCCTGATAATCACGACTGCCATACCGGCAGGAGCCATATTCTTTTGAACTCCAGCGTAGATTACGCCGTACTTTGAGATATCTATCTGATGAGAAAGAATACTTGAGGAGAAGTCACATACAAGAGGAACACTGCCGGTATCAGGTATATAATCCCATTCTGTACCATAAATGGTGTTGTTAGCGCAATAGTGGAAATAAGAGGAATCAGATGATACGGCTATTTCTGCCTGCCTTGGGATGTATGTGTGATTTTTATCTTCCGAAGAGGTGGAAATGTGTACATTTCCATATTTGGCAGCTTCTTTA
>CALXCS010000064.1 GCA_944386875.1 uncultured Oscillospiraceae bacterium
ACTGGCGAAGCATAGGGGACAAGTCCGCATTTTGTCGATATCAGGATCTTGCTGCGGTCAAAATGCTGGATTGCTTCTCCAACGATTTTTTCGGAGGCGCCGGTGCCGTAGCAGGGGGCGGTATCAATAAGGTTAACTCCGCCGTCCAGTGCCGCCTGAATAGCCTCTATGGCGTCATTCCGATTCACGTTGCCGTAGCGTCCGGACTCACCGATGGCCCAAGTGCCTACTGCAAGTTCAGATACATCTACATTGGCGTTTTTAAAATGTTTATAGCGCATGTTCTGTCCTCCATTTCACTTTTATTTATTTAACAGCTTAATTATACTCAACATCCACAATACACTCCTATTATAGTTAATGACTCTTTGTTTGTCAACAATGTTTCATAACAAAGTTAAAACGCCCAAACGACAACTTTTGTTGAGATAAAAATTGAATTTTTGTTATTTTTGCCGGAATTTCAAACTAAATTGTATTAAAACATATAGATTCAGGCGAGTCTTCATTATAGAAATTTACAATTATATTTGTTAGATTAAAATATATGCGGCCGTCGTACAGTTGCACGGCGGCCGTATATATAAAGATTGAGGATTACCTTCGGCTTAAAGCTGTTGATTGAGCTCAAAACGCTCAAAGAAGCCGATGAGTTTCCCAGAGTCATCCCTTACAGGCTGCATATAGAGCCGGAGATTGCGGCTGTTTACCTTTAAAAATATTTCTTTTCCATCCTTTTTCATTTTTTCAAATGCGGACTGGATGCGCTCCTTGGAACTCTCCATATCATGGCAATCAAATAAGGACTTGCCGATGAGAGGCCCGTACCCGCGCTCTTTGTAGTAGTGATATTCAGCGTAGCGGTTCATAAAACGGATGGTGTATGTGCAATCCACAAATACTATTGGATAAGGGTAGCTGTCGAGTATGCCTTTCATTATTACATTTATGTCCATTTTATCTCCTTCCTTATGTGCCTGGGGTACTGCTTCTACAACTATACATACCTGGTATGATTAAGGAACTTGCGGTGGCAGCATTGGTAGGCGCCTTCAGCAAACCTTCCGCAAGCACCTTGCTATTTATAATACTTGTCTTATGGGAAATGTCAAGAAGCGCCAATTTTGCGGAAGATACGGGCCGTTACAAAAACGCGTACAAATGTGATTTGACAGTTTTATGGAGTATTGGCTTTGAAGAACTGAAATTTGTATTGTGAAAAACAACAGAAAACTGTGGTAAATAACGCAAAAAGTCCTGTAGTATCAATACTTGACAACCATTTTAAAATATCGTAAATTTATTGTGTTTATTTACTTAGTTTGCAGGCCTGGTTATGTTTTCATTTCCCGCATGACGGAAGGATTATAGTGCTGCTGTCCCTGGGAACCCGATTGGGCCTGGGGATTTATTTTTTAGCGAAAGGAGCTGTGCTGATGAAGCTGGCGTTTTCTACAATAGGATGCCCGGACTTTGAATGGGAAGATGTCTATTCCCTGGCGAAGGATTTCGGATATGACGGTATTGAGGTGCGAGGACTTGGAGCCGATATTCATTCGGTAAAGGGAAATCCGTTTGACTTAAGCCGCCTTGACAGGACTATTGAGCAGTTAAAGGCAATGCGCCTGAACATCTCCTGCCTTTCCACAGGATGTATCTTAAAATATCCTGGCAGCGCTGAGAAAAACTACAAGATAATCTGTGAGTTTATCGAGATAGCGGAGAGACTGGGAACGCCATATGTAAGGCTTCTGGCGGACGACAGTGTCTTCCCGAACCCCAATGAGGCCATAGACGACAACGCAATTGTAGAAGCGCTGAAAGAGCTTGTGCCTTTTGCCCAGGCCCACGGGGTTACGATACTTCTTGAGACATACGGCGCTTACAGCGACAGCGCAAGGCTCAGCCGCGTTCTGGCCCAGGTTGAAAGCGATTATGTGGGAGCGCTTTGGGACATCAACCATCCATACAGAGTGTTTGGAGAGACGCCTGAGACGACTGTGCAGAATCTGGGCGCCAGGATTATGTACGTACATATGAAAGATTCCCTGATGGCAGATGGGAAAATAAGCTACCGCCTGCTGGGAGAGGGAGATCTGCCGATATCAGATGTGATAAGCGCCCTGCGTTCAATAAACTATGAGGGATACGTGACCTTTGAGTGGATGGGGGGCAAGTCTGGGGAGGCTCCTACAGACCCTGGTATTGCATTCCCCCACTGCATCAACTATCTGCGCCGCTATATAGGCACCGGCACGGGCCACACTGAGCTTTTCAAAAACAGGGCCGGCACCGGCGAGTTCCCCTGGGAGAAGGATGTGCTTATTGACGAGACGTTCCCGCAGGTCCTTGACCGCATATGCGAGGAGTTTCCAGAGCAATACGCATTCCGCTACACTACCTGCGACTACACGAGAACGTACAGGGAGTTCAGGGACGACGTGGACGATTTTGCCAGGGCGCTTATTGCCCTGGGAGTACGGCAGGGCTCGCATGTGGCCATATGGGCAACCAACGTGCCCCAGTGGTACATAACCTTCTGGGCAACTGTTAAAATAGGCGCTGTACTTGTAACGGTAAATACCGCCTATAAAATACACGAGGCTGAATATCTGCTCCGCCAGTCAGATACCCACACCCTTGTTATGATTGACGGCTATAAGGACTCAGATTATGTGTCCATTATCAATGAGATTTGTCCTGAGCTCAAGGACAAAGATCCGGAAAAGCCGCTTTATTCAAAGCGCCTTCCGTTTTTGAGGAACGTCATAACATGTGAGTCGCGGCAGCCTGGATGTGTATTCTTCGACGACTGCAAGGAAATAGCAAAGTCCGTACCTGTTGAGGAGGTATACCGCAGGACAAACGCGATAAACAAAAACGACGTCTGCAACATGCAGTACACATCTGGAACTACAGGATTCCCCAAGGGGGTCATGCTTACGCACTATAACGTGGTCAACAACGGCAAGTGCATAGGCGACTGCATGGACCTGTCTACAGCCGACAGGATGATGATTCAGGTGCCCATGTTCCACTGCTTTGGGATGGTGCTGGCGATGACTGCCTGCATGACCCATGGAGTGACCATGAGCCCAATACCTGCCTTCTCTCCGTCGAAGGGCCTTGACTGTATTAACAGAGAGAAGATCACCTGCTTCCACGGGGTGCCCACCATGTTCATTGCCATGCTTGAGCATCCCAATTTCCCGACTACTGATTTCTCCTATATGCGTACAGGTATAATGGCCGGTTCCCCATGCCCTGTTAAGGTAATGCAGGATGTGGTGGATAAAATGAACATGAAAGAGATCACAATAGTCTATGGCCAGACCGAGTCCTCGCCTGGATGCACCCAGAGCCGTGTTGACGACAGCGTCGAGCGCCGTGTAAATACGGTAGGAAGGCCATTGCCGGGTGTCGAGTGCAGAATAGCCGATCCGGAAACCGGTGAGACGCTGCCTGACGGACAAATTGGTGAGTTCTGCGCCAGGGGATACAATGTGATGAAGGGCTACTACAAAATGCCCACAGCCACATCGGCAGTTATAGATAAGGACGGATGGCTCCACACCGGTGATCTTGCCTTGCGCGACGAACAGGGATATTTCAAAATCACAGGGCGGCTTAAGGACATGATAATCCGCGGAGGCGAGAACATATACCCGAAGGAAATCGAGGAGTTTATCTACACAAATCCCAAGGTAAAAGATGTGCAGGTCATCGGAGTCCCTGATAAGCAGTACGGTGAGGAAATTATGGCCTACGTAGTGCTCAAAGAGAGTGGGAGCATGACTGAAGAGGGACTTAAAGACTTTGTACGTGACCACATGGCAAAGCACAAGGTCCCCAGGTATGTCGCCTTTGTTGATGAGTTCCCAATGAATGCAGCGGGCAAAATACTTAAGTATAAGATGCGCGAAATGGCTATTGAGAGCCTTGGGCTTCAGGATGCAAACGAGATTGAAACTGCCTGACTCCAAAGGGGAATGGACAGAGCGAGTTTCACAACATAGCTGCATAGACGGTGCAACTGCAAAACTATTAAACATGGAGGGATACATACTATGTATCCCTCCATGCCTTTTGACATATTTTGGCATAGTTAAGTCTGAGGCTTTCCGGTGCTTTTAAAAAAACTATATATTTTCGCCCCGATAAAGGCTGAAGCCACGCCAAGTATAATTCCTGCGGCAACGTCGGTTGGGTAGTGAACAAACAGGTAAACACGGGAAAAGGCAGTGACTGCCGCCAGAACAAATGCGGGAAAAGCCAGCTTGCTCCGACTGAAGGCGAGGGAAGACGCGCCTGCAAAAGATATGCCGGTGTGCCCAGACGGAAATGACCAGCCGTGGGGCCGCGGTATCAGCAGCGGAACCGAGGGATTGATATCGCAGGGCCGCGGCCTGTGGACGGCAGGTTTTATTAAAAGGTCACAGAGGACGAATTCCAGCGCTAATGAAATTGCCATGGATATCCCAGCCTGCCTTGTTTTTGGTATGATTATCAGGATAACCGCTGCTGCGATCCATATAAAGCCGCCGTTTGAAAGTCGGGTGACCAGCGGGAGTACGAAATCGAGAAAACCGCAGCTCATGTTTTCTTGAATCCAAATGAGTATGTCCATAATTTTTACGCTCCTGACGTTCTATGCTGGTGGTGTAAAACGCGAATTAATAGAGGGTCATTTATAGTTACAGATTATAACATATTGAAAGTGGTATCGGATTAAAATTTGGTATTAGACATTTTTCCCTAAATGATATAACATATATAGGCGGTACTTGGACATGCCGGTAACGCCCTATTTAGACTTACATAGCGAGGAATCATATGAAGAAAATTAAAAACATATTTATAAGAGTTGGGATAATGTGCGTGACTGCATCGCTGTGCGCTCTCTCGGCGTTTGCATCCGATGGGGCTGGTGCTGCAGACGGTTTCAATGACGTCTCTGAAGAGGTGTGGTATTTTGAGTGTGTTAATTTTGCTGCTGAGAACGGGCTGATGGATGGAGTTGGGGGAAACAACTTTGAGCCAGGCGGCCTCATGACCAGAGCTATGATGGCAACGGTACTCTATAGGATAGCAGGGACGCCAGATATGACTGGAGAACAGGCGTACTCAGATGTGGCTAAGGGGAGCTGGTATGAGACAGGGGTCATATGGGCCAGCCAGACTGGTGTAATGACAGGCTACGGGGATAATGTTTTCGGGCCGAATGACATTCTGACAAGAGAACAGCTGGCTACGGTGCTCTGGCGTTATGCCGGAAGTCCGGAGGCGACAGAGACAGAGTTTTCCGACAGTGAGGAGATATCCTCCTGGGCAGTTGCCGCAGCTGCCTGGGCACAGGAGAACGGTATAATGGAGGGGCGCCCAGGCGGTATTTTTGACCCAGAGGCCAATACAACGAGAGCCGAGGCCGCTGCGGTGCTATCCAGGTACTATCAGAATTTTGTATCGACTCCGGAGGACCCAGAGGGACCGGATGTACCGGAGGATCCAGGAGAGACAGACACACCGGATGAAAATGAACCGCCGCTGGAGCCGGAGAATCCGGATGGCGGCATTGAGGGGATACGTCCCAATGAATATATATCTGAGGCGTTTGTGGTAAATAACGGATACCTTACATATGTAGGCGGTACGCCCAGTTTTGTAGGTGTAGATGTGTCTTCGCATCAGGGGGGCATAGATTGGCAGCAGGTTGCGGATTCAGGTGTGGATTTTGCAATGATCAGGGCAGGATATAGAGGCTATACGGCTGGAGGGATATACCAGGATCTCTATTTCCACAGGAATATGTACGGAGCACAGGCGGCAGGGATCGATACTGGGATATACTTTTTCTCTCAAGCGGTAACCCCAGATGAAGCCCGTGAAGAGGCCAGACAGGTGCTGGCAATGATTGACGGATATAATATAACCTATCCCATTGCTTTTGACTGGGAGAGGGTAGATTCATCCACCTCCCGCACAAAGGATGTGCAGCCAGAAACGGCTACGCAATGCGCCAGGGCATTTTGCCAGGTAATAGAGGACGCGGGGTATACAGCGATTATATACGGAGGAGCATCAAAATTAGGCGTAGATATGAGCCTCGAACTGCTTGCCGAGTACCCGCTGTGGTTTGCAAACTACACTTTAAACTGGCAGGCTACATCGTTCCCTTATCACTATGATATGTGGCAGTATACCAGCAGCGGAAATGTACCGGGGATAGATGGCAGGGTGGATCTGAACATATGCCTGGTTGACTGGAGCGCGGTATGAGCATATTTGACTGCCCCCAATAGTTGATTGAAAGCTCCCTATATTATAAGCGCTCTTTTTGGGCTTACAATATGGGGAGCCTTTATATGCTTTGAGATAGTATGGGAATAATACGCGCAGCCTATTGAGGACTATCTTGCTTTAAGCGGAAAAGTCGTCTGTCAAAATAGCCCATTTTGATTTTCCTCCGTCAGTTTGCTGTTGATATCCTCGGGGCTCAATTTGTGTACCAACCCAAAGATGATTATTGCATCACGTTTGCTTTTGGGATAAAGTGGAGCATATCCGGCCAGCTTAAGAAGACTCTGACTCTCTTCAAGAGATGCTTCCAATGCAGAGCACATACAGAGCAGCCTGTCCCTGGACGGATGGCGCCTGCCGGAAAAAACCTGATGCAGGTATACTTCGCTTATGCCTGACTTACGGGCGAGGGAAGCCTTGGAGTGATGGCTGCGCTTAAATAGCTTCTGAAGAGGCCCAGTCATGTTCTGAGTGATGAAATAAGATTTATTGTCCTTTATATATGTATTTATATCGGAGCTTGACATCAGCTCATTGGTCATATCGCTCGTGGATTTACTGTTGTTCAAAGGACAGCCCCCTTGCTGCTTTGCAAATAAAGCAGTTTTGATATATGATATATTACATCTACCTTATTTTATTATGTTTTGCCTGGAAAAACAATATGCTGACTGCATAGGGGTGCAATAGAAATGGTTTCCATGTATACTTGGCTGAAAGCTGCCGTCGAGAAAAATTATGACGATATACGTATTTTGAAAAGAAGCCCCAGGGGTGATGTCCGCTTACTAAGGCATAAAGCAACGGGACAAAAAATGATCCAACGTAAATTTACCGGCAATTCAGAGGTATATAAAAGCCTTCTGAAGTACCGATGCAGAAACTTACCGATTACATATGAGGTCGCTTCCCAGGGAGAAGAGAACATTGTGCTTGAAGAGTTTGTCGAGGGAGATACCCTGGGATACCTGCTGCAGGACGCCCTTTTCTCCGCCAAGGAGACCAGGGAAATCACAAGACAGGTGTGCAAGGCGCTGTGGGTTCTCCACTCCATGTCTGCTGTTCACAGAGATATAAAGCCAGAGAACATAATTATGCGGGGCAGTGAGGCAGTGCTCATCGACTTTGATGCGGCCCGTATACTAAAGCCTGAGCAGGAGAACGACACTCAGATACTTGGGACAACAGGGTTTGCAGCACCTGAACAGTATGGAATATCTCAATCGGATGTCAGAGCCGACATATACTCTATGGGAATACTTATAAATGTTATGCTGACTGGACAGCATCCTTCTAAAAAACTGGCATCTGGAAGTTTGGGACATGTTGTTACCAGATGCACATATGTAAATCCGAAGAAGAGATATGAAAATGTGCTCCGTCTGATGGAGGCACTTTGAACTATAGGAGGAGCGGTGGGGTGAATAGAAAGTGCAAATATTGCGGTGCCAAGCTGCATGACCAGTCATCATTTTGCCCGTATTGTTTTAAAAGCATAAATGAAAGACTTACCTTAAAAGTGCCTCGCTGCCTGAGAATAAGATATCTGAAATTCGGGCTGGCGGGTGTTATTTTAATATGTCTGATTATTGGCATATGCTTTATTAGCGCGCCTCAAGAATATGACAGCGGGACAAACGGGTATGTATATTATAAAGACGGGGATGGGGAATACCAGGTGCTTGTAAGTTTCTCGGCAGACAGATACGAACCCGTGGTTGAAAGAGTTCTTCAGGTGGAGGCGGATGGAGAATACAGACTTCCCGCCAGACTGTATATAAATCACAAAGCTACCGGTGTAAATGCCAGCGGGATGTTTCTCCAGAAAGTGTCCCATATAGAAGTACAGTTTGTCTGTAAGGACAGTGGCGGTGATCCGGTGACGGCGACAGAGCCCCAGCCTGACGACTATGCTCCTGAGGCTGCCATGGTTACATATGTTGATTTTACGGGAAAGAGCAAGGACGGCGAACTTATCTGGACAATCCATATGGAAAACGGTGACAAAATTAAACTGAGGCAGACAATACGGTTTGAACAGGTAAAGACATATAACTACAGCTATGAGGATGTGGATATACGCACAGTTGAGAGCCTCCAGGCTTTCCTGGAGGAGATACAAGACCAGATTGAAGAGAAGGCGGTTATCAATATATATCTGGCGCCTGTGGTATACGATGGCAACCTTGTTATTGAAGGCCGGTCAGTGAACATATACGGCAGTTCCTCTGGAAACAGCCGGACTACATTTAATGGTACGA
Source organism: uncultured Oscillospiraceae bacterium (assembly GCA_944386875.1). Classification (GTDB taxonomy): domain Bacteria; phylum Bacillota; class Clostridia; order Oscillospirales; family Oscillospiraceae; genus RUG626. The sequence goes on from CALXCS010000064.1 coordinate 8,559, forward strand.
TTTTTGTCACACTCGATAATAGTGCTATAACATACATCAATGATGTGGATTTCGCAGGGCCGAAGGACGGTACGGGAACAGGTGTTTCGACCATGTCAAGAGTGCATCTTACAGGGTGCAGGATATCAGGGTTTAAAACGGGTGTTCTGGCATATGGGGAGTCATGGGTGAATCTAACTGAATGTACGCTTGAGAACAACAATGTGGGATTTCACTTCAACAGCGTTGGAGATACTGTAACCCATACGCAATATACCGATAACAACTTTGTTAATAATAATACTGCTGTTTTGCTTGAGAACGTCCCAACAGAAATAGAGATACATTTCGATGGATGTATTTTCTCAGGTAATGGGATAGACATAGATAACAGATGCAATCATGCACTTGACCTGACAGGTGCAATATTCGAGTGATATACGTTTTTGGGGTCGGATGGCCTTGCGTATATATCGCATTAAAGGTATAATAAAGCTGGCTATTAAAATACAAATCGTGCAGGGAGGAAGACAATGAGCGAGAAACGTCCAGAGAATATGGTGAGAATAACTACTCCTGAACTGGCTCAGGCATTTATAGATGAAAAACTTAAGGAGCTTCAGGCGCAGATCGGCCAGGGAAAAGTGCTCCTGGCACTGTCCGGCGGAGTTGATTCATCTGTAGTTGCGGCATTGCTTATAAAAGCTGTAGGTAAGCAGCTGGTATGCGTACATGTGAACCATGGACTGCTGAGAAAAGGTGAGCCGGAGCAGGTTGTAGAGGTGTTTCGCCACCAGATGGATGCAAACCTTATATATGTTGATGCCGTGGACAGGTTTTTGGACAAGTTGGCGGGTGTGGCTGATCCTGAGACAAAGCGTAAGATTATAGGCGCCGAGTTTATACGTGTTTTCGAAGAAGAGGCGCGCAAGCTGGACGGAATAGGCTTTCTGGCACAGGGTACAATCTACCCGGATATTATTGAGTCCGGACCTGTGAAGGCCCATCACAATGTCGGCGGCCTTCCGGAGGACATGAAATTTGAACTTGTAGAACCACTTAAGTTCCTGTTTAAAGATGAAGTTCGGGTTGTCGGCAAAGCGCTGGGACTGCCGGATAATATGGTATATCGTCAGCCGTTCCCAGGCCCGGGACTTGGAGTGCGTTGCCTTGGCGCGATAACACGTGACAGGTTAGAGGCTGTCCGCGAGTCCGACGCCATACTCCGTGAGGAGTTTGCCAAAAATGGCCTTGAGGGAAAGGTCTGGCAGTATTTCACCCTGAGCCCCGATTTCAAGAGCGTGGGCGTTCGGGATAACAAGCGGGCCGATGAATGGCCGGTGATCATCAGGGCTGTCAATACCAAGGACGCCATGACAGCCACGGTGGAGGATGTGCCATTCGCCCTTTTGCAGCACATCACAAATCGGATCGTAAACGAAGTCAAGGGCGTCAACAGGGTCTGCTATGACCTGACCCCCAAGCCCACCGGCA
>CALXCS010000065.1 GCA_944386875.1 uncultured Oscillospiraceae bacterium
CACAGCAGAGCGGACATCCGCATATGCCAAGCCCGCCCAACATACGTGCCTCGTCACGGACGCCAATCTGCCTGAGCTCGATCCTGGTCTTAAAAATCGAGGCCAGGTCACGTACCAGATCGCGAAAATCCACGCGCCCTTCTGATGTAAAGAAGAAGAGTATTTTGTTGCCTTCAAAATTGTACTCCACATCCACCAGCTTCATATCCAGCCCGTGCTTTTGGATCTTCTCACGGCAGATCTCAAAGGCCTCGGCTTCACGCCGGTGGTTTTCCTGGGACTTGCGGATATCCTCCTGAGTGGCTATACGTACAACAGGGCGCAGAGGGGGACGCACAGCCGAGTCGTCAACGGGATGGTTGCCTGACACACATTCGGCAAATTCCAGACCTTTTGCCGTCTCCACAATAAGACGGTCACCCTGGACGGCGTTGATGCCGTTTGGATCGAAGTAATAGATTTTGCCTTTATTTTTAAATCTAACGCTTATAACTTCAGTCAAATTTTTTCTCTCCTGCGTGGCGGGAATTACCCGCGGTCTTAATTATCATCCAGGCCCATGGCCTCGGCCATTATAAAGCCGGAAACATGTCCTGGGCTTACATTGGCGTCCAGATATCTGTCTGCTTTATTCAGCGCATCCGCCAATCTCGTCAGTTTGCTTGAGGGGACACTGTCCGCTTTAATTATAAGCTGCCTTCTCACGTCTGCCAGCAGCTGTGAAAGCTCAATACGGTTCATTTTCTCAAGTGGGACAGAGGCTTTCGCTATATCCAGGGGGTTACCTGAGAGCAGCGCCTCCAGCAGAGCGTCCGCCTCATGGCTGCCGGTAACAGCTGCGTCCTGGGAAGCGGGCGTCAGATATATGACCTGGCACCGGGAACGGACGGTGGGAAGGAGCTTCTCGGGGTTTTCAGCTGCCAGCACGAAAAGGGCATGCTCCGGCGGCTCCTCAAACACTTTCAGCATGGCGTTCTGGGCTCCGGTGTTCATGGCGTCAGCCTGATGTACTATATATACGCTTCTGGCGCCCTGGTTAGGCATTACCGACGCCGCAGCACGTACAGCGCGCATGGCATCAACAGTGATCTCTTTTGCACCCTTTTCCGGACGCAGATGCGAGATATCGGGGTGGATGCCCTCCTGGGCTTTTCTGCAGTCCCTGCAGACCCCGCACAGGGGATGCTGACCTGTACACACCCCAGCCTGGGCGATCAGCATTGCCGCTTCATCACGGAGCTGCTGGCCGGCGCCCGTGACTATATACGAGTGAAACAGCCTGCCGCTGCGGAGGCGGGAGGCCAGTTGGGCGAGATCCATATTCTCACTCCCTAAGGCTATTTGTGGTAGAGCTTGTTGGACTGGTACACGGGCTCACAGGTGAGATTTACACCCAGCCTTTTAAGCAGACTGTCGTCCACCTGCGAGAGAATGACGGTGGAGTGTACGTCGCATCCGCGCAGCTTTTCCAACTGCTGCATGGCGATCTCTGCCTTTGGATCGGTAGCCGCTGAAATTGACAGTGCCAGCAGCACTTCATCGGTGTGGAGCCGTGGGTTCTGGTTGCCCAGGTGGTTGACTTTAAGATCCTGCACCGGTTCGATGATGCTGGGGGATAAGAGCCTTATGCGGTCGTCTATACCGCCCAGGGCCTTCAGGGCGTCAAGGAGCATGGCGGATGTGGCGCCCAGCAGCTTTGAGGTTTTCCCCACGATTATCCTGCCGTCAGGAAGCTCAATTGCCGAGGCCGGCTCGCCTGTTTCCTCCGCCTTTGCCATCGCGGCGGCGCGTATTGGCATCGCGTCCTCGCTGATGCCGACCATATTCATAAGCAGCTTTATCTTCTCAACGTCGTGGCCATCCGATATGCCCTTTGCATGACTGCACTGGGCAGAGAAATAACGGCGCAAAATCTCCTTTTTGGATGCCTCCTGGCATGCCTGGTCGTCAACTATGCAGAAACCGGCCATATTCACACCCATATCTGTGGGTGACTTATACGGGCACTCGCCGCCGTTGAGACTCTGGAACAGAGTTGAAAGGACAGGGAATACATCCACATCTCTGTTGTAGTTTACGGCCATTTTGCCGTATGCCTCCAGGTGGAAGGGGTCGATCATGTTGACATCGTTGAGATCGGCTGTGGCCGCCTCATAGGCGGCGTTTACAGGGTGTTTCAGAGGCAGATTCCATATGGGAAAAGTTTCAAATTTTGCATAACCGGAAGCTATACCCCGCTTGTGGTCGTGATATAACTGCGACAGGCACGTTGCCATTTTTCCGCTGCCGGGACCTGGCGCCGTAACCACAACCAGGGGACGGGTAGTCTCTATGTACTCGTTGCGGCCGTAGCCGTCGTCGCTGACAATCTTATCTGTGTCCCCAGGGTAGCCCTCAATGGGGTAATGGATATATACCGTGACCCCCAAGGACTCAAGCCTGTTTCTAAAAGCCTGTGCCGCCGGCTGGCCGCAGTATTGGGCGATTACAACACTGCCCACATAAAGGTCAAACCCGCGGAAAGCGTCGATAAGCCTGAGTACATCCTGATCGTAAGTTATGCCGTAGTCCCCGCGCAGCTTATTTTTCTCAATGTCCGAGGCATTTATTACTATTACAATTTCAGCTTTCTCCCGCAGCTGCGCCAGCATTTTAATTTTGCTGTCCGGCTCGAAACCCGGCAGTACCCGTGAGGCGTGGTAGTCGTCAAACAGCTTGCCTCCAAACTCCAGGTAAAGTTTTCCGCCAAATTTCTGTATACGTCTCATAATATGCTCTGACTGGAGCTTGAGATATTTGCTGTTGTCGAATCCTATCCTCACGTACAAATCCCCCGTTTTTATCTATATATAAATCATAGTACACTGCTTTTATTTTAACTTCACCGGCGGCTGTTAGTCAATAGAAATTAGAGAAGCCTAACACAACATGCCGCCATAAAGAGATAATGCACATATGCGCTTTTCAAACTTCTGCGTGCATTACAGATTTATCCATATATCGAGGGCGCACCGACTGGCGGCACGCCCCCTGATAGCGATATTTTACAGTTTTTCAATCTTGTCCGCGATGCCTGAGAGCCAGTCGCCGTCAAACAGCTCAATAAGGCCGCCGTCACAGGCGCCGGAGAGCTTGGAATCGATGGGGATTTTAGCCACTGTGTCAATGCCGTGGCGCGAGGCGATATCATCTACGTGACTATCGCCGAAAATGCTGTGCTTTGAGCCGCAGTCAGGACACTGGAAGTAGGACATGTTCTCAACTATACCCAGTATCGGCTTGTCCATAAGCTCGGCCATTTTTACAGCCTTCTCGACTATTATTGACACCAGCTCCTGAGGCGAGGTGACGACTACGATACCGTCCACAGGTATGGACTGCATTACGGTCAGAGGCACATCGCCGGTTCCGGGGGGCATGTCGATGAACATGTAGTCGATATCTCCCCAAATTACCTCTTTCCAGAACTGCTGGACAACGCCGCCTACAATAGGCCCTCTCCAGACCACAGGGTCAGAGGGGTTATCCAGGAGCAGGTTCATGGACATGATGGAAATGCCGGTCTTTGTCTTGACAGGGAACATACCCTCGTCGCAGCCGGAAGCCCGTTCGGTTATGCCGAAGGACCTGGGGATAGACGGGCCGGTGATATCGGCGTCCATTATAGCTACGTTGTTGGCTCTGCGTGCCATCTCCACAGACAGCAGCGATGTGACGAGGGACTTGCCCACGCCGCCTTTGCCGGACATAATGGCTATTACTTTCTTTATATGGGACATCTCGTTGGGAGCCTCAAGGAAGCTCTCCGGAGAGGACTTCTGAGGCTGTGGCTGCTGGCCGCGGCTGGGACAATCGGCGCCGCAGGAGGAGCAGTCAAAGGTGCACTCTTCGCTCATAAAAACCTCCAAGAAAAATAAACTCATTTTTTCACTTAAATAATATTATTCCTTTTAAGTGCCGGAGTCAATCATTTTGTGAGCCGCAATTCAAAATATAGCCCGTATGAGGCAAGCGGTACGCAAAATATCCGGCCTGATACAAAAAATCCAACAAGGCCATTTCACAATCAGAAACGATAGCTCGGAAAACCAGGTAAAAGGTGGTTGCAAATAATGTTTTGAGATGCTATAATCCCATAATGAAAATAGGTTTATTGGGGCATTATATAAGTGCGAATAGCAGAAAAACCTAAGAAACAACGCCAATTAGGAAGGTGAGCCTTTGTATAAATATATTATCAAAGGCGGGAAACCGCTGGAAGGCGAAGTGGAGATAAGCGGCGCTAAGAACGCGGCAGTCGCCATTATCCCCGCGGCGCTGCTGGTGGACGGCGTGTGCCGCATCGAGAATATCCCGCAGATTTCCGACGTTACCATGCTTCTCAACATTTTGAAACGCATGGGAGCCAGCATCCGCACAGTAGACAGGCACACTATGGACATCGACTGCTCCGGTGTGACCAGCACTGACGCAGATTTTGATATGATGCGCCGGATACGCGCCTCGTACTACCTTATAGGAGCCCTGCTGGGCAGGTTCGGCAAAGCCACGGTCGCAATGCCCGGCGGCTGTAATTTCGGCGGCGTAAGGCCAATAGACCAGCATGTAAAAGGCTTTGCGGCTATGGGCGCCACAGTGGAGGTCAGAAACGGCCTTGTCTGCGCCGATACGCCCGACGGCCATCTCCACGGCTGTGAGATCTACCTGGATGTGGTCTCTGTTGGAGCGACTATTAACCTGATGCTGGCCGCAGTCTTCGCCCAGGGCACCACCGTCATAGAGAATGTGGCGAAAGAGCCCCATATTGTAGATGTGGCAAACTTTTTAAACTCCATGGGGGCAGATATACGCGGCGCCGGTACCAATGTAATAAAAGTCAGGGGCGTTCAGAAGCTCCGAGGCGGTTTTTATTCCATAATTCCTGACCAGATTGAAGCCGGCACGTATATGGCGGCTGTGGCCGGAACAGGCGGCGACCTGCTTATCAAAAACGTGATACCAAAGCATATGAACTGCATCTCCGGTAAGCTGGAGGAGATGGGCGTGGTGATAGAGGAGGGGGAGGACTGCCTGCTGGTCCGCCGCCACGGCCCTCTGCGCCGCACAAATGTTAAAACTCAGCCATACCCAGGTTTTCCCACGGATATGCAGCCCCAGCTCTCTACAATACTGTGCCTTGCCCAAGGCACGTCTATTGTCACCGAGGGCGTGTGGGACAATAGGTATAAATATGTGGACGAACTTTTGAAAATGGGCGCCGCAGTCCGTGTTGACGGAAGGGTGGCCATAATAGAGGGAGTCCAGGGCCTTACCGGCGCGCCTATTAAGGCATATGACCTGCGGGCCGGAGCGGCAATGGTGATTGCGGGGCTCTGCGCCTCCGGCACCACCGAGATTGAGGGCATCGAGTATATCGAGCGGGGTTATGAGGATATTGTTGAGAAGCTCCAGAACGTGGGTGCTGATATCCAGTGTGTTGATATACCTGAAGCTCAAGAGGATGAGGACATTCAAAGGATAGGATAGCCGATGATTGAAAATCGCCTACTCCGTAGGC
>CALXCS010000066.1 GCA_944386875.1 uncultured Oscillospiraceae bacterium
CTCATAGATAAGATCGAACTCAAGCAGGGCATAGCATATGCGCCCGAGCAGCGGCTGGCCGTAGAGGCCGCGGGAGAGGGCTTTATAATGGTGCTCACCGGCGGACCGGGCACGGGAAAGACCACCACGGTGCGCGGTATTCTGGAACTCTATGACAGCATGGGGCTCACTACGCTCCTGGCTGCACCCACAGGGAGAGCCGCAAAACGGCTCCAGGAGCTGACAGGCCGTGAGGCCCAGACTGTCCATAGGCTTTTGGGCGCCGGCGCGCCCGACGCCCCAGGCGGGCGGGAATTTGAGAAGTGCGCCTCGGATCAGCTGGACTGCCAGGCGCTGATACTCGACGAGACCTCCATGATGGACATTGAGCTTATGGAGGCGCTTTTGGAGGCCATACCGCTTACAGCCAGACTGGTACTGGTGGGAGATGCGGATCAGCTGCCCTCTGTGGGGCCGGGCAATGTATTCGGGGATATAATCAAAAGCGGCGCCGTTCCGGTGGTGAGCCTTGTGCGGGTGTTCCGCCAGGCGGAGGAGAGCGCAATAGTGAGCCGCGCCCACATGATAAACGACGGCCGCGTACCGGACCTGCGCAATAGAGGCGGAGACTTCTTCTTTTTGCAGAGGGCGGACGCAGACAGGATAAACGAGACGGTGACGGAGCTTATATCCCGCAGGCTGCCCGACAAAATGGGCATACCTGTAGGTGAGATACAGGTGCTATCGCCTACGAGGAAGGGCACCGCAGGCACGAGGGAGCTGAACGAGGCTATCCAAAAAGCCCTGAACCCGCCGGGCGATGGCAAAAAGGAGCGCCCTGTGGGGGAGGGCGTTTTGAGAGTGGGCGATCGGGTGATGCAGACCCGCAATAACTATGATATACTGTGGTATAAATACCAGGACGGCCTTCCTGAAGAGGACGAGGAAAACCCCAAGGCTACCCCCGGCGCCGGAGTGTACAATGGGGATATAGGCTATATACAGGACTTTGACGAGGCAGGGGAGTATGCCGTAATCCGCTTTGACGATAAGATAGTGCCGTACCCCTTTGAAATGCTGCCCGACCTGGAACTGGCCTACGGAATAACAATCCACAAGTCCCAGGGCAGCGAGTACAGGGCCGTAATCGCGGCCCTGCCGAAAAGCGCCCCGATGCTTATGACCAGGAGCGTGTTGTATACTGCGGTGACCAGGGCCAGGGAGCTTCTTATAATTGTGGGGGATCAGGCTGTGTTTTCCCAGATGGTGGCAAACGACAGACGCCAGAGGCGGTACTCCGGCCTCAGGGCCAGACTGGCCGGTGAGATAGGATGAAAAAGCTGCTTGCCGCTCTGGGGAATCTGCTGTTTCCGCCCAGATGCATGTTCTGCCGCAGGATTATAGACGGCGGGTGGATATGCGGCGAGTGCGGGAATAAGCTGCCTCTGGCCGGAACGGTGGGAAAAGGCGGGGAGTTCTACACGCGCTGCGTTGCGCCTTTAAAGTATACAGGGGACGTGCGGCGGGCGGTGCTGGGGCTGAAATTCCGAGGCAGGAGCGGATATGCCCAGGGCTTTGCCTCCCTTATGGCGCCCCTTATAAGGCGGGAGCTGGAGGGACAGTTTGACGTTGTCACATGGGTGCCCTTAAGCAGGAAGAGACTGAGAAAGCGGGGCTATGACCAGGCCAGACTGATTGCCCAGGAGGTGTCCAAGCTTCTGGGGACACGCCTTGAGCAGCTGCTGGTCAAGACTGAAGACACTCCGGCCCAGTCGGGAATAAAGGGCAGAGCTCAGAGGGCGGCAAATGTCAGCGGCGTATACAGGGCGCCGGATGGAGCCTGCGTTGCAGGCCGCAGGGTGCTGCTGATTGACGATGTGGTCACTACCGGGGCGACTTTTTCCGAGTGCTCCAGAGAGCTTCTGATGGCCGGCGCCGAGAGAATTGTCTGCTGCGCCGCAGCCAGCGCTATGAGCGTTAAAAAGCGGTAAAATTGACAATAATAAGATTTAATTCCATAATTTGGAGGAGTACAAATGATTTTTGGCAGGGATATCGGTATCGACCTGGGTACAGCCTCTGTAGTTGTGTCTGTCAGGGGAAAGGGAATAGTGACAAGGGAGCCCTCGGTAGTGGCTATGGATAAGAATACCGGCAGGCTCTTGAAGGTTGGGGCCGCCGCCCAGAGAATGCTGGGGAGGACGCCGGGGAATATTGCCGCTATCCACCCCCTGTCGGGAGGCGTAATATCTGACTTTGACATGACTGAGCGGATGATAAGGGAACTTATGCGGAAGGTCATATCCTTCAGCCTTGTAAAGCCTCGGGTGGTGGTATCTGTCCCATCAGGAATAACAGAAGTTGAAGAGAGGGCCGTAATAGACGCGGGAATAAGGGCAGGGGCCAGGAAGGTGTACCTTATGGAGGCACCTGTAGCCGCGGCCCTTGGGGCAGGCATAGATATAGCTCAGGCAGAGGGAAACATGGTGGTAGACGTAGGCGCTGGGACTACCGACGTGGCTGTCATATCCCTCTCGGGGGTTGTACAGTCCGAGTCCATAAAGACTGCCGGAGACGCCTTTGACGAGGCGATAATCAAATATATAAGGAAAAAGCACAATCTGTTGATTGGCAAAACCACTGCTGAAGAGCTGAAAAAGAGTATTGGCTGCGTATTTCCAAAGCCGGAGGAGATGACTCTGGAGGTAAAGGGCAGATGCCTTATGACAGGACTCCCCAGGATGGTATCCATAAGCTCACCTGAGATGATAGAGGCTTTCGACGAGGTGTCGGAACAGATACTTGAGAGCATACACCGCGTGCTGGAGACGACTCCGCCAGAGCTGGTGGCTGATATATCCGAAAACGGCATAGTGATAACAGGCGGCGGTGCAATGGTCTGGGGCTTTGACCGGCTTGTGGAGAGCAGCACCAGCATTAAAACACGCATTGCCGATGACGCCGAGATGTGCGTGGCCTATGGTGTGAACAAGTCTCTTGACATGATAAATGAGATGCAGGAGGGGCCGCTTAACCTGTCAAGGCGCAGACAGCTCAGGTGACGGACATGGCAAAAGGGCGCTTATAATAAAAGCGCTGCAATACAAAAAATTTGTGTTGACAAGACGTGAAGTTTTTGGTATCATATCTTCTGCTGATGCATCGGGATGCTGGTGTAGCTCAGCTGGTAGAGCAGCTGATTTGTAATCAGCAGGTCGGGGGTTCGAATCCGTCCACCAGCTCCAGTTCAAAGGCAGAAGTTAATATGGAGGAGTTCCCGAGTGGCCAAAGGGGGCAGACTGTAAATCTGTTGTCAGTGACTTCGGTGGTTCGAATCCACCCTCCTCCACCAGATAGGGTGGACATTTTAAATGCCCACCCTGTTTTGCATATTCTTTGCTTGAGCAAGTGGGATAACGCTTAGTCTAAGTTATTTCCGGGGAAAGTCCCGATAAAGAGGTGTTTTACTATGCAGAAGAGAGTTTTGGCCATACATGATATATCATGTGTGGGAAGGTGTTCACTGACAGTGGCGCTGCCTGTGCTGTCGGCTGTGGGGGTTGAGACAAGCATTTTACCCACGGCAATTTTGTCTACGCACACCGGCGGCTTTACAGGGTATACTTTCCGCGACCTTACGCAGGATATGATGCCCATTGCGGAGCACTGGAAATCCCTGGACCTTCGTGTAGATGCCATATATACCGGATACCTTGGCTCTTTCCAGCAGATAGAGATAGTGAAAAAGATAATTGACATGTTCCGCAGGGAAGATACCCTGGTATTGGTTGACCCTGTAATGGGCGACAACGGCTCCATGTACGCAGGATTTGGCCCTGAATTTGCCAAAGGCATGGTAGGGCTGTGCCAGAAGGCCGATATAATTATACCGAACCTTACAGAGGCTGCGCTTCTGCTGGATGAGGAATACGCAGGTGAAGAGAGATCTAAGGCAGAGGTTGAGGATATGATGGGCAGGCTCTCTAAGCTTTGCGGGTGCAGCGTTGCTGTGACTGGCGTTTCCACCAGCGGCGAGGATTTGGGTGCAGGTACTTTTGACAGGGAAACCGGCAAAGTGGCGTATTCCCTTACCGGCCGCGTCCACGAGTACTACCACGGTACAGGCGATGTGTTTGGCAGCTCTTTCCTGGCAGCCGTTTTGAACGGCAAAAGCTTGGAACAGTCAGCCCAGATAGCTGCGGACTTCACGAGACAGGGCATTCTGAACGCCATTGAGGACGGCCAGGAGCCTCGCTACGGCGCAGACTTTGAGAGGTCCATCCCCTGGCTCATAAAGGCAGTAAAAGGCCAGCTGTAAATTCTCAGGTAATAATACGAAACTGCAAGAGGCAGAAGCTGCGGCGCGGATTTATTCCGCGCCGCAGCTTTTTATATCGGAGGGGATAATGGAAAGACGCCGGCAGCATAAGCCCACCGGCGTCTCATGTAAAGAAGAGAAAAAAGAAAAAGAAAGAAGAAAAGGAACCGCCTGAGGGCCTGACGGGTGCCTGCCAGGCGGACTTTTACACCAATAAGCATATCAGGGGATTGTAAAGTTTTCTCCCATAAAAAAGCGGGAAATTGCAAAATAAATGTAAAACCGGCAGTTTTAACGGCTAAACCCTATAAAATGAACCGCGGCTGTCCCTGGTTTTTTCCAGGAGCTCCATAACTGTTAGGGAGAGCTTCGAGGCTTTGACGCAGCCCTCCATATCCCCCTGGCTCCACATGCGCTCAAAGGCGGTGAACTCCCACACCATCCTGTGCTGGCTGGATACCAGAGAACTGGTGTTGCCCTCCAACGGGACCATCTTCACATCGGAACACTCATTGGGAGTACCATCCATCATAATGTATCCGCCGTCACCCTGTACTATGAAGAAGCAGGGGGCGGAACTGTCCTTGGCCATTGAGAGCGTGGCTGTGAAATCCCCGTATTTCCACACGGCGGTGCCGCTGGTATCTATACCCTTTTGCATGTTGGGTATGTACATGACCTCCTCGGGCCTACCTAAAAGGCCGGCCGCCATATAGATGCTGTAGACGCCGATATCCATGATGGAGCCGCCGGCGCACTGGGGATCAAAGGAGGTGGTGTACCTGTCGGCCAGAAAGTCTCCGTAGCGGCTGGAGCGCTTTGAATAGGAGGATATGACCGAGCGTATTTTCCCTATCTTACCCAGCTGCTCCTGAAGGAAGGCAAAGCCGGGTGTGTACGGCGTGGTAATCGCCTCAAAAAGCCACAGGCTGTTGGAAAAGGCCGTGTCAAACAGGTGCTTTGCCTGACTGTGCGTCACAGTAAAGGGTTTCTCCAGAATCACGTTTCTGCCGGCGTTAAGGGCCTCCAGCGCCTGAGGGTAATGGGCCTGGTTGGTGCTGGCGATGTAGACGAAGTCGAAATTTCCTTCCTTTAAGAACTCGTCCCGCTGCGTATATAGCCGCGCTGACTGTAATCCGTGGCTGTCCAGAAGCTCCCTGGCGTGCTGACGGCTCCCGGGACGCACGCACATATCAGTTACCTCCAAAAAGGGCATGTGCGGCAGCTGGTCCAGGAACTCGCCCACAATCCTGCCCGAGGATATTATACCAATTTTCATGAGACTGTCCTCCGTGACTGTAATATCTGAAAGGTTAGCACATATCCGCCGGACAGTCAACAAGGCTCTGCCTGTGAACCGAAGGGGGCTTGCCATTACGGCGGCTGCCTCACGGCAGGAGTGGTATAGCCGGACTATAATTCCGACGCTTTTTGAACAGCGGAGTTATAATTGCCAAGCCTCTCCGCTGGGACGGCGCGGTGTAGGGCGAAACTAAATCGGAGGAAGGGATGTGCCCTTCCTCCGATTACAATTTTACGATTGCGTCTATCCGGCAGCCGGTTCAGAGTCGTCTTCCGGAAGTGTTTCAGATAACGAACTGATCCATGTACTTCTTGGATATACGCAGGGAGTCAAGAATACGCTCTTTGGAATTCTCAAAAGCCTTGTCCTCAACCTCAATGCAGGCGTAACCCTCAAAGCCGATGTCGGTGAGGGCGGAGACATACTTGCCCCAGTCTACATCGCCAAGGCCCGGGAGCTTTGGGGACATATAGCTGAGAGGATATGCCATAATGCCGGCGTTGTCCAGCTTGTCCTTATAGAGCTTTATATCTTTGAAATGGATGTGGAAAATCTTGTCCTTAAACTCATATATGGGCTTTATATAGTCCATCTGCTGCCATACAAAGTGGCTGGGGTCGAAGTTTATACCAAGATTGTCGCTGCCCACGATATCGAATATCTTTCTCCAGTTGTCAGGGGAGGTGAACAGGTTCTGGCCGCCGGGCCACTCGTCGGCGCTGAAGAGCATCGGGCAGTTTTCTATGCCTATCTTAACGCCCAATTCCTCAGCAAGAGCCATGATGGGAGGCCATACCTTTTTGACTTCTTCAAGGTTTTCCTCCACATTCTTTGTCTGATCACGGCCGATAAAAGTGGTGACCATGTTTATACCCAACTTAGCGGAGGCCCTGATAAGGTCCATCAGGTGCTCGATGCAGACGGCGCGTTTCTCGAGGTTTCCGTCCATGGTGTTGGGATAGTATGCCAGGGAGGAGATCTCAATTCCATGGGAGGCGCTGTACTCCAGGATATGGGCGGCGTACTCGTCGTCGGCCAGGACCCTCTGAGCATCGATGTGGCTGACGCCTGCATAGCGGCGCTCGCTCTTGCCCTGGGGCCAGCAGGCCATCTCTACGCACTTGAAGCCCATCTCCTGAGCGATGTCTATGGTCTCTTCAAATGTCCATCCGTCCAGGATGGAGCTGACAAAACCTATTTTCATATGTCTTTCTCCTTAAAGCTCAATATTTCTGTATTTTTTGAAGCTCTCCATGCTTACAGTTATGCTCTCGATTTCACCCAGGGACGTCTGGTCCTGCTCAAGTATGATGGTGCTGTAGCATCCCAGCTCCTCGGCGGTGTCGATTATCGCCTGTATATCCATTATTCCCGTGCCTACCTCGGTAAAATGGGCGGGGTTCATCTGGGAGGCAAAGAGCTGCCGGTCTATAACGGCGCTGCCGTCCTGGAAAGCCTTGATAACGAGTTGGTCTTCGTATCCTTTTGGGAAGTCCTTCTGGTGCAGAAGCGTGCAGCGGCTGCCCATCTCGCGCATTACCTTTATGGGATCGGCGCCGCCTCTCATTGCCCAGTAGGTGTCCAGCTCCAGCTTTACAAGCTGGGGGTCGGTGCCGCCCATAAGCCTTTCAAAAAGCGTGCCTCCGGGCAGAGGCTGCCACTCGTGGGCGTGGTTGTGGTAATAAAAGGTCATTCCCTCGTCCCTGCAAACTTCGCCGAAGCTGTTGCACATATCGCACAGGGCCTTTATCTCGGCTTCCGTATGGGCAAAGGCGGAGGGCAGTATGATGCCGTCCACACCTATCTCCTTCTGAGCGCGGCACACCTCCCGTGCGGCTTGGACTGAGAAATTGGGGATGGTGAAGTGGGAGGGCAGCATGTGGACGCCCAGCTCTTCGCACTTTTCACGGAACTTATCCGCAGAGACGCCGCAGCCGCAGACAAGGTCCCGCCCAGCGGGGTCATCGGAGTATCTGTTTGCTATCTGAAGGTATTTGTAGCCAATTTCAGCGCACTTCTCTATTGTCCCCAGGGGATCGCGCTTCATGGAATTCCTGACGGAGAAGAGCTGAAGGCCGACTTTCAGAGACATCTTATTTTCTCCTTTATAGAATGTGTTTTCGCTTATATATCCAAATTCCCGCGCGCCTTGGCGCGCGGGAATTTAAGAGGGCCATTAGAATACGATTTCCTTGCCCAGCTTGTCGGACTGGTATATAGCATCAAGGATCTTGGTGACTGTGAAGGCCTGCTCGGGCTTTACAAGAGGCTCGGTGTCGTTGATTATGGCGTTGAGCCACTGATCGCACTCCATGGAGCCTGGGGTGGACTTGGAGCCTCCGAAATAGGCGACATTGCCGCCCATTGCGGCTTTCTCATCAACCAGGACGCCGTTACGGCCGCAGTTGAAGTAGAGCTCGTCCTTGGGGAAGCTGGAGCCGGAACGGATCTCAGCGCCGGCCTTTGTTCCGCACAGAGTGGTGGAGGCCTCTCTGGATTCCATCAGGTTGATGGCCCAGGATGCTCTCAGGTTGATGGTGGCGCCGTCTTTCATTTTGATGAAGCCGAAAGCGGAGTCCTCAACCTCGTAGGTCTCGGGATCCCATGGCCCAAAGAGGTTGCCGTCAACGGCCTCAGGCAGGTTGCCCAGCTTGTAGAACACGCTGCCGGAAACGGAAGCCGGCTCGTAGTTGTCCATCATCCACAGGGTCATGTCAAGAGCATGTGTTCCGATGTCGATGAGGGGGCCGCCGCCCTGGAGGGCTTTGTTGGGGAACACGCCCCAGGTGGGAACTGCCCTGCGGCGGACAGCGTTTGCCTCGGCGTAGTAGATCTCGCCCAGCTCGCCCTTTTCACATGCCTTGTGCAGGGACTGAACCTCAGGACGGAACCTGTTCTGATAGCCGATGGTGAATTTCTTGCCGCTCTTTTTCCAGGCGTCCATCATCTTTTGGGCGTCCTCTGTGGTGGCTGCCATGGGCTTCTCGCACATAACGTGCTTGCCGGCTGCGAAAGCGTCGACAGTTATCTGGCAGTGGGAGACGTTTGGAGTCAGGACATGGACTACGTCGATGTCCGGATCAGCCAGGAGCTCTTTGTAGTCGGTGTAGACCTTGGCGCCGGGTACTCCGTACTCGGCAGCGCCCTTCTGGGCCCTCTCCACGATAATATCGCAGAAAGCTACGATATCCGCCTTGTCGGCGTTGTCACGGAGACTGGGGAAATGCTTCTGGTTGGCGATTCCGCCGCAGCCGATGATACCGATTTGCAGCTTGCCGTTTTTCATAATGTGTTCTCTCCTTATTCAAAAATGTTTATCACTATCATATAGTGGGATACGTAAAATTAATACTGTTCACGGTGCCCTCCGGAAACGCCCATGGGGGCTTTCGCCCTGGAACTGTCCCTGACGATAAGCTCCGACTCAAGTATGACCTTGCGGGAGGGGGTGGAGCCGGTGCTTATAAGCTGCAGCAGCATGCTGCACGCAAAACACCCCATCTTGTAACTGGGCTGACGTATGGTGGTCAGCGGCGGCTCATTTATTTTTGCCACATCAGTATCGTCAAAGCCGACTACGGATACATCATCGGGTATAGCAAACCCCAGCTTTCTGGCGCTTCTTGTGACGCCGGCGGCGTACATGTCGGATACCGCAAATACAGCGTCGGGGCAGTCGGACTGGGAAAAAAGGTGATCTGCGGCAGATACCGCCAGATTGTAGTCCACATCGCCCAAATGCAGCACCCAGGCCTCATTTACCGGAAGGCCATAGTCGGCCATGGCGTCACGAAAGCCCTGTTCTCTCAGTACGGTGTACATGGAGGCGCTGCTGGAGCCAAAGAAAGCTATGCTGCGGCGGCCCAGGTTTATAAGGTGGCTTACGGCGTTATACGCAGAGGCGTAGTTGTCAATTGAGACTATCGGGAAGGGCAATTCCTCGTTGTATTCGCAGCATTGCACCAGGGGGATATCCTTTGGCATCGATTTGAAAATAAGACTGTCAGGGTGGAGAAGCTGAGTAGATATCACCCCGTCCACAGCCAGATCGGATGTGAATATAGGCGGTGAAGAACTCTCAGATCCTATGGAAGAGGACCACAGGAGTATGCCGCAGGAAGAAAGCGCGGCGGTGTCCATCACTCCCTGTATGATTTCGTTGTAAAAGGGGTTTTTAAGGTCCGGCACTATGAGCCCGATGTACCGCCTGCCGTTGGGTTTGCGTGAAATATATCCTGATTCTCTTGCGGCCGACACGACTTTCGAGCGCAACTCCTGAGATACGCCGCCTGAGCCGCTCAGCACTCTGGATACCGTAGCAGGGGATACACCGGCCAAAGCGGCAACCTGGCGAATGGTACATTTAGACATAACAGAGCTCATTTCGTGAAAAATGTTTCAAAAGAACAGCCTGCAAACACTAAAAAGTTAAACAGATAAAAACAAACATACTTTTAAAACTGTATACTCATAATATATTAAGGTGCCGGCAAAGTAAATAGTTCTGTTGCATAAAAAACGGAGCGCCGATTTGGACAAAATTACAAATGGAAAAATCACATAACCGAAGAAATTTTTTCACGATTTTCAGACGCTTTTTGATAACAAAATACAGAAATATAGCTACTTTTTACGAAACAAATTGAAACAAGTTTCCGAGGTACTTTTGGCTTGACGGAATAGTCATAGATATCAGGCGGAAAAATTATTATTAAATGTGTGGAAGATTTGCGTTTGCTGTGATATACTTTTATCAAATTTGACATATCAGGCGGGGCCTGAAGGCAAAGGGAGGAAAAGGAATTTATGAAAGCGCCATTAAAAATAGGCATAATTGGATGCGGCGGAATGGGCAGCGGACATGCGCTGGCCATAAGCGGCATGGAGGAGAATACTGGTTATAAAGCGTATACCGCTGGCCAGATCGAGATAGTACCGCTGACGGGAAAACTTGAGCTTGCCGGTATTTACGATATAAACCCTGAGCGTATGGAGTGGGCAGCCGGGCATGGCTGGCACTGCTATGAGAGCTATGACGATATGCTTGCAGACCCGGATCTTGACATAGTCCTGGTTGCTACGCCTAATGACTGCCATAAGGACATGTCCATAAGGGCGCTGAAGGCTGGCAAGAATGTCCTGTGTGAAAAACCGGTTATGATGAGTTCCAAGGAACTGGAAGAGGTGCTGGCAGTTGCAAAAGAGACCGGCAAAGTCTTCTATCCAAGGCAGAACCGCCGTTGGGACTACGACTATCTTGTAATAAAGAAAATTTTCGACGAGCATATGCTTGGCGATGTATTTAAAGTAGAGAGCCGCTATATGGGCTCCCGCGGCATACCGGGCGACTGGAGAAAAGAGAAGGCCCACGGCGGCGGGATGATGCTGGACTGGGGCGTCCATCTCATCGACAGGATCGTACAGATGATACCCGGCAAGATAAACTCTGTCTACTGCCGGTATACATACATAACCAGCGACGAGTGCGACGACGGCTTCCAGGCTTTCCTGTATTTTGAAAACGGCATTGTTGCCCAGGTGGAAGTCAGCACCTGCAATTTCATAAGGCTTCCAAACTGGTATATGGCCGGTAAAGAGGGTACAGCTGTTATAGAGAGTACTGTTGGAGACGGCAAGATTGTCCGCGTCACGAAGTGGGACGAAGGCGATGTCAAGCCCATCAGGGCCGGCGAGGGCCTTACAAAGACTATGGCCCCAAGGGACAGCAAGACTACCGAGGAGCTGGAACTTCCGAAGGTCGTTGTTGACAGGAACGGTCTGTATCTCAACCTGGTTGACACCATTAACGGCACGGCCGAGCAGCTTGTAAAGCCGGAGGAGGCCATGCGCATTCTCAAGCTCATGGAGACTCTCAGAGAATCCAGCGAGAAGAACTGCGTACTTCCGTTTGAGGCTTAAGCTCCGCGGCGCAAAGAGGGTAAAATGCACACAAAAGGCTGGGGAATTTTTGCGCCCCAGCCTTTTTGAAAATACCGTATTTCTTGGGCTCCAACGCCGGTGCGGCAGGTGCTTTATATTTTTTAATGTTGTTATTTTCATATGCAGAACTGAAAATAAAATTATATATTTGGAGTGATTGAATATGAAAGTAGGAATTCAGCTGTATTCTGTACGCAACCATATGGCAGAAGACCCGATTGCCACTATAAAAGAGGTGGCTAAGGCGGGTTACAAGTACATCGAGGTGGCCAACCATAACGCGCTGGAGGACCCAGGCGTCGGTTTCGGGGTGACAGCCAAGGAACTGAAAAAAATTATAGAAGATACGGGCATAAATATATTCAGCGCCCATATTTTCCCGCTGGACCCTGACAAAATAACGCCTGTTTTGGAGTATCACCAGGAGATAGGCACGAAGTATTTTGTGCATCCCATGGACTTTTTCAGGGACGCTGACGAGACGCTGAGAAAGGCAGAGATGATGAACCGTGTTGGAGAGAGATGCAGGGAGTACGGCATGCAGCTGCTGTACCACAACCACTTCCACGAGTTCCAGCGGTTTGACGGCAAGACCATATACGATATGCTCATGGACAACACGGATCCGGAGCTTGTAAAGGTGGAGCTTGACACATACTGGACGCTGCGGGGTAATCAGGATCCCATAGAGCTGCTGCGGCGCCTGGGGAAAAGGGTGAGCCTTGTCCACCAGAAGGACTTTACAAAGGGCTATGAGCAGGAGATGGACCTTCTCACCAGCGTGGAGGCGGGGCACGATTATGTGGATAGAGACAGGTTCAACAGGGACGTCCGTCCGAAGACTTTTACAGAGATTGGAACAGGAATTATCGACATACAGAGTATAATAGACACGGCAAACGAGTGCTGCGGCAGCGAGTACATAGTCCTGGAGCAGGACTACAGCCAGCACGATGAGATAGAGAGCATAAAGATAAGCATGGACAGCTTTAGAAGGTTCAGCGGGGTTGAGTGGTAAAGTAGGAGCGTCCGTTGAGCCGACAGGGCAAACCGACTGGGAAGTATTGCAGATTTGCGATCTTCTCGGCGGCGTCCACAGCCTTCTTTGCCTGCAATCTTGCAGAAGCTGTGTTTTGGCTTACCGAGGAATAAATGAAGCGGCAGAACAGTATTGTTCTGCCGCTTTGATGTAGATCGGCCCCAATCCTGCGGCCGCTTCCTCCTGCCTGCGGAAGAGGCCGGTTGATATGAAAAATGCTGCATGGGCCGTATTATCGTTGAAAGTATATTTTTCGCAGTTTGGAGTTTTATATTTCTCAGTTTTTTCACATAAAATTAACATTGTCCTATGGATTTTTTTGCGTTGTGGATTTATTATATCCGTAGCGGCACAAAAGAAATAATTAAGGAGTGTTTAAAATGGCAGACAGAATAGTGCTGAACTCTATTTCATACCACGGTAAGGGCGCGATAGAGAATATAGTGCCTGAACTGACTGCAAGGGGATACAAAAAAGCCTTTGTGTGTACGGACCCTGATTTGCTGAAATTCGGAGTTACCGGCAAGGTGACGGCGCTTCTTGACAAAGCTTGTTTTGATTACGAGATTTTTGACGATATAAAGGCCAACCCCACAATTGAGAATGTGCAGAGCGGCGTGGCTGCCTTTAACGGTTCCGGAGCCGACTGCATAGTCACCATTGGCGGCGGTTCGGCCATGGATACCGCCAAGGCCATAGGCATAATCGCCAACAATCCGGAATTTGCCGATGTGCGCTCCCTGGAGGGCGTGGCCCCCACAAAGAAGCACGCGGTGTTTACAATCGCCGTTCCAACCACTGCCGGAACGGCCGCTGAGGTGACTATAAACTACGTCATAACTGATGTGGAGAAAAAACGCAAGTTCGTCTGTGTAGATACTAACGACATACCGGAAGTAGCAGTGGTGGATCCGGACATGATGAGCACCATGCCAAAGAGCCTGACCGCCGCCACCGGCATGGACGCCCTGACCCACGCCATTGAGGGCTACATCACAAAGGGCGCCTGCACAATATCCGACATGTTCCACTTAGAGGCCATAAAGCTCATATCCCATAACTTAAGGGGCGCTGTTGAGAACACCCCTGAGGGACGCGAGGGTATGGCCCTGGGCCAGTATATAGCCGGCATGGGCTTTTCCAATGTGGGCCTGGGCATTGTCCACTCCATGGCACACGGCCTCTCTGCCCTCTACGATACGCCCCACGGCGTGGCCTGCGCCATAATCCTGCCCACAGGGCTTGAGTATAATAAGAGCGTTGCCGGCGTACGTTACAGGGCAATCGGCAAGGCAATGGGCGTTGACGGAATAGACGAGATGGACGACGGTAAGGCGGCTGACGCCACGATAGCCGCTGTGAAGAAGCTGTCGGCCGACGTGGGAATACCTGCCGACCTCAAGGGCATATTGAAGGAAGAGGATATCCAGTTCCTGGCTGAGTCGGCCTACGCCGACGCGTGCCGCCCAGGCAACCCCAGGGACACCAGCGTAGAGGAGATAGCCCAGCTCTACAGGAGCCTTCTCTAATTTTACAGATTACACCGTCGCCGCGGCATTTAAATGCCGCGGCGATTTTTTAAAGGTTTCCTAAAAGTAACTGGGGGACAAAAAAGTGCGTACTTTACCCGATTATACGTTATGTGTATAATGTAACCGCTGGCAAAATGCCGCGATTTAATCTGTGGGACTAAACGTAAAAGACAGATTGTGGAGGAGAAGTGAAATATGAACCTGTATAAGGCCAGACTGTACATGATACGCTATCTGCTGTCAGAAAGCCCTGATTTTGACGACGTTAAAATACCCCTGGAAGAGGAAGAGCAGAGGGATCTGCTGCGAGAGCTTATGAACATCCGGATGCCGGAGCCTGTAGACGGGGACTTTCTGAAGATACAGGATGAATATTTACAGGCGGAGCGTGATTTGAGAGGCGTTGTTGACGGCGAATCGCTGCCAGCGGTCCCAGGCGAGCCGCATATATCCCTGTGGCAGGGGGACATAACCACACTTAAGGTGGACGCCATCGTAAACGCCGCCAACAGCGGTATGCTGGGGTGCTTCTACCCCCTCCACAATTGCATTGACAATATTATACACACAAGAAGCGGCGTACAGCTGCGGATTTTGTGCAATGAGATAATGAAGGAGCAGGGCTGTGAGGAACCTGCCGGCAGGGCGAAGATAACGCCGGCTTTTAACCTGCCCAGCAGGTATATCCTGCACACAGTGGGACCCATCATAAAAGGTGAGGTCTCCCAAAAAGACAGGGAGCTGCTTGCCTCCTGTTACCGCTCCTGCCTGCGTCTGGCGGCGGAGAACGGGTGCCGTAGCGTGGCCTTCTGCTGCATCTCCACCGGCGAGTTTAAGTTCCCCAATGAGCCGGCGGCTCAGATAGCCGTGGCGGCGGTCAGGGAGTTTTTAAAGGAGAGCGGCGGCGATATGAAGGTTATCTTTGACGTTTTCAAAGATAAAGACCTATATATTTACAGAGACATCCTGGGGGTGGACGGCTGATGAGGACTTCGGCGGATATGGAAAACGGCGTGGAAAAAGTGCGGGAAATGCTGGGACGTGCCGACGCCGTGCTTATAGGCGCCGGAGCGGGACTGTCCGTTTCAGCCGGATTTACATATGACGGTGAGCGTTTTCGTGAAAATTTCGCCGACTTTGAGAAGAAATACGGCTTTCACGATATGTACACCGGCGGCTTTTGCAGGTTTGATAGCCTGGAGGAACAGTGGGCCTACTGGAGCCGGTTTATATTCCTGAACCGCTATAATGACCCTCCGAAACCGGTCTACCAGGATCTGTACAGCCTTGTGAGGGAAAAGGACTATTTTGTCCTCACCACCAATGTTGACCACTGCTTCCAGAAGGCCGGATTTGACAAAAAGCGCCTCTTTTACACCCAGGGGGACTATGGCCTATGGCAGTGCTCCAAGGCGTGCCATCAGAAGACGTACGACAACGAGGACGCGGTGCGCCAGATGGTGGCGCGGCAGGAGAATATGGCGGTGCCATCCGAGCTTGTGCCGTACTGCCCCGTGTGCGGGGCGCCCATGACTATGAATCTGCGGGCGGACGACCTTTTCGTCCAGGATGAGGGCTGGTACGCCGCTGCCGGCAGATATGACGACTTTGTCCGCCGCCACAGGGATACGGAGATACTCTATCTGGAACTGGGCGTGGGGATGAACACCCCGGGCATTATAAAATACCCCTTCTGGCAGATGACATATCAAAACCCGAAGGCGGCCTATGTATGTATAAACTATGGGGAGGCCTACGCACCAAGGGAGATAGTCCGGAGATCCGTATGTGTTAACAGCGACATAGGAGAGGTTATAAGAACGATTAGGTAAAAAGGGATTAAGATCGCTGATGAAAAAGCTGACGCACCTATCGTGCGCCAGCTTTTTTGTATATTTAAGATACGGTTTTGGGAGATTATACCCTCCGGAGCCTTACGGCAATGTACTCTTTACCCGGCAGCTGTACGCGGAACTTGCCGCTGTGGACGCCGGCGTCGGTGACTGTCATGTCCCAGGTGTCTATGACGTCCACCTGGTAAGAGGCGCCGTCATTTTTTATAAAGTCCCTGAAACTGGGCCTTCCGAAGCCATAGTAGTGTATCTCGTAGCAGTCGGTAAATACCTTGCTGTCGGGGATGCCCACAACCTCGTCAAAAGCCCCTGGGCCGCGTTTAAGCCCCAGGCCGGGGGTCTCGGTTAAGATCTGGTGCAGGAATTTTATCCTGGCGGGGCTGTCACCGTGGAGCTGTCCGCCGTGGCTCCACCAGAGTATGTCGTCCTCTGGGTCAATATATGTCTCGCCGTGTCCGGCGTAGCCGCCGCGCAGGGAGGCCTCCCAGAAACGCCGGGTAAGCTCCTGGCCGGAGATATTGCCCCAGCCCATGTCTATGTTGCCCTCATAGGCGATCTCGTCCCACACCACGGGCTTGCCGTAGCGTATGCGGTAGTCCTCGGTGTACTCCACATGGCGGTAGAGATCCTGCCGCTGCATGGAGCAGTGGGTTATCCATGGCCTTGTGAAGTCATAGAAGGGTTCGCAGTTGTGGACTGAGCGCAGGTGGTTATACGGGTCTAACTGACACAGCAGGTCGGCGTAGTGCTCCCAGTCCGCCAGAGTCTTGGCCTTCATAAGGTCGTACTCGTTGGCCAGGCTCCACCACAAGTTCCTGTATGCGGAAAATCTGGCGATGCAGTACTTCCAATAGAGATCGTCGGCCTGTCTGCCCATATCGGAAAAGCCCCAGCGGTCATAGGGGTGCATCACGATAAGATCCGCCTCGATTCCCCGATCCCGCAGCTCCAGAATCGCCTGCTCCACCCTGCGGAAATGCTCCGGATTAAAGCGCGTAAAATCCCAGCTGTTGCCGGAAAAGTCGGAGTCATAGGAGAAGTTTTCCTCTGTAAGGCCGGAGGAGTCCACGGGCGTCCCCTCGTACGGGAATGTCACGGGGTCCTTGAAATTGTGGATGTAGTGTTTGGGAAAGACGCAAAAGCGCATCTTATTGAAATAGCCCTTAGAAAGCTCCTGAAGGGTTTTCTGGCGCACTTCCTCAGCCTGGTGGGGCCAGACATAGCAGGTGGTGCCGACAGAGTAGTAGGGGGTGCCGTCCTCGTAGGCAAAATGGTAAGTGTAGGCCACCCTGACAGGGCCATGGTTGCCCTCTCCAGCGGGGGTGACGGTAAAGGCTCCGGAAGCCTCGGCCTCAGGGAAGCTGCCGGTGGTCTTGTAGGTGTACTCGCCCTCAAAAGACGGCATAAAGCGCACCTTGTATACGCCGTCGCCGTCATAGAAGCCGTTCACTGTGACAGTCTCGTTCTTGCCCTCAAAAGTGCCGCGGATGTTCTGCTCCGTAAAGGGATTGCCATCCCTGGGACCGTTTACACTTACTTCAAATACGTCCCAACGCTCCACTTGCATAGGTGTTTCCTCCTTATTTCATATTTTATATTGCAGCCGGCGGCAGACCCGCCTGCCGGCGTGTTACTGTCATGCGCGAAAAATGGGTATCTAATTACTCGCCCCGCAGGTACGCTTTTATCTCTTCCTCGTTATCATCAAAGGGATCCGGCTTTATCCCCAGGTACTTACAGGCCTCGTAGAGCACAGGCACGATATCCTTGTGGATGCCCACGCAGTGGTGGATGTACGGTCCCTCCACCAGCTTTGCCTCAAGCCGCTTCCAGTTTTTCACCTGAACCCAGAGGTAAGTCCCCTTTGTGTACGGCCCGTCGATGCCCTGGGCCGTGCCCATGAGCATGCTGTACTCGCCGTTGTCCCCGTCAAAGCGGCAGAGAGTCACAAGGCCGTGCTTCGCCTCAGCCTCAACGGCTCCGGGGTAGTCGAAAGCGAGAGGCATGCCGATTGTGGGCCTCTCTTTGGCGCAGGAGATGGGCCACGGGCCGCAGTGCTGCAAAAGCTCGCCGTTATCGTTGTCAGGGTGCCGGACGGTCCAGTCGGCGAAGAATGACGGCGTACGGTTTAAGTCGGCGGCCTCCGCCATAACAGCGGTTATGGCGCCGTGTATGTCCGTCTCGCACACCACAGGCAGCCCCTCCTCGTTAAGGAGAGAATTGGCGGCGCAGGGCATAATCCCCAGCTCGCCTTGCAGGGCGTTCCAGCACTGTATGGCTATGGCATTACAGCCGTACTTGTCGGCAAGGCGCCTCATGGCAACTTTAAGGGCGGCGATGTTCTCCAACTGCGCGTCTGTGACGGCGATGTCCATATTCTCCCGGCAGTAGTCCATAACTGCCTTTACCTCAGCGCCCTCGTCTTTGGCCTTCTCAACTTCCGCTGTAAGCTCCGGCATAGGCACTGGCGAGAGCTGTATGTTGAATTTCTCCAAGAGCTCCCCCTCGTTGCACATGGTGGACCAGAAGTCAAAGGGCCGCGGGGCTATCTGCAAAATCCTAGTCTCACGGAACGCCTTCACCACGTTGCAGACCTTCAGAAAGTCATAGACGCCCCTTTCAAATTCAGGGTCGGTGAGCCTGCAGTTGGTCATATATGTAAAGGGAACTTTGAAGCGCCGGAGAACTTTGCCGGTGGCGAAGAGGCCGCACTGGCTGTCCCGAAGGCGTACGCCGTTCTCGTCGGGGCGCTCGTCCCTGGGGCCCCAGAGCAGCACAGGCACTCCCAGGCGCCGGGCGAGGCGAGCCACCACGTATTCGGTGCCGAAGTTGCAGTGGGGAACAAAGAGCCCGTCGACTCCCTCCCTGCGGAACTTCTCCAGTATTGGCTCCACATCCCTGTCGTCATAGAGAAGCCCCTCGGGGTTTATATCGTCTATGTCCACAAAGGATACGCCCAGCTGGGTAAGCCTGTCTTTTGTAAGCCCCCGGTATTTTATGGCGTCGGGCGCGCTGAAAATACTGCGTCGGGTGGGCGCATAGCCTAGTTTGATCTCTCTGCCTTGCATGGGGTAAGCCTCCTTACTCATTTTTAAAATTTATTTGTCTGCCGCGGGGCAGGACGGATTACTGTTTAAATCTCTTACGCTGCCGCGCTCTATAAAGCTGCTGCGAATCTGAATTTTCGCGCAGTAGCCGGCGCCGTACTCCGCCAGCTCTATAAGGCGGCGCACTGCCGCCTGGCCCATCTGGAAGTTCTGCACCTTTACGGTGGTCAACGGCGGGTCGGATATGGTACAGAAGGGCAGATCGTCAAAGCCCACTATGGATATATCACCCGGAACGCTGTAACCGCACTGCTGCAATGCGCGGATGGCCCCCAGGGCTATCATGTCGTTATCAGCGAAAAAAGCGGTGGGCAGAGCAGGGCTTTCCTGAAGGGCCCGGAGCATGTCGTGGTATGCCCCCTCCATGCTGGGCGTAAGAGAGAAGGTGTACTCCGGCGATACCTCCAGCCCGTTTTCAAAGAGCGTGCGCTTATAGCCGGACTGGCGGTAGTAGAAATTTTTAATGCGGTAACTGCCCTGCAGATAACCTATCTTACGGTGACCCCTGCCGATGAGATATTTTACAGCGGCGCAGGCGGCGTCGGTGTTGTCAATGAGTACCGAGTTGAAGTCCAGGCCATCATACCAGTTATCCAGCATCACCACTGGGGACAGCGCCGACTGAAAGTGCAGGGCATCCTCCCGCTCAAGCTCGGTGGCCAGGATTAAAAGTGCGCTGGAGGCGTCGTTGCACAGCTCCGCAACCCGTTCGGGAAAGTCCGGGGCCTGTCCTGGCAGGCTGCAGACCAGCGTGCCGTAGCCGAAGTTCCTGGCCTCCTCTTCGACGCCCTCTATAAGGCGGGAGAAGAAGGGGGAGTCGTTTACTATGGCGCCGCTGGATTTATATATGATGAGCTTTATGGAGCTGATGCGGTTCTCGGAGAGATATCCTGTCTCCCTGGCGGCGCTTAGAATTTTCTCTGCCGTCTCTTTGTTGACGCCCTTCTTGTTATTCAGGGCGTTGGAAACCGTGGCGGGGGAAAACCCTGTCAGCTGGCTTAATGTTTTAATATTGACTTTCATACAGGCTCCCTCCTTGGTAAGAATCTAATAGCCCGTCCCCTTTGCTACGGGTTTCAGGGGTATATAAAAATTTTTATAAAAATTTATATATAATTTTATAAAAATAATATAACATGCCGTCGGAGCAGATGTCAATTGTTTTTCGCCGCCCAGGAAGAATTGGGGACGGACGGCATTGCGATAGACGTGTAAAGAGACAGACGTGAACTTCACGTCTGTCTCTTTACATAAAGGTGTAGATAAAAGCCGGATATAATCAGGAGATAACTTTTGCCTTGGAGAACCGTCTCCAGTTTAAGGCCTGGCCGCATCGGTCGCAGTAGGACTGGTACTCGTGCTCCATGGTTATGCCGCACCTGGGGCATATCGGGTAAATAGTACTGCTTCTGCCGGTTTTATAACTTCTCACAGCCGTAACGGCCATTGGCGTTCTGAATGAGACGGCAACCTCCGGAGATATATCAGAAACCTTATTCATCTTTTTCACCCTCTTCCCAAAGCGATATAAGCTCCAGCATCAGCTCTGCAAATTTTCTCCGCCGGCAAAGTGACAGTCCGGACAGCAGGTGGAATATATCCATGAGTTTCAGCAATACTCTCAATTGGCCGTCGTGGAAAGAGCCGGTTATCAGGAACGTGACGTTGGTGCCCAGCTTCTTTGCCAGGTGCTCCAGCGTGTTGAGATTTGGGTTCCCGCGCCCCGAAAGGTACTCCTGAAGCGTAGAGCGGGATATCTCCAATTCATCGGAGAACTCCGACAGCGTCTTCCCGCTCTCCTCTTTATAGGCCCTGATTACAGCGGCCATGATCTTTGATATTTCCACAAAATCTTCCCCTTTTCTACATATTAAGGGAGAATGTACCGTATATACAGAGTATTTGAGGCTGCATCCGTACCGTATTTCCGGTATCCGCCGGCAGGAGAACTCAGAACTTCAGCTTCCATAATTTATAAACAATTCTAAATGAAAAACGCAGCGTTTTCGCGGGGGAAAATAGCTTAAAGGCATATCTGGGAATATAAAAACTCCCAGGTATGCCTTTTCTTTTTTGCGTATAATTTCCTGTTTTTGTATTTTCCGCCCTGCGGCGTCCGAGCTAATGCGGCCCAGTGGATTTAAAGCCATACCCATATTGCGCGGCGCCCAGACTGCTCTCTGAAAATTTCAGATACGAAAAAATATAGAAAGATGGTAATTTAGTGCTGCAAATCCCATATCTGAGCTGTTTACATATATAAGGGTGGAAATTATCGGGCGGCAATATAAAAATAAATAGCAAAATACAGGATAGATGAATATGGGAAAGAGAGATAGAGATAACCCAAATCCGGACTACGGAGAGCAATTTGCTAAGGAGGTGTACGAAAAATATATTGTGCTGATGCTTCAAATAGCCAGGAATTACATCGGGGAAAACGATGCGGAAGATTTAGTCAGCACGTCGATTGTGAAGTTATTTCACAATGAAAAATCGCTGAGGGGGCTTTACGGAAAGCCGGAATTGTTGTTTTATATTAGAGAGGCCATAAAAAACAACTGCAGGAACTATTTGAAACACGAGAAAAAGCGCAAGGAAATATTTACCGATTGTCCTCTGGAGGATATAGACGAGCTTGCCATAAGGGATCTGACCCAAGGTGAGCTGAGAGCAGTGGAAGAGAAAATTCTGGAAATGGAGAGAATGTCTGAATTGAGACGGTGTATTGAAAAGCTGCCGGAACATTATCGTATTTTCCTGGAGGGGAAATACTTTGAAAATCTGGATGACGATGAGCTGGCAAAACTGCTGGGCTGTAAGAAAAGCAGCTTAAGATCCGTGTCTACAAGGGCGAAGCGGAAGCTCAAGATGCTTTTGGAAGAGGAGGGAGTTGAAGATGTCATACAAAGATAGGCCCCTTGAGGACTATGAGGACGCTCTGTTCCGGCTGATTATGACAAAAGCGGCGAGGGAAGAGGGGGAGGAGCTTGAGAGGCTGCTGGAGGAGATAAAGGACGACCCCAAATGCCAGATTACAGAGAGCCAGGACAGGAAGTGGCGGTGCCTTATAGAGAAACTTGCCAGGGAGCGCGTGAGAAGGGCGCGTATAAGAAGGGCAAAGAGGGCTGCCCAGCGGATTGCCGTGGCGGTGTGTCTGCTTCTATGCCTGCTGGTGACGGCCTACGCCTCCATACCCCAGGTGCGGAGCGGCGTCCTCAGTCTGCTGACGGAGACCACCGATATCGACACGCGCCTGAGCTTCGGCGAGGACGCGGGGGAAGACGGAAGTTCCCTTTTGGGTTACGTGATAACCGGCCTTCCGGAGGGATTTGAAATGGTGTATGAGAGTACGGGAAATCAAACGGGAATGAAAAGATATGAATATAA
>CALXCS010000067.1 GCA_944386875.1 uncultured Oscillospiraceae bacterium
TATCTGTTTTTCGGCACAATGCTGACAATTCTCTTTCCAACTGGCGTACGCCTGACTCTCTGGTATAGCCCGAGATCACATCGCGAATAACTGCATCGCTGATACGCATTGTTTTGCCATCAAGTCCGTGTTTTTTCCTCTGTTTGGGAAGCAGATGATCTTTGGCAATTCTCAGTTTTTCCTCGTCAGTGTAGCTTGTAAGCTCAATTACCTCCATCCTATCCAGCAGCGGCCTTGGAATAGTATCCAAAGTATTCGCAGTAGTTATGAACATAACCTCAGACAGGTCAAACGGAACTTCTAAATAGTGATCTCTAAAAGATGAATTTTGCTCTGGGTCAAGAGCCTCTAACAGAGCAGAGGCAGGATCACCTTTATAGTCACTGCCGAGTTTGTCTATCTCGTCGAGCAGCAACAGTGGATTTTTTGTACCGGATTGAGTAATTGCCGCCATAATTCTGCCAGGCATAGCGCCGACATATGTCTTTCTATGTCCACGGATTTCTGCTTCATCATGTACACCGCCAAGGGACATACGCGCAAGCTTTCTGTTCATGGCTTTTGCAACACTTATCGCTATAGATGTTTTGCCAACACCCGGAGGCCCCACAAGGCAAAGTATGCCGCCCTTTACGTCAGGCGCCATTTTCCGGACTGCAATGTACTCAATTATCCGCTCCTTAACTTTTTCAAGACCGTAATGATCTTTGTTTAAAATTTTCCTAACAGCGGCTATGTCAAGACGTTCTTTGGTGGAAATATTCCACGGCAAGGCAAGCACGGCGTCAAGATAATTACGTATAACCGAAGCCTCCGCAGATCCAAATGGTTGCTTGCCTATGCGGTCTACTTCCTTTAAAAGCTTCTTTTCAATGTCTTCAGATAGATTAAGCCTGATAATCTTCTCTCTGTATTCTTCAATTTCAGATGACTCATCATCTCCCAGCTCCATCTGAATTATGCGCATCTGCTCACGCAGTATATTTTCTCTCTGCATATGGGCAAGATGCTCTCTTAGCTTGTCATTGATATCGTGCTCAATGCGCATAACTTCGACTTCTCGCTGGAGCATGGAGCTGACAGTATTCAGCCTCTTAGCAGGGTCTAATATTTCAAGTATTTCCTGCTTTTGCGGATATTTAAAGTATACGTTTTGAGCGATATAATCAGCCGTATAGCCAGGGTCATTTCTAACAACCAGCCCAATCAAAGTCTCAGGTACCGCACTTCCGCTGGCAGCAAGATACTCCTCGTATATGCCTATAGTATTACGTAAAACGGCTTCAATCTTTGCTGTCGTTTTAACCGGTTCGACATCTAATTTAACAACATGCGCCACTGGATATTGTCCGCTCAAATCCGTTGATATCGCCTTTGCACGATACAGGCCTTCTATCATAACGCGCATTCCACCCTCTGCCGTCCTTAAAAACTGGCGGACAGCACCAACTACGCCGATTTCATATACATCGTCTTCATCTGGGTATTCTTTAAGTACTTCTTTTTGCGCAGAGAGAAAAATCTGTCTGCCGCTGTCAATTGCGGCATTAAGTGCTGCAATCGACTGCTTTCTCTCTACGTCAAAACTTATAACCATTTCGGGAAAAACAGTTATACCCCGCAGAGCAATAATAGGAAGCAGCTCTATACCTTCAAATTGAAAATCCGAAAGGTTATTTGACATAAGTATCCTCCCCTTCGCCCAAAGTGGCCCAATAAATAAAACTCATGCTCTTTTATACGCTTAATCACTCCACAAAGAGCCGCACAATAGTGCGGCTCTTTAACATTATATTGCACTTAATACATCAGGATCAATCTGAGGGCGCTGTCTATGAAACACCTTAGGTTTTACTCCGTCAGTAACGCACTCTTTTGTAACTATGACTTTCTCAATTTTGTCATCTGACGGTACATCATACATGATATCAGTCATTATACTCTCAACTACAGAACGCAATCCTCTAGCACCGATGTCCATCGCAATCGCCTTATCTGCGATAGCTTCAAGAGCGTCCTCTTCAAATTCCAAATCAACTCTGTCATAACTCATGAGAGCTTTATATTGCCGCGTAAGAGCGTTTTTCGGCTCTTTTAAAATACGTACAAGATCATCGCGTCCAAGCTGCCTCATAGGTACTAGGATAGGCATACGGCCAATTAACTCTGGTATAATTCCAAATTTGAGCAGATCATGGGACTGGACACTCTGCATTATCTCTCCCACATCACGCTCATTTTTACTTTTAATCTCAGCTTCAAAGCCCATTCCTTTTCTGTCTAAGCGATTCTCAATAATCTTATCAATACCGTCAAAAGCCCCGCCGCAGATAAAAAGTATATTGGTCGTATCTATACTGATAAACTCCTGATGGGGATGCTTGCGCCCGCCCTGAGGAGGAACATTAGCCACAGTGCCCTCAAGTATTTTTAAAAGAGCCTGCTGTACGCCTTCACCGGATACATCTCTGGTTATTGAGGTATTCTCGCTTTTTCTTGCTATCTTATCAAGTTCGTCAATATAAATAATTCCACGTTCAGCAAGCGGAACATTGAAATCTGCCGCCTGAAGCAGCCTTAACAGTATATTTTCTACATCGTCACCCACATATCCCGCTTCCGTTAGCGTCGTCGCATCAGCAATAGCAAACGGGACCTGAAGGATCTTCGCCAAGGTTTGCGCAAACAGAGTCTTACCGCTTCCTGTTGGGCCAATAATCAAAATATTGCTTTTTTGTATCTCAGTGTCATCGGCGCCAAAAGAAAAAATGCGCTTATAGTGGTTGTAAACGGCCACAGAGAGGGCGATCTTCGCCCTCTCTTGACCTATAACATACTCGTCAAGGTACTTCTTGATTTCGGCAGGCTTTGGCAGCCTTTTTACTAAATCATATATGTTTTCTGATTCGTTATCATTGAGCGCCTCGCTGTAGCCGTCCTCAATGATGCTGGAGCAGAGTTTGACACATTCGTTGCATATATATGCCCCCCTGCCAGCTATAATTCTATCTACCTGATCCTCTGTTTTACCACAGAAATTACATCTGATTAGCCGATCATCATTATTAGGCATGCATTATTTCCTCTCATAAAAGGATAGCTCAAAAATCACCGCTTATAAATAACTTTATCAATGAGACCAAATTCAAGCGCTTCCTGCGCGCTCATAAAGTTATCTCTCTCGCAGGCTTCACGCACAACATCAATTGGCTTACCAGTATTTTCTGCTAAGATTGAATTCATTCTCTCTTTAATAGTCTCTAAACGCTTGAGATGTATGGCCATGTCGGTAATCTGACCCTGAGTACCTGCTGACGGCTGATGTATCATAATCTCCGCGTTGGGCAGAGCCAGACGCTTTCCCTTTGTACCAGAAGAGAGGAGAAAAGCACCCATACTGGCAGCCATACCAATGCAGATGGTAGAAACGTCGCACTTAATATACTGCATAGTATCATAAATTGCCATTCCTGCGGTCACTGAGCCGCCTGGAGAATTTATATAAAACTGTATCTCCTTATCTGGGTCCTGAGCTTCAAGATAAAGGAACTGAGCTACTATAAGACTAGCTGTAGTATCATTAACCTCTTCGCCAAGAAACACTATTCTATCGTTTAGCAGCCTTGAAAAAATATCATAGGAACGCTCGCCCCGTGATGTCTGCTCAACTACATACGGCACCAAACTCATAATAAATAACATCTCCTTAAATTGTTAGCAACGAAAAGATATTATCCATTTATTATTTTATATATACGATTTACATAAAATAACGTACCCAAGTCCTTTATTTTTCTGCAGATTCGTTCTTGTCATCTTTTACGCTGTCATTATCAGCAGACTTCTCCTCCGCTTTCTTTTCCTTTTTCTCAGCAACAGCGCTTGTAAAGACAAGATCCCGCGCAGCCTGAATTTTAAGACCTGTCCTAATGGAACTCTCGTCAACTGCTTTTTTAATGGCATCAACATCTACATGATAGTTCTCTGCCATTCTCTTATATTCGTCTTCAACTGCCTCATCAGATATATCAAAGTCTTCTTGTTTTGCTATAGCTTCAAAAGCCAAATCCGCCTTAATTTCTTTTTCAGCAGTTGGACGGCTCTCCTTCTTAAAGAGTTCCAAGTCCATACCCATCATGCTGAAATACTGCTCCAATTCGATTCCCTGAGAAGCAAGATTATATCTGAAATTATTCATCATGGACTCAACTTGTTCGTCAATCATGGCCTCCGGAACGTCGCACTGGACATTATCCACAAGGCGCGACAGCACAACCTCTTCAAAGGCCCGCTGTGCATCCGCTTTACGCTCTTCAGTTATATGTTCTTTTATACTTGCAGAATACTCTGCCAATGTATCATACTCGGAAACATCCTTTGCGAACTCATCATCCAGCTCCGGAAGCTGCTTCTCTTTGACCTCATTAACAGTAACTTTGAACAGGGCATCTTTACCTGCAAGTTCTTTCACATATTCTTTTGGGAAAGTAACATTTACATCAACATGGTCGCCGGCTTTCGCTCCGATGAGCTGATCCTCAAATCCAGGTATGAACTGGCCTGCTCCAAGTTCAAGATCTACATTTTCGCCTTTTCCGCCTTCAAAAGACTCGCCATCAACAAATCCCTCAAAGTCAATGTTGGCGATATCTCCTGATTTTGCCTCCCTGTCAACAGTCTGAATGCGAGCATTTTGCTGGCGCACTCTCTCAATTTCCCTGTCAACATCCTTCTTAAGTACACGAACCGTTGGCTTTGGCGCAGCGATACCCTTATACTGTCCCAAAGTAACTTCTGGGTAAAGAGAAACAAGATACTTTATTGTAAGACTTTTATCCTCGGCAATGTCAAAATCGAGGACAGACGGACGTCCCACAGTGTCGATTTTCTCTTGCTCAACACCGGCCTGAAGGGCTTCGGGATATAGAGATTCCACAGCGTCTTCATAAAAAACGCCTACGCCATATATACCCTCAATGATTTTCCTAGGGGCTTTCCCTTTTCTAAAGCCTGGAACAGATATCCTGCTTCTGTTTTTGAGATAAGCTTTGTTAACTGCTTCCTCAAACTCCTCAGCAGTAATCTGCATTGTGAGTTCAGCTGTATTTTTTTCTTTTTTCTCGAATTCCTTTACGTTCACGTCGGTTGTCCTCCTGTTTTTACTGGGCATACTTGAATATTATAACAGAACTTATCTTAAATGCAAACATTTTAATATAATTTTTACGTATTTTTACGTAATTCTTATGGGGCAGAAATCGACGTGGTCAGCAGATACCAAATGGTAATCTATTCCATCAACTATGCCCTCTATCGCGTGAAGCCTCCCAGCGCCGTGGATATGGCCATAATAGCACTCATCAACCCCATATGTGTGCATAAGGCTTATCATCTCCTCGGACTTATAGCGTCCGAAAATGGGCGGATAATGGAGAAAGCATATTTTCCTGCTGGTATTACCAGCAGATTTAAGCGACGTCTCCAACCTTTGAATTTCCCTAGCCATAATTTTTCTATCATGCTCGCTGGCATTTTCGGCAGGACACATCCACCCTCGTGTACCGCAAATAGCGATATCATTATAAAAGTAACAGTTATTGTTAAGTATATCGATTGTTGTAATTTCGTTTTCATAAAAAAACTTTTTGGCCTTGCTGGCAGTTGACCACCAGAAATCATGGTTCCCTTTTAGGATTATCTTCTTTCCCTGCAGCCTGTCAATAAACCGGAAATCCTCCAGGCAGCTTTTCATATCCATTCCCCAAGTAAGATCGCCGCATATTACACAGACATCGTCACTGGAGAGGTGTGAAAAATTTTTTCTTAATTTCTCTGCGTGATTTTCCCATTCAGGTCCAAATATATCCATGGGCTTTGAAGACTCAAACGAGAGGTGCAGATCTCCTATTGTGTAAAGCGTATGGTCTCACCTCCGGCAAAAAGAATAATCCAGTTTTATATAAGACATAATAGATATGCAATAGAGAAATCAAAGCGATAAAAGGAGGGTCAGCAATGACAGACAGTAGCAATTTTAGCGCCAATGACAAACTGCACGGAGTAGGCTGCGATGTAATAAATTGCAAGTACCACGGAGGGGACAATTGTTGCCATGCCGAAAGCATTTCGGTTGAGTCCCAGAGCGCAATAAGAAAAGCAGAAACTTTCTGCGGAACATTTGAAGCAAGAAGTTCCATCTAACCCGTATAACGCCCGGACTAAAATCTCATGCCGGGCGCTACATAAAGTCTACTCGGCATATCTGTAATAGTAATATATAATAATTATTTTAAAAAATTTAACACTTTCTCCGTCAGCTGACTTTTTTCCACGCTATCGGTGAATCTGACAACCTTTTTGTTGAGATTTTTCAACGGCATGGGAGCAGGCACGCCAGTGCGTTTCTCCAGTAAATCTATCAGAGCAAGTCCACGCTCTTCTACATCATCTCCGAGGGCAGAAAGTACACTGTCGCAAAATTTATAAGGACTTGCTGTCGAAATAACAACAGATACGGTATTATCTTCTGTGCTGCGCCTATACTTTTCAAGAACTCCATACGCTACGGCTGTATGCGTGTCTATCAAATAATTTTTCTCGCTAAATGTGCGGTTAATCACATCTTTTGTCTCATCATCATCGCAATAACCGGCGGAAAACACAGATGCTATTCTATTTCTTATGTCGTCTGATACTGTGTACTTACCTTCAGATGACAATTCGTACATATACTCCCTTATCAGCATATCGTTAAAACCGGAGATGTCAAAAAGCAGACGTTCCAAATTACTGGAAACAAGTATATCCATCGAAGGAGAAATGGTCGTAAAGAACTTCCTGTTTTTGTCATAGGTCCCAGTATTAATAAAATCTGTGAGCACATCATTTTTATTAGACGCGCATATAAGCTTATTTACAGGAACACCCATCTTCATCGCATAGTAGCCAGCTAAAATATCGCCGAAATTCCCTGTCGGTACGCAGAAATTAACTTTCTCACCCATCTTGATGTTGTGGGAATTTACTAGATCGCAATACGCAGAAATGTAATACACTATCTGAGGAAGCAGACGCCCCCAGTTAATTGAATTTGCTGAAGAGAGCAGCCAACCTCTTTGCGCTAACTGCTCTTCAAGAGCCTTGTCGGAAAAAATGCTTTTAACTCCTGTCTGAGCATCATCAAAATTGCCCTTAACAGCGCACACACCAACATTACTGCCACTCTGTGAGGTCATCTGAAGTTTCTGAATATCTGAAACTCCATTATGAGGATAAAATACAAGAATTTTTGTGCCTTCTATATCAGCAAATCCCTCTAGGGCAGCCTTACCCGTATCCCCGCTTGTAGCGACAAGGATGCACACGCTCTTGTCTTCTCCCGTTTTCTTGAGAGACGCAGTTAAAAGATATGGAAGCATCTGAAGCGCCATGTCTTTAAATGCACAGGTTGGTCCATGCCATAGTTCAAGAAAATGGGTAGAACCGTCTACAGAACGAACAGGGGCGACATCAGGAGTATCAAACCCTGCAGCACTGTAAGCTTTACTTGTATAGCGAGTCAACTCAGATGCCGTAAAGTCATCTAAAAACATGCTCATAACATACACAGCACGTTGTGTATAGTTCATTCCGCAAAGACTTTTTAGCGCGCCGTCAGGGAGAGTTGGCAAAACTTCAGGCACATATAGCCCGCCGTCAGGCGACAGTCCTCTGGCAATAGTCTTAGCCGCCGGTACCCTGATATCCCTGTTGCGCGTGCTTAAGTATTTCATACAAAAGAATCTCCTAAAAATTAAAAATTAAGTCAGTTATCTGTGCCCACATAAAAGGCATTTTCGATATGATTCAACGTCACAAGGTAAGGTGCGTTATGCTCCATTCTGTAATATAGTTCTATAACATCAAATCTGATTTTCTTTTCGCAGCAGTTTTCTGCAAGCCATATATTGGCTGCAGTTATTATTCTGCGCTGCTTTGCTGGGGTGACGTAATCTTTTGCAGTCGCAAAGCTGGCATCTTTTCTTGTCTTTACTTCGACAAATATAAGAAAGTCTTTACTTTCAGCAATAATGTCGATCTCACCGTATCTTGTTGAAAAGCCCATTGCGATGGGTTTATATTTTTCGCTTTTGAGATATTTGGCAGCTTCCATTTCTCCCCATCTGCCTATTAACTTTGTGTTCAATGCATTTTCCTCAAAAAAGTTCTTCTATGCTCTGGTGTAGGCCCAAACATTTTCAGCATTTCATAGTGAAGCTTTGTTCCATAGCCTTTATGACGTTCGAATCCATATTGGGGATATTCTTTTGAAAGTTCCACCATATACCTATCTCTTGTAACTTTTGCCATTATGGACGCGGCAGCCACTGATGCAGAAAGGCTATCGCCTTTGACAACACATATGTTCTTATATTTCACACCGGCAGCTGGATTTCCGTCAATGATCGATATCTCGGGAGCAATATTAAGCGAGGCAATTGCCCTGTTCATGGCAAGATATGTGGCATTAAGGATATTAAGATCATCTATCTCTAAATGCGAGGCAAACCCGCAAGACCAAGCAACAGACTGTTCTTTTATTATCTCGTAAAGTTTCTCCCTTTTACTGCGAGTGAGTTTCTTTGAATCATTAAGGCCAGGAATATCTATATACGGCGGTAAAATTACAGCAGCAGCGCATACGGGCCCCGCCAGAGGCCCTCTTCCTGCCTCATCTATTCCTGCAACAACTGAGTACCCCTGCTGAAAAAGAGAGTCTTCAATTTGCCAAAGATCCATTAAACAACCTCCGGAAACGCATCTAATGTTATCCGGCCAAGAGCTCCTCCTCGAAACTCGTCAAGCAGAATCTTGGACATCCTATCAATATCCAGCTCTCCTCCAGAAATAAGAAATCCCCTTCTCTTGGCGCTCAATTCAAGCATCTCAGTTCCGGACATAGCATTGTCTGGGAAGAACCCATACCTTTTCTCTATATTTTCAGGATATAAATCCCTGAGCTTTTCCATAAGGTGTGCGCCAAGAGTCTCCAGATCCAGGATATCATCTTTTACAGCTCCGGTAAAAGCCAGATTTTCCCCAATTGTCCTATCATCGAACTTAGGCCATAGAAGGCCTGGCGTATCAAGCAATTCTATACCGTTCCCCAGTGAAATCCACTGCTTCCCGCGTGTAACGCCTGGCCGGTCAGACGCTGCGGCGGCACGCCTGCCTGCAACTCTGTTTATAAATGAAGACTTGCCCACGTTGGGAATACCTATTACCATGACGCGGATTTTTCTGCCCTGTTGCCCTTTGGCGTTATAATATTCAATTTTCTCCCGCAGAAGCCCTTTAATTGCTCCAGAAAAGGCTTTAGTGCCTTTCCCAGACTTGCAATCAGTCTCTATAACATCCACCTGATTTCTGCGCAAAATCTGCGCCCACTTTTTGGTCTTATCTGGGTCTGCAAGATCCGTCCTATTTAGTACAACCAGCCTCGGCTTATTTTTTGTCAGCTGCGTCACCTCTGGGTTCCTGCTTGATACAGGTACTCTGGCGTCGATTACTTCACAGATGGCATCAACTAGTTTTGCATTTTCTATGACCATACGCCGCGCTTTGGCCATGTGACCTGGAAACCATTGAATATTAAGCTCTTCACTCATATCTAATTGCACACACTCCCGATACGGCTCCAGTCTCTCGCCCCGTCGTCTGAGCCAGGAAAAACTATAAAGTAAACTTTGCCTATTATACAGCGCTCATCTACCAGCCCTACCATATTTGAACGGCTGTCTGTTGATCTGTTTCTGTTGTCTCCCATCAAAAAGAGATATCCTTCAGGAATGGTAATAGGTCCGGAAAAATCCTCTCTCTCAAGAGTTGGTGAGTTAATGTATGGTTCGTCCAGAGCGACTCCATCCACATATACGATTCCAAGTTCAAAGTTTATATCAACAGTCTGACCGCCAACTGCAATTATCCTCTTTACAAGAGGATCAGAGCCGTAAGTGTCTGTCTGTACAACTACAATATCACCGGCTTTAGGGCTGTAGAACAGATCAGATGTAATAATTTTGTCGGCGTGTTGTAGCGTTGGATACATAGACAAACCGTCAACATTGACAATGCGAAAACCATGCATAAACACCAGTATTCCAACTATCAGCGCTACTACAATACACTGAACCCAATCATAAAGTTCAATTCTGCTTTCCGGCTTCCTGTCCTTATCGTCAAATTTATTCAAGTCTTTCATCTTTATATATTCATATCTTTTTCTTTTTTTGGAACGGTTCCGTGTATAACAATTCTCCTGCGTACATCCTCACGCCTTTCCAAGCTATTCCACTAGATTATACACAAAAAAGAATATAAAAAAAAGGGGCAGACGCCCCTTTTTTTATATTCTTTCCTTGACCTTGGCATTCTTGCCGACTCTATCACGAAGATAATAGAGCTTTGCCCTTCTGACTTTACCGCGTCTGACTGTGTCAATGGACACAATAGATGGGGAATGGACAGGGAAAACTTTTTCGCAGCCTACGTTATAAGAAATACGGCGAACGGTTATCGTCTCGTTAATTCCACCGTGCTTCTTGGCAATCAGCGTTCCTTCAAACGCCTGAGTCCTCTCCCTGTTGCCTTCTTTTACTCTGACGGTAACACGAACTGTATCACCTACATTCAAAGCGGGAAGTTCAGGTTTCATGTACTGCTGCGCAAGGGTATCGACCAAATTCATCAAATTTCTCCTCCCTTCTCTGCAGGTGTTCTTACCATATGCGATGGCAGCGGACCACCCCGATAGCGAAACAAGTTTCGCACAAGCCTAAATATTTTAGCACATTGCAAAGAAGAATGCAAGCAAAATACTAAACTTTTTATTTAAAGCTGTGTATTACCTCAAGAATCGCGTAGGTATCCTCTTCAATACCCTTCTGCATCTTCAAAGCCTCGTCAATATCTACGGTAGAATAATTACAGCCGTCAAAGCAAATAATCTTATTTGTTCCACCCTCAACAAGGACTTTCACGGCTTCATAACCCATGCGAGTGGCAATGATCCTGTCACGCGAAGCCGGACGGCCGCCGCGCTGCACATGTCCAAGTACAGTAACACGGGTATCTATGCCAGTCTTATCTGCAACAATTTCTGCTATATCGTGGCCAGAAGCTGCACCTTCAGCAACAATAACTGTAAAACTGGATCTTCCACGGAGACGTCCTTCCCTTATAGGCAGAATAAGGTCTTTATCATAGTCAATTGATTTCTCAGGAATGAGCACTGCCGTAGCTCCAACGGCGATTCCAACTGAAAGCGCCAGATGACCGGACCTATGGCCCATAACTTCAACTACAGAGCATCTTTCATGTGAACGCATTGTATCATCAAGCTTGTCAATGCAGTCTATGGCTGTATTACAGGCAGTATCAAAACCGATAGTATATCCTGTACAAGCTATATCGTTGTCAATAGTACCTGGTATCCCAACTACAGAAATGCCATACTCGGAAAGTTCACCAGCTCCGCGGAAAGTACCGTCGCCGCCTATAGCTACAAGGCCGTCAATCCCCATAAAACGGCAACTGTCAGCAGCGCGCTTTAAGCCTTCAGGAGTCTGAAATTCTGGGCAACGAGCAGTGTAAAGTATTGTTCCTCCAAGCCCTGTGATTCCAGAGACATCCCTAGCTGTCATCGGCTTCATATCTCCGCTGATAAGTCCATTGTATCCGCGTTCAATACCCACACATTCAATGCCATAATGACAAGCAGTGCGTACAACAGCACGTATTGCCGCATTCATACCCGGTGCATCTCCGCCCGAAGTGAGCACTCCTATCCTATGTACCTTGGGATCCATTATTAAAGTACCTCCTATGATGAAATTAATACTAAAGTGTTAAAATAAATTTTACCTGAAAACCTTCAGATCAGCATCGTATATCTCCCGACGTTCCATTTTTGTAAAATCAGGAGTTAATGACTTCTCATACTTATTTACAGCCGCAATCAGGAGTCCCGGATTGAGCGATGGCTCCTGAGCAGAAATTCTCGCATATATAGAGAGCATTTTTTCTGTCGCACATTCTATTTTCACCGCGTTTATGAGTGGGAATATATCAATTTGAGCCGTGCCACGCTTTGTCCTTTTCTCAACAACCGCGCTTTTTGAAAAAATGTTCTGAATTTTTGCAGCTGCGCATTCAGGTACTCCGACATCATAATATAATTCACAAAATATATCAAGCCATTTTATATTTTTGAATTTATTCTCAGCTTTATATGCTGATACAGCAAACAGGCCGTCCGGAAGTTTTTTATTTAAAGAATCTGGAATACATGCTAGCTCAAGCGGTTCATCAAGCTCAAAATCCATCAGTTCGCACAAGCTCTCAACTCCGACAGACAGCGGAAGCGCAAATGACATATATGGATGAGGGTTAAATCCTTGCGTGTGCTTAATTTTCAGTCCTGTCCTGACAAAAGCCCGCTGCATAGTTCTCATAAGGTCAAGATGCGACAGAAATTTTGCATCCCCTGTCTTCCTCATAAGGAGCCTATTCATCGCATTTCCCCCTCAAAAGGAGTGCGTCTGCACCGCACCCAGTACACATTTCTCTGCAATCGGGCGTTATTATCCCGTCATAAGCATTTTTCTTCTCAGACTCCAGATACGATTTACTCACACCAACGGAAACAATATCCCATGGCAGGATCTCATCAGTCTTGCGCTCTCTGCAAGCGTAAAATCTCATATCCAGCCCGCATTTGTCAAAAGCAGACGTCCATCTGTCAAAAGAAAAATACTCACTCCAGGAGTCAAGTTTTCCGCCCATCCGCCAAGCTTCCTCTATAGCCCTGCCAACACGCCTATCCCCCCGGGACAGTACGGCCTCAACGAAACTCACATCCGGCTCATGCCAGCTGTAAGATATAGACCTCGACTTCATATTGTCACGCAAAAGCTTCACACGCCGGCTGTATTCCTCCATTTCTATCTGCGATTCCCACTGGAATGGAGTGTGCGGTTTTGGCACAAAACATGATGTACTCACATGGATTCTAACGCCGCGGGAACGGTTCTTAGCATGCGTACGCCAAGTATCAAGCACTTTGTTTACAAGTTCCCCTATAGCTAATACGTCTTCATCAGTTTCTGTTGGAAGCCCTAGCATGAAATAGAGCTTAAGAGAATTCCATCCGCCTTCAAATGCTACACGGCATGATTCCAGAAGCTCTTCTTCTCTGACATTTTTATTAATAACATCTCTTAAACGCTGGCTACCGGCTTCCGGCGCAAATGTAAGACCCGATCTGCGCACTTTCTGTACTTTTGCCATGAGCTCCATAGAAAAATTGTCGGCTCTCAGAGAAGGAAGCGAGAGGCTGACTTTTCTTGGTTCGCACCAATCAATTAAATTGTCGCAAAGTTCGTTAAGTCCCTTATAATCGCTTGTAGAGAGAGAAGACAATGTTATCTCTTCATATCCGGAATCAGAAAGAGCTTCTTTGGCTTTTTTCAGTAAAAAATCTGGGCTCCTTCTGCGTACAGGTCTGTACACATAGCCAGCCTGGCAGAAACGGCAACCCCTAATGCACCCCCTGAAGAGTTCAAGTGAGACCCTGTCATGGACTATCTCCGTGGAAGGCACAATAGTTTTGGAAGGGAAATATGAGCTTTCAAGATCTTCAATTATCCGCTTAGTAACAACCTTTGGAGCATCTTCAATAGCTAGAACAGAATTTAATGTGCCATCCTCATTATAAGAAACATCATAAAGGGATGGAAC
Source organism: uncultured Oscillospiraceae bacterium (assembly GCA_944386875.1). Classification (GTDB taxonomy): domain Bacteria; phylum Bacillota; class Clostridia; order Oscillospirales; family Oscillospiraceae; genus RUG626. The sequence goes on from CALXCS010000067.1 coordinate 13,777, forward strand.
ATAGACACCAGGTATCTTTGCTGCCTCTGCCAGAAATTGCTGCTTATCCCATCCTTCGCTTTTTGCAATCTTCAGTAAATTAACGATATCGAGATCCAGCTCTTCTCCTTCTCCTATAGCGAATAAATCAAAAAAATCCGACATAGGTTCAGGATTTACGCATGAAGTCCCACCTGCAAATACAATCGGCAAAAGCTCTTTCCTGTCGGCGGCCCTAATTGGGATATCCGCCAGATCCAGCATATTTAGGACATTTGTGTATGCCATCTCATATCCAAGAGAGAAGCCAATTATGTCAAAAGACGAAATTGGATCGCCGCTCTCCAAAGCATAAAGCGGCACACCAGAGCGGCGCATTTCCTCCTCCATATCGCCCCATGGGGCGAAGGCACGCTCACACCATACGTCTGGTACATCGTTAAGTGCGCCATATAAGATATGGAGTCCCAAATTGGACATACCTATTTCATAAGTATCAGGGAAACAAAAAGCAAAACGAAGATTTACTTTAGCCTTATCCTTTATAATCTCATTATACTCTCCGCCAATATACCGCGCAGGTTTCTGCACACTTTGAAGTATTCGTTCAAGCTGTTGTTTCATGTGGCCGCACCTATCTACATATCAGACTTATGAAAAACACTGTTTACGAAATTCTACACTACTTTTTCTCGTTTTGCAACAATTTGAAATAAGTAAAATTGCACAAAGCAAAAGTGTAAGATTTCTTCCAGTTTCTAAAAACACATAAATCCCTGCCATCATTGCAATTACACAGCATATTAAGTCAAAAACAGATTGAATCTTATCCGCAACAAATGGCCCAAAAAGCAGCGCTAAAATTGAACTTAGTACTCTGCCGCCATCCAAGGGGCTTGACGGGAGGAGGTTTAAAAGGCCGTATATTAGATTTATCCCCGCGAGATAATATGCGTCTTCAAAGCCAAAATAGTTTGCAATGCTTCCTGAAATAGCAGCAGCAATGAGGCTGGCAATCGGTCCTGACAGTGCAATAAGTATATCTTTCCCATAAGAAAAAGAACCTGTAAAAAATATCTCTGCTTCAAGGGCGCCTATTCTAAGTTTTCTAATTGAACCACCGCACAGCCAAACTGCTATCAAATGGCCAAGTTCGTGTATTGCTATAGATATAATTGTGATTAAAGCGGCTCTTATTCCAAGAAAGAGCATAATCATCGCTGTCAAAACAAAGAAACTCGGCCTTATGGTAAATATCTTTTGCTTCATTCCCATTTCACATAATACTCCGGATTAAGATATATCTCATTTTGCGTCAACTCAAAATGTAAGCACGGCCCAGTGGCATTGCCAGAATCACCCACCGTCCCTATTTTATCACCCTTACTGACACTGTCTCCCCCCTCTACTTCTACACTGTCAAGATGCGCATAAAGCGTTTCAACGCCATTATCATGCTGCAAGATGACATAGAGCCCATAGCTGGAGCTATCTCCTATAGCATAAACACTCCCATCTGCAAAGGCCAGGACTTCCTGACCTTTGTCAGCTCCTATATCGGTACCATAGTGGAATATTATCTCGCCTTCTACAGGGTGATCGCGATATCCAAAATGTGACGTAACTACACCTGCAACTGGAGCACAGCCATCAATATTCAGCTGTGGTTTTTCGTAAGTTACGTTTTCTGGCAATCCAAGTTCTGAATATTTCTCCTGGCTTTCAATGAAAGCCGAAACCTCATTTTCAGGGCTGTCACCGTTCTGCTCCTCTGTTTGCCCAGTCGTTACTTCTTTGTCACCTTGAGAATCGGTCAAAGTTGCATCCTGTTTATCTATCTGTGGTTCTTGGGTCGCCGATGGTACGTTGTAATATAACTCAGATTCTGGTATATCACTGTCATCAGCCTCTAAACCGTCATCTTGTGCATAGACCTCTACTTCATCAGAACCCAGCTTGAAAGCGTAATCATATGCCTCAGAAAGAGCCTCTATAAAGTCTTTTTCACCGCTTACAGCCTCCCCTAGCACCCTTACTGCTGAGCTATAATCAACACTGTTTTCCAAAAATGCCAGTACGGTTTCCTGTATATTTGCAGTAGTAACAGGAAAAACGAACTTGACCAGTACGGCCAAAAACAGGACCCATAGGCACACCAACAGTTTTGCCCCTGGTTTAACTGCCTCCACTTTTATACGCGCCTGTTTTTTTCTCTTGCCCCTCTTCGGATACGGCTTACCCTCGTACACCATCTATAACAACTCCCCAAACACACCCATTAATTTAGTTTGTTATAGATCTATATTCACGTTTGTCCACTTTTATAACGTCTTCACAATACAGCGCCGTTTTTAATTTTTCTTGACAAGAAGCCTCTTGGTTACTATAATAATACACGCATAAGATTTCGGGGTGTGGCGAAGTTTGGTATCGCGCATGGTTCGGGACCATGAGGCCGCGGGTTCAAGTCCCGCCACTCCGACCAATCCGAGTATCCGCATATGGATACTCGGATTTTTTTCAAAGTATCCGGAATAAAACCGAGTGTTCAAGACTTGAATCTTTTATGAACACTCGGTTTTTAGTTTCTTTTATATAAAAAGAGTTAAAATATCGGACAATAATAAATTTAGAAACATA
>CALXCS010000068.1 GCA_944386875.1 uncultured Oscillospiraceae bacterium
TCCCGCACAGCTCCTCAACCTGCTGGTCGGAGAGCTTAACTACCGCAGCCATGGAGCAGTCGGCCTTTTCCGACTCCTCCTGCATAAGCTGTCCCCTTTTGATCACTATTTTAAAGCCGTCCTCCAAAGTAACGGCTCCGGAATATGTGAGGGCGGCAATCTCCCCGAGTGAAAACCCAGCGACAGCCGATATCTGAACGCCCCTGGCGGCAATTGCCGCCGCCGACGCCATTTCCATGGCGAACATGCACGGCTGGGTGTTCTCAGTCCTCATAAGTTCCTCTTGGCTGCCGTTAAAGCACTGTTCGATGGTTCCCGGCCTTATGGCCTCCAATGTCTCAAATACCTGCCGTGACTCCGGCACCGAATCGTAAAGTTCCTTGCCCATGCCGGGATACTGAGCTCCCTGACCGGAAAAAACTATGGCTACTTTACCCATTTCATCGCACCTCTCAGGATAGGTTCGGCCTCCTCAATAACTTCGCGGACTATATCCGCCGCAGGCTGCTCCCGTGTAACCATACCTGCTATCTGGCCGGCGAGGAAACATCCCTCTCTCTGGTTGCCGTCTACAACTGCCTTTCTCAGTGCGCCGGTTCCGAACTTGTCAAGTTCCTCATCGGTAGCTTGGGAATACTCAAGTTTAAAATACTCCCTGGTAAAGGGCGTTTTGAGGCTCCTTACCGGATGTCCGGAGCGCTTGCCGGTAACCATCGTTGCAATGTCATTGGCCTTTAGTATCTTGTCCTTATAGTTCTGATGAACAGAGCACTCCTTGGCAACAAGGAAGCGCGTCCCCATCTGGACCCCGCAGGCACCCAGCATGAATGCGGCGGCAACTCCCCTGCCGTCAGCTATACCGCCGGCGGCGATAACCGGCAGGTCTGTATTATCACAGACCTGGGGCACAAGCGCCATGGTTGTAAGATCTCCCACATGACCGCCGCTCTCCCCGCCCTCGGCTATAACGGCCGAGGCTCCCAGGCGCGTCATCAGCTTTGTCATAGCCACTGACGGCACTATGGGTATCACCTTCACGCCGGCTGAAAGCCACGCCTCCATATATTTCCCAGGGTTGCCCGCGCCAGTCGTGACAATTGGAACCTTCTCTTCCACTATTACCTGGGCAACCTGGTCGGCGTAGGGGCTAAGCAGCATCACATTCACCCCAAAGGGCTTATCGGTGAGTCCTTTAATCTCCCTGACCTGTTCACGAACATAATCACCCGGTGCATTGCCGGCGGCAATTATACCCAGCCCGCCCCCATTAGATACAGCGGCGGCAAGTTTGGCGTCGGCAATCCACGCCATCCCTCCTTGGAATACCGGATATTCGATTCCAAGGAGGTCACAAATCGGTGTCCTTATCATATGCTCTTCCTTATAGATCGTATTTCTCTTCTATGAATTTCACAAGATCCCCGACGGTTTCAACTTTCTGGTCAAGTTCAATCTCCTTGCCCAGCTTATCTTCAAGCTCCATAATCATCTCCACAGTGTCAAGAGAGTCGATTTCAAGCTCCTGGAAAGTGCTGTCTTCCTTAATTTCGCTTATGTCGCAGTCGTTGCGCTCCGCTATAATTTCTGCAATTGCTTCGAATACCATGGTTTTTCCTCCAAACAAAAAATGTTTTTTATTTATCACCTATCCTATGGATAGGTGCAAACGGCACTGCCGCTTTAAACTGGTTTTATCTGACAGGGCCCGTGAAAAACAGCGCCAGCGTGCCAGGCCCTGAGTGCGCGCCGATAACAGGCCCCACATGGTTTATTATCACATCAACAGGATGCAAGTTCTCCCTGATCATCAACTCCAAGTATTTAGCGTCCTCCAGACAATCGCCGTGGCTTATGAAAACTGTCTGGGCGGCAATGTCCTTGGAAGTAGTGGCCGCCTTTTCATACATGGCTTTTATTGACGCCTTTCTGCCTCTGGTCTTGAACATGCTTATAAGCCTGCCGGCGTCGTCCACATGCAGCACCGGCTTTATATGAAGTACTGAGCCCACGGCTGCTGTTGCGGCCGAGATCCTGCCTCCGCGCTTCAGGAAAAATAGATCGTCCACGGTAAACCAGTGGCAAATTGTCGGCAGGGTTTTCTCCACATATTCCCTGAGCTCATCAATTGTGAGCCCCTCTTTCTTTTTATTTGCCGCCAAATATACCAGTAGGCCCTGTCCCAGTGACGCACACTTAGAGTCAATGCAGTATATTTTCCTCTCAGGATACTTATTCGCCAGCTCTGAAGCTGCCATACATGCGTTCTGATATGTGCTGGAAAGGGCAGATGCAAAGCATATGCTGAGGATATCCAGCCCCTCCCGCAGCGCAGGTTCCATCTCCTCTACAAACGCCTCCACATTGGGGGCCGATGTAGACGCATTTGCTCCGCCCCGCAGCTGGCTGTAAAAACTGCTGAAACTGAGTTCGCGCTCGTCAAGATAGTTCTTATATTCCCTGCCGTTCACATTCACTACAAGCGGCAGTACATGCAGGCCCAGTTCCTCCGCTATTGACGCAGGCAGATCACATGATGAATCTGTAAATATTGCATAGTCGCCCATGGCAAAGCTCCTTTCTTCCGGTTATGCCGGTACAGTCTAAATCCCCGCCTGGGGCCTAATCCAGCTCAAATTCCCTGTCTATGGCATAAGACACCAGCGCCAGGTTTTCATCGTTATACTCAATCTCGTCATTGTCAAACATAAGAGCCGCTCCGTATATGAGGGAGCGCACAATATACAGCTTTAGCTTCTTTATCCGTTCAGGCATATTCACCTGCCTGCAATACTTATCAACCAGCTCCAGGGTTGTCTGGCTCAGAGGCCCCCGTATTCCGGCATATCTCTCATCAAAAGCCTCATCTTTTAGCATGAGTATGGATCGAAAATGAGGGTTCTCAACCAGAAACTTTATATACTCCATACTTATCGCCAGAAGCTGTTTCCTCGTATTAACACTGTTTTGTCTCAGTATGGTGTTCAGCCTCAGTATCCACTGACCGTTTATATATTCAATAATGCCCGCCACAAATTCTCTTCTGTCCTTGAAATACCTGTATGGCGTGGCGCAGGATACGCCGCAGTCGCTGGCAACGCGCCTCACAGAAAATCCATGGATGCCGTTTTTATTTATTTCTCTGATCCCGGCCTGAATAAGCTCATCCCTGAGGTTTCTCGACGTGCTGCCCATATCCTCCGTAAAAAGCCTTTCCGCAAGTTATCACTGATAACTTGCTGTAATCTTTGGCAAGTATACCACATTAATTTCAGGAAGTCTACTAATTTGTGTTAAAAACAAACCGCACCCCGCCGTTTAAGCTCTATTTAAGAAAAACCATGCCCTGGAAGCGGCGTCCTATCCATCATCGGCACCATATACCGAAGGCCGCATTTTTCATATGTCCCGCAGACTTCGGCCGCGCGCGTTAACATCAAAGGTAGGAAACTCTCCTCATCCCAGTAAAGTACATCCTGAAAGCATCAACACATTATTTTTGCGCTTGCGCTTTATCCTCACCGTTGACACACTAAGCGCAATTTGTTCTCCCATTTATAACGTATAGCCCGAGTGTCTCATTTTCAACAGGCTCATTGAAAATATCGTAAACATGAAGTATAATCTATTTGGAATATCCCGAACTTATAGGCATCACATTACTCTCCGGAGGTCATGATTTGGAAGACATAATACTTTTAAAACAAGGTGAAATCGTACTTAAAGGATTAAACCGCCGTATTTTTGAAGACAAGCTGGTATCCAATCTACGGCGCAGGCTGACTCCATTTGGCAAGTTTAAAATCTACGCCGTACAGTCAACTGTCTACGTGGAACCTTTGGATCCGGGCTGTGACATGGACGGCGCTTTTGAGGCGGCAAAGACGGTATTCGGAGCTGTATCTGTCAGCCGCACCGCCGCCTGCGCCAAAAATCCGGATGCAATCTTCGACACGGCAAAAGAGTACTTATCTGATGAGTTCAAAAAGGCCAGATCCTTCAAGGTAGAGACAAAGCGGTCCGATAAGTCCTTCCCCATGACCAGCATACAGCTGTCACAGTATGTGGGCGGCCTTTTGGCAGACACCTATCCCCAGGTGGCCGTCGACGTACACTCACCGGATCTCACCGTACACCTGGAAGTGCGCGACTACGCCGCTTATGTTCACTCCGTACCTTCAGAGGGCGCCGGCGGAATGCCGGTCGGCTCCAACGGCAGCGCAGTATCCATGCTCTCAGGCGGCATCGACAGCCCCGTATCCACATGGATGATGGCAAAACGCGGTATACACATTATACCTGTGCACTTTTTCTCCTTCCCATACACCTCCGAACTGGCAAAGGAGAAGGTCATATCTCTGGCAAAGCTTCTCTCTCCCTGGTGCGGCAGAATGCAGCTGGAGATAGTGCCTTTTACCCATATTCAGGAAGAGATACGCGATAAATGTCCGGAAGAGTATTTCACCATAATAATGCGCCGCTTTATGACGCGCATCTCCGAGAAGATCGCCCTGGCCAACGGGTGCGGCGCCATAGTCACCGGCGAGAGTCTGGGACAGGTTGCCAGCCAGACTATGGAGGCAATGGCAGTAACTCAGGAGTGCGTCTCTCTCCCTGTGCTCCGTCCGCTGGTGTGTATGGATAAATCTGAAATCGTCGAAAAGGCGCGCAAAATCGGTACTTTTGACACCTCTGTACTGCCATATGAAGACTGCTGTACAGTTTTTACGCCACGCCATCCCAGAACAAAGCCGAAGCTTGCCGACGTTCAAAAGGCTGAAGCGCCTCTTGACGTCTCATCTCTTGTAGACGAGGCGTTGGGCGGCATAGAGAGAGTCATAATTTCCAAATAGCCATATTTTTATAAATCATGTTTTTTGGAGGTATGTAATATGTCAGACGGAAAATATCAATATGAGTTAGTAAAAAATCTGAGCTTCGTCAGGTTTGGCGGAACAGATGACGAGAGGCGCGCAGGCGACATATTGATGTCCGAAGTTGAAAAGGCCGGAGGTTCAGGCAGGTTTATGGAGTTTTCCATACCGGCATGGGAATTTAAGTCCTACTCCGCCAGGGTGACAGAACCCTTTGAGCGTTCTCTCGACGTGGAGCCCTACGGTCTCTCAGGCCAGCTGCCCGAGGGCGGAAGCGATTTTAAATTTCTGTATGCCGAGAGATGCACTCCAGAGGATCTCTGCGGGTATGACGATCTCTCGGGCTTTGCCGTACTGATAAATCAGCTGGACTATGACGCCTACAAACTCCTCTGCGAGAGACACGCAGGAGCCTTCTTAGTAGTCTACGGCAAATACTATGACACTCCCGACACCACAGATATACTCCCCCGCTCTCTGCGCCCCGAGTTCCTGAAGTTAGGGAAGATACCCGGCTTTATGGTCAGAGCCTCTGACGCTACCGAAATGGTCCGTCTTAAAGCAGAAAAGATACATTTGGAGCTTCGCCAGTGGGAGGGAGAGCACGTCTCAAGGAACCTGATAGCTGAAATCCCCGGTACATCCGGCAGCCCAGAGACCATCGTCCTCACAGCCCACTATGACAGCGTCCTTGTGGGCACAGGCTCTTGGGACAACGCCACAGGCGCGGCGGCGATTATGGCCCTTTATAGGGACTTTATAAACAATCCTCCTGCCCGGACCCTCCGGTTCATCTGGTGCGGCTCCGAGGAGCAGGGTCTCTTTGGCAGCCACGCTTATGTACGTGACAACCCTCAGGAGGTGGAGAACACCGTATTCTGTTTTAACTTTGACATGAACGGCACTGTGCTGGGGCCCAACAGGATAACCGTCACCGGAAACGAGGCTCTGCTCTCCATGGCCAGCCAGATATCCAGGGAATTGGGATTTTCTGCCAACATATCCCAGCGTGTACATTCCAGCGACTCCGCTCCATTCGCGGATGCCGGCGTACCGGCAGTTGGCATATCCCGCGGCACTACCTCGGCAGAGATACACTCCCGCCATGATGTTCTGTACCCTCTGTGTCCTGAGCAGATGGGAGCTCTTGAGGAGTTCGCCGCGGCCTTTATCGGACGGATTGCCAACGCCGTCTTCATGCCTGTAGACAGGGTAATGCCTGAGAACATGAAGAAGGAACTGGACAAATATTTTCTCAGGGACAAAGCAGGGGACGAGAAATAACGTATAGGCAACTTTACGGAAAGGACTGATGAAACATGGCCCGTACTGCTGAAATAATATCTGTCGGCACTGAGCTGCTTCTGGGAAATATCGTAAATACTGACGCCAGGGACATATCGCAGATGTTATCTGAAATAGGTATAAATGTGTATTTCCACACTGTGGTAGGCGATAATCCTGAGAGGCTGAAGGACGCGGTAAATATAGCCCGCTCAAGAGCAGATATCATAATAACCACAGGTGGGCTCGGCCCCACTTATGATGATCTTACAAAGCAGACTCTTGCAGAAGCTTTTGGAAAAAAACTTGTTTTCGATGAAAAAGAGGCGGAGGAAATCCGCACATATTTCTCCCAAAGCCTGCACAGCCACGCAATGACCGACAACAATTACCAGCAGGCGCTTCTTCCAGAGGGATGCACACCTTTCCACAACGCCTGCGGCACAGCTCCTGGATGTGCTTTCGAGGCGGATGGCATCCATGTACTGATGCTGCCCGGTCCGCCCAATGAGTGCATTTCCATGTTTAAAAATTGTGCCATGCCGTATTTAAGGGATCTCTCTGACGACGAGATCCTCTCCCACAATATACATATTTTCGGCATGGGCGAGTCCCTTGTGGAGGACAAGCTCCGTCCGCTTATGCTGAAGCTCTCGAATCCCACGCTTGCCCCTTATGCAAAAGAAGGTGAGGTGCGGCTGCGGGTAACTGCAAAAGGCAAAAGCGCACAGGAGTGCGAGGACCTGATGGCTCCTGTTATTGAGCAGGTCCGCTCTGTAATAGGCTCCTGTATATACGGGCTGGACACCGGCACTCTTGAAAACACCGTGCTCTCCCTGCTAATTGAAAAAGGGCTCACCTTTGCAACGGCAGAGAGCTGCACAGGCGGACTTATAGCAAAAAGAATTACAGATATTCCAGGTTCTTCAAAAGCCTTTCTGGGCTCTGCCGTCACCTATGCAAACTCTGCTAAAGCGGATATTCTCGGTGTTGACCCGAAGCTCATTGAAGATCACGGCGCCGTCTGCCGTCAGGTTGCCATAGCAATGGCCAAGGGCGCCAGGGACAGGTTCCACTCCGACATGGCCGTGGGCCTCACCGGCATAGCAGGCCCTGCCTCGGATGATACAGATAAAGAGGTGGGCCTTGTGTACTGCGCGTTGGCAGTGGAGGGCTCGGTATATTGCAGGGAGTTGCATCTCGGGCTTGACCGCAGCCGTGTACGCACATCTGCCGCCAATCACGCTCTGGATATGGTCAGGAGATACCTGACCGGCCTTCCCATTGAATCTTGGGAAAGCTGACTATTGAGACATAAAAATATAAATCTCCAGAAGGGATTGGCTCCTTTCTGGAGATTTATATTATACATAGCGAAAAGCACGGAACTCCCCGTCTAATAAGACGGGGAGTTCCTGCCAAAAAATGAGGGGGAATTTATCAGCTTTCGCTGATGGCGGAAAAGGGAGGTTTCCGCCGAAGCTATCCGCTCGTTTATATATTGGGGAATATTCCGGGCGGATCATGGAGGAATCGCTTCGATTGTATTGTACAATATCTTTCGGGCTTTTGTGTGAATATTCTATTTACTTTTTATGAATTTGATTAACTTTTTGTGAATGTGCCTTTCTCTCCGCTGAGCTTCAGGGTGAACACAAAAGTGGTCACGCCGCTTTTACTAGTGACATATATATCGTCCCCATGGCT
>CALXCS010000069.1 GCA_944386875.1 uncultured Oscillospiraceae bacterium
CTCGAAATCTGCTCCGGTTAAACACTCTGAAATTCTTAATACTTTCGGCATGTGTATGCCCTCCAAAGAATGTACTCACCCCGGTTTTCCGAAGTTGTACCTCCTTATACTTTCATGATGGAGGGCCTAAAGTGGGAATGTTCTACTCAAAACGCTTATGATGTGTTTGCGTTCAGACTGTATCAGCGTCTTCTTTTCCCTCTGGCTTAACAACAAATCAAATTTGTTTGATATTACAAAAATGCACTGAATTATGTATACAAATCGACGAACAACGCGAAACAGCCACAAGCTCAAGGTAGTTCGCCTTTGCTTGTGACTGTTCTTAGGTTAGAGGCTGCTATTTGGTGAAACCGACGGAGTTTGGGCTATCACTACTTATCTTGAAAAGGGACCGTGGAAATTTAAAATTAAAAAAAAGGTGAGGGCTGATGTATTATTGCTCTCGAATAAAGGCTGTGAAGGGAAAAAAGCCTTTCTGACTTTTTCAGAGAGCTGCCGTTTGGTGCAAGGCAGCAGGGTCTTTAAGGTATAGCTCCTCCCTGAGCCGTCGGCCGAAAGACTGCGAGTAGGTTTGACCGGGTTCTCCCGTTATTGAGGCGCGCATTGTTTGATGCGGATGAGTGGGCGCTTTTGCGCCAAGAAGAGTGGTACCGCGGAGTGAATATGTTTCTTCGTCTCTTCTATCCAGATGCATAGCATTTTGGGTAGAGGAGCTTTTTGTTATGCAAAACATAGCAAAAATGGCCGTGTGCCGCTTACAGCGGCATGGCGCATGAGGTTATATACCCAAAAAGCGGAAAGGAACAGTATGAGAGGTTTTGAGAAGTACGCAAGGCAGTTTTTTCCACCAGAGAATCCTCCCATGGAGTGGACAAAGAAAAACTACATCGACCACCCGCCCATATGGTGCAGCGTAGATCTTAGGGACGGCAACCAGGCGCTGGTGATTCCCATGGGCCTTAAAGATAAGCTGGAGTTTTTTAAAATGCTGGTGGGCATAGGCTTTAAAGAGATCGAGGTGGGATTTCCCGCGGCCAGCGATACGGAATTTGAATTCTGCAGGACGCTTATTGAGGGGGGGTATATACCAGACGATGTGACTATACAGGTGATAACCCAGGCCAGGGAACACATAATTGCCAGAACTTTTGAGGCCATACGCGGCGCTAAAAGCGCCATCGTTCACCTGTATAACTCCACCTCGGTTGCCCAGCGCAGGCAGGTGTTCCGCCGCTCAGACAGCGAGATAATAGAACTGGCCAGAATGGGGGCAATAGCCTGCGCAGAATATGGGGAAAAAACTGAGGGAAATTTCCGCTTTGAGTACTCGCCTGAGAGCTTTACCGGTACGGAGATGGGATTTGCCCTTGATATATGCAACGCGGTGACACAGGTGTGGAAACCTACGGGTGAGAATAAGGCGATAATGAACCTGCCGGTGACAGTCTCCCACTCCATGTCCCATGTTTACGCAAACCAGGTAGAGTTCATGTGCAGGAACCTGGACAATAGGGAGAACCTGATAATCTCCATCCACCCACATAATGACAGAGGGTGCGCCGTGGCCGACAGCGAGATGGGATTGCTGGCGGGCGCGGACAGGGTTGAAGGGACCCTTTTTGGAAACGGCGAGAGGACCGGAAATGTGGATATAGTCACGCTGGCACTGAATATGTACTCCCAGGGAGTAGATCCCTGTCTTGATTTTTCCAATTTGCCGGAGATCACGGAGGTGTATGAGAGGGCGACGGGAATGCGCGTTTATGAGCGGATTCCATACAGCGGGCAACTGGTGTTTGCCGCATTCAGCGGCTCCCACCAGGACGCAATTGCAAAAGGCATGAAGTGGCGGGGCGATCATCCGGACGAACCCTGGAGTGTGCCGTATCTGCCGATCGATCCCAGAGATCTGGGACGGGAGTACGAAGCTGACGTCATACGCATAAACTCTCAGTCCGGCAAGAGCGGAATAGGCTTCATATTGGAGACTCAGTACTCCCACTTACTGCCGCCGAAGATGCAGGAGGACTTTGGCTATCATATCAAGCGTATATCTGACAGAAGCCACTGCGAACTGCACCCGACGGAAATTTATGATATTTTTATGCGTGACTACGTCAATGTGTCAGAGCCGCTGGCGGTGCCGGAGTCGCATTTTAAGCAGACAGAAGATGGAATCACTGCTATATGTACTGTTGAATACGGTGGAAAGCGGCAGATAGTGGAGGCCAGCGGAAATGGACGTCTCGACGCGGTCAGCAACGCTATTATAAAAGTTGTGGGGCCGATTTACACGCTGGACACATATACAGAGCACGCGCTGGAAGTTGATTCCAGCGCCAAGGCCGCTTCTTACGTGGGGATTAAAAACGGTGACGAGAGCCTTACGTGGGGCGCTGGGATAAGCAGCGACATTATCGTATCCTCCATCCGCGCTCTTGTAAGCGCGGTAAACAGGCTGCTTGTGAAAAATGCTGATAAGCAGCAGAATTTATAAAAAACGACGATGGCTTAGAAAATCCCTGCTACTATTAAAACGTGAAAGAGACTGTAGCCTACCATAAATATTGAGCTTGCCATAATAGAAGGCATTAAAGCTGCAGAGGGAACACCATACGGTGACAAAGCGGACACAAGCGATATACTGGATTTTATCTCAGGATGGGGCTTCAAGGCCGTGCCTGTCCCTGAGTTTTCTCAGCCGGAGTGCTGGTGAAAGCTTTGGAATAGTGACAAGCAATATTTTTGGTGATATACTTTCAGATGAGGCCTCTCAGACATCTGGCTCCATAGGGATTCTGCCTTCCGTACATGTTGGTGCGGGGGTGAGATTAATATGCACGGGCATATTCGCGGCTTAACCCCAGCATCACAGGCTAAGGAAAGGCAAATCCGCTGAAGACAATACTCTCGGCCGGTATGATGCGCCGCTATTCGCTGAGGTTGCCTGAGGTGGCGTTTACCGAACGGGCTGCCGACAAGGTGCTGCCCAACGGCCTGCGTACTGCCGCTATAGCCAGGAACGGTGAGACGACGGCTTCGGCCAAAGAGATTACGAGAGGTTTTAAAATCACCGGTCAACACCGGAAAAACAGGAGGTAAAAGCTATGCCAAAAGTAGTTCATTCAGATGCGGCTCCAGCAGCAATAGGCCCATATTCACAGGCGATGATTTCCGCGGGCCTTGTTTTCACGTCGGGGCAGATACCTATTGATCCTGCAACAGGAAAAATAGAGGCTTCGGATATCCGCGGTCAGGCAGAGCAGGTGATGAAGAACTTGTCTCTCGTCTTGGAAGAGGCCGGAGCTTCCTTTGAGTCCGCTGTGAAAACCACCTGCTATCTTGCAGATATGGGAGACTTTGCTGCATTCAATGAAGTATATGCGAAGTACTTTACAGGCAAGCCGGCCAGGAGCTGCTTTGCTGTAAAAGCACTTCCCCAAGGGGCGCTTGTGGAAGTCGAGGTCGTTGCAGAGGTGCAGAGATAAATAAAAAGCGCGTGATGCAATTATCAATTTGCATCCCGCGCTTTTTCAGACATTAATTTTTTATGTAACTGAAGAATGGCCGTTTTCGATGTCCTGCCATCTGTCGCGTACAAAGGTGACAAATTCTGCGGCGGCATCTGAGAGGGGCTCATAGCGCCTGTAACAGAGACACACGTCTACTTTCTCGTCGGGGTCTAAAGGTATAATGGCCACATCCGCAGCGGACAGCTGGCGGACGCGCTTATCGAAAAGGACCGATACGCCCATCCCGCCGTTTATAAAGGATAAAATGGACTCTATGCTTTCAGCGTTGAAGGATATTCTTGGAGAATAGCCTGCGCGGGCGCACAGATTGCGTATAGCCTGATCGCCGCAAGTGTCCTCCATGAAAGATATGAATTTATCATTTTTCAACTCTTTCAGATGGACATACGGCTTTAGCGCCAGCGGATGGTCCTGGTTGAGGACAGCCACATACCTGTCTTTGATGCATGGAATAATGACAAACTCATTGGCATACTTATACGGGTCTATCAGAAATGCCACTTCGCATTTACCGGAGCGGAGCTTATCAACCATAGTGTTGTTGTTGTCGCCAAATCCGGTCGTGATGACAGACACGTTGCTGTCGTAATTATAAAATTTTGAAATCAGCTCAGTAATGGGATAGAGCGTGCCTATCACCATTGTGTTCTTTCCCCTAAGCCGCGCCTCCTCCAGCTCCTGCATGCAGGTGCGCTGAAGGGTTAGAAACTGCTTTGCATACGGCAGGAAGATGCGGCCAAAATTGTTTAAACTTACCCTTCTGGAAGTGCGGTCAAAAAGCGTCACTCCCAACTCTGCCTCCAACGCCTTTATGTGCCTTGAGAGCGAGGGCTCAGAAATAGACAAATGCTCTGCGGCGTCGGCATATTTTTGCATTTCAGCAAGGATTACAAATTCCTCAAAATAACTGGTATCCATTTGCTCCTCCTCTCGTCCGGCTGTGTGTTTCTCTATGCTCTTTTTAACGAGAAATGTAACAATGACCCACTTTTTATTTGTAACTAGATTATAGCAAATTGCACTCCTGCTGTCAATATGACAATATAAAATGGATATCCTTGTGGTTTTTTATCAAAAAAGACAATAGGGCCGGAGGGACGGTAGACGCCTGTCTGCCTGGAGGCGATTAATGGAGATTGACAAACAAACACTTACATGGTATGGTTAAAACCATATTCTGCTACTGGTGGGATGGCCCAGTTTTAAGCGAAAGGCGATATTTTGATGTTTGGAAAGAATGAAGACGGCAAAAACAGAAGAAAGAGTCAATTTATATTCATAGCGTGTATTGTTGTTCTGATTGTAGTGTATCTGTTGATGACAAGAAACAACACCTATATGAGGTATCATTTCTCAGATGATGACGGCGTGTTCCAGATAACGTATGAGGGAGACGATGCCGCTGTGGATCCTGTAGTGATAGAAACCGGCCGGATTATATCTGTCCAGCTGATCCAGGATATGGATGTGGGAGAGTATGTGTCAGGCCAGGATACAAAGCAAGTAGCGTTTGGGGTTTGGGACAGCCCTGAGTTGGGCGAGTACTTCAGATGCGGCGAGAAAGATGTGGAGGACTATATACTTGTCACCTCCGCTGACGGGATGGTCGCATTTAACAATGAGAGCAATGAGACTACAGCCGCATTGTACACCAGCTTCAAGGAGATAGTAGAGGAATACCAGGGCGGAGGGACAGAGACTGAAGCCCAGGATGATAGCGTACAGCAGGATTGACGCGAGGTATATACTATTAAAGAGAAAGATTCCCTGAAAGCGTAGCTTTCAGGGAATCTTTTTGCCTTTTGCCTTGCAGCGACGGCAGAACGCCGTTAGAGCCTGATTTCAACGGTATCTCCCGGCACGATAGAGTCCTCGGTGACGTGGCATTGGAAAGCCACCAGCTCCACTCCGGCCTCCTGCGCTGCGATAAGGGCCTGACCGAAAGCGGTATGGGTTTCCCAGTTGGGCTCAAAATAGAGGACATCATCCATCTGTATAACGAAAGCGGCGCACGCGAAATACCCATCGGCTATACAGCGAACCAGTTCACCCATATGGCGTACGCCCCGTTCTGTGGGAGCGTCGGGAAATCTGACTACGCCGTTATCCTCCAAAGTGACGCCTTTAACTTCTGCAAAAATCTGTCTGCCTGATGACTCCATGTAGTAGTCAAGCCTTGAATCGCCGAAACGCCGTTCGGGCAAGATTGTGTCAATATGGCCGAAGTGCCCGGTGGATACGGCCCACTCCCTGAACAGTGCGTTTGGTGCGGAGGAATCCATATTGATGAGCCGGCTGCCCTTGCGCACAGTTATCAAATCAAATTTAGTGCGGCGATTGGGATTGCCAGATTCCTGAACGTACACACTGGCGCCCGGCACCAACAGTTCCCGGCACCTGCCGGTGTTTTTAACATGGCATATTTCGTCCTTTCCGTCAATCTCCACGTGGGCTATGAACCTGTTGGGGCGGCTTATGAAAATGCCCTGACGGATATTCTTGTAGTGCATATTTTAAAACTCCGTATCTGGTCAGTAGGCTGGGACAAAACTTCACTATTTTGGAAAGAGATTCCACATATAACGCATATAAATCATATGTGGAATCTCTTTTTGAGTTCGGTGATAAACTGCATACGCAGGACTATTATGCTGGAGATGAGCAATACAACGGCAACTGAACCCATAACAATCATGGGCCAGCTGTAGTCGGCAAATACAAAAAGCGCCACAGCCGACGCTGCAACAGATGCGGCGGTGACCCATATAAGAGGCATGATGTTATGGCGCTGCTTCGTCATATTTGCGAAAAACAGCACTCCAAGTACTGTCAGGGAGCCAAACCAAAAAATCGGCACTACAAAGTGCGCCCATCCGGGATACAGGAAAGTCTCGATTAGAATAAGCATGATTCCGGTTGTT
>CALXCS010000070.1 GCA_944386875.1 uncultured Oscillospiraceae bacterium
GAGAGCTGTCATCCGGTTCGGCCGTTGCAGAGATTACAGGGGAGGTACTAAAACCAGTACCGCTGGCGGCGCTGGATAATATGGAAAGCTGATACCCCGGTGGAGTACTTCTGCCGGGGGTGCTGGCGTTTGTACACCGGACAGACAAATAAAAATAAAAATTTTTGAAAAATTTAAAGGATTTCCGAAATATACGGCGTATAAGTCAAGTAGAGGGGATTAAGACTGTGTATTTTCCCTGTGCAGGAGGTAAAAAGATGTGCAATGTGCGTTTGGAGCTTGAAGAACTGGAGAGAGTGCTGGTGTGCCCCAGGGGCGTGCTGTCGGCAAACTCCAAAGGTAGGCTTGCGCCGGAGCCGGAAAGCAGCAGCCGTACTTGCTTCCAGCGGGATATAGACAGGATAACCCACTCCAAGGCGTTCCGCAGGCTGAAGCAGAAAACGCAGGTGTTTCTTGAGCCGGAGGGCGACCACTACAGGACGCGCCTTACCCACACCCTGGAAGTTACAAGGATAGCCAGGACCATATCAAGAGCGCTCAGGCTCAACGAGGACCTTACCGAGGCCATCGGTCTTGGGCATGACCTGGGTCACACCCCATTTGGACATGCCGGTGAAAGAGCTTTGAATGAGCTTTTGGCTGATGACGGAGGCTTCCGACACTATGAACAGAGCTTGAGGGTGGTTGACATAATTGAAAAGGAGGGCAGAGGGCTGAACCTGACAATGGAGGTTAGGGACGGCATATTACGCCACACCTGCGACCCGCTGGCGGCAACACTGGAAGGGCAGGTAGTCAGGCTTGCTGACAAGACAGCTTACATAAACCACGATGTGGATGACGCCATAAGGTCAGGAACACTTCGGGAGGAGGAACTGCCCTGCCAGGTCACGGAAGTTTTAGGCAGCAGATACAGCCAGAGAATAAATACCATAGTTGAGGATATTATATCCTGCGGATGCGACGGCAACATCCGTATGGGAGAAGACGTAGGCAGGGCAGTTGACATATTTTACTCCTTCCTATATGAGAGAGTTTATAAAAACCCGATTGTCAAAGGGGAGGAGAAAAAAGTTAAGGGATTGCTCTCAGGTATTTTTGACTACTATGTGAAAAATCCTGAGAAAATGTCAGAGGAATTCAGGGAAATAGCCAGGCGCGAAGGCGTGCGGCGCGCGGCGGCCGATTATGTGGCCGGAATGACAGACCCATATGCCATAGAAGTATATAACAATATATTCGTCCCTATGGCGTGGACGGTAAAATAGATGGATAGACAGGAGCCCTGGGGGTGAGAATTTGGCCATTCCTGAGAGGTTTTTAGACGAGCTAATAAGCAGAAACGATATTGTGGATGTGATAAGCGAGTATGTCGCCCTTACAAAAAGAAGCGGGAGCAATCTGTTTGGGCTGTGCCCCTTCCACAGTGAGAAGACACCCTCCTTTTCTGTTGCGCCGGACAAGCAGATATACCACTGCTTTGGATGCGGAAAAGGCGGCGGAGTGATAAACTTCATAATGGATATTGAGAACCTGCCGTTTAGAGATGCGGTGGCGTTTTTGGCACGCAGAGTTGGAATGGAGATGCCGGAGGACGATGTGCCAAGTCAGGTGCGTTCTTACAGGGCCAGGCTCTTGGAGCTTAATCGGGACGCTGCCCGGTATTTCTATGAAAACCTATCAAAGCCCGAGGGAGCCGCGGCGGTGGATTATATAAATAAACGCGGTATATCTGCGGCTATGGTAAAGAAATTCGGGCTGGGCG
The DNA here is from genome assembly GCA_944386875.1 of uncultured Oscillospiraceae bacterium. Taxonomy (GTDB): domain Bacteria; phylum Bacillota; class Clostridia; order Oscillospirales; family Oscillospiraceae; genus RUG626. The sequence goes on from CALXCS010000070.1 coordinate 1,766, forward strand.
CCGCGCCTGACGTCTGGAACGGACTCACTGGCGCGATGCTTGACAAAGGCTACTCGGCGGGAGAACTTGTGGATGCAGGTTTGGCCAGACGCAGAAAAGGTAGCGGAATATATGACACGTTCAGAAATAGGTTGATATTTCCTGTCATAGATGTACGCGGCAGTGTAATAGGCTTTTCAGGGAGAATCTTAGGTGATGGCGAGCCGAAATATTTAAACTCGCCTGATACGCCGGTGTTTATAAAGAGTAAGAACCTTTTTGCGCTGAACCTTGCAAAGAAATCAAAACGCGGTATGCTCATATTGGTAGAGGGAAATGTGGACGTAGTGAGCCTTCACCAGGCGGGTTTTGACTGCGCTGTGGCTTCATTGGGTACATCGCTTACTGCGGAGCAGGCAAGGCTTATGAGCCGCTATACGCAGAATGTGGTGATATCCTATGACTCAGACAGTGCCGGTGTAAAAGCCGCCCAGAGAGCTATCGGACTTTTGGAAAAGACGGGCGTGAACGTGAGAGTATTGAGAATGGAGGGAGCTAAAGATCCGGACGAATTCATAAAGAAAAACGGTCCGGATGCTTTCAGTATATTACTTGACCGAAGCGAAAACCACATAGAGTATAAACTGCTTGTTGTTAAGTCAAAATATGATTTGGATACAGATGATGGGAAAATAGGATTTTTAAAGGAGGCGACGGAGCTTCTGGCATCAATACCGAATGCAGTTGAACGGGAGATATACGGGCGGCGTGTAGCTGAACTCTCAGGAGTGTCGGTTGAGGCTATCAAGAGCGAGACTGCAAAAGCGGGAAGGCGCATCAGCATCGCCAGAAAAAAAGAACGCGAGAGACAGAACTTAAGACCTGATATGACGCTGCAGCCGGCTTCTCGGGAACTGAGATATGATAATCCTGCTTCTGCTGCGGCGGAGGAAGGGGTTGTACGTCTGCTCATGATAGATAACTCACTTCTGAGCGAGACGGCAGGGCTGGCGCCTGAGGATTTTACGTCGCCGTTTTTGGGTAAGATATTTGAGATGGTGCGCGAAAGGACAGCTGCTGGCGAAGATGCTACGGCCTCGTCTATTGCGGCACAGCTTACTTCCGACGAGGCGTCCCAATTTACGGCACTTATGCAAAGACCTGCTTCGGCGTCAAACGCTATCCAGGCGCTGAGAGATTACATAGACAAAATAAAAACTGAGCAGCTGAAGAGCAAAGCCGGTGATAATTTGCTGGCAGTGCGGGAGAGGCTGAGAGAAAAGAAAGGCTTTGGAGGATAAGGATATGGCAGATAATAAGAAAACCAATGCTGCACCGGAAGCAGAGAAAATAACGGAACAGCAGCAAAAAGAAAAGCTGGACGCACTTATAAAAGAGGGTAAAAAGCAGGGAACGCTTTCCGCCAAGGAATTGTCCATCCTGGAAGACTTGAACTTGGATCAGGATCAGCTGGACAAATTTTATGATACCCTTGATTCCATGGGGATTGAGACAATAGATGAGGAGCCGCTTGAGGTGCTTGACGAGGACGAAGCCCCTGGAGCAGAGGAGCTTGAGGACTTAGAAGAAATTTCTAAAGAAGAGCTTGAAAGTGCAGATACATTAGCGGACAGCTTTGCCATAGACGACCCCGTGCGTATGTACCTTAAAGAGATAGGAAAGGTTAACCTGCTCACTCCGGAAGAGGAGGTAGAGCTTGCAAAACGCATGGCAGAGGGTGATGAAGAGGCAAAAAAGCGTATGGCAGAGGCCAACCTGAGGCTTGTGGTATCTATTGCAAAGAGATATGTGGGCAGGGGAATGCTGTTTCTGGATCTGATACAGGAGGGAAATCTGGGGCTTATAAAAGCGGTGGAGAAATTTAACTACCAGAAAGGGTATAAGTTCTCCACATATGCCACCTGGTGGATACGTCAGGCGATTACACGCGCCATAGCCGACCAGGCGCGTACCATAAGAATACCTGTCCATATGGTTGAGACTATCAATAAGGTAATAAGAGTGTCCCGTCAGCTGCTCCAGGAGCTGGGCCACGATCCGTCGCCCGAGGAGATAGCCCAGGAGATGGATATGCCTGTGGAGAAGGTCAGGGATATACTGAAAATTGCACAGGAACCGGTGAGCTTGGAGACCCCTATAGGAGAGGAAGAAGACTCGCATTTGGGAGATTTTATCCCAGATGAGGATGCGTCGGAACCTGCTGAGGCGGCGTCTTTCACATTGCTTAAAGAACAGCTTATGGAAGTGCTGGATACTCTGACACCCAGGGAGAAAAAAGTGCTGGAACTCCGGTTTGGAATCCTGGATGGGCGTACCAGGACGCTGGAGGAAGTTGGAAGAGAATTTAACGTCACAAGAGAGCGCATAAGACAGATAGAGGCCAAGGCGTTAAGGAAACTGCGTCATCCGTCCCGCTCTAAGAAATTGAAGGATTTCCTGAACTAATATAAAGAATTCAACCTCCGCGCACCGGAGATGCCGGTGCGCGGAGGTTCCGTCTGGAGTTGATAAAATGGCAGGTTCAAGAAAACATGGACATGGGCGGATCCCAATAATTATTGTGGTAATAGCCGCTGTATTTGCCGTAGGCATTGCAATTTTCTCTTTGAATGGGGAGCCGGAGGAGGACAATACTTTAAATGAGGAGCAGAATGGAGCGGGAAATGTACCGGAGCTTGACGGTAATGAAGGTTCAACTCCTGTAGAACAAGGAAGCTCTGATAAAGGGGACAACGCCGATTCGGAGTACAAGGAAGATGAAGAAGAGGTTCCGGCAGGACAGCAGCAGGAGACGCAGACTGACGACGGAGAGCAAAAGGCCAGGGAGATACTCTCAAACATGTCTCTGGAGGAAAAAATTGGGCAGATGTTTATTGCCCGCTGTCCTGGGGAGAATGCTGTGGAAAAGGTTGGCGAATACCACCTGGGAGGATACATACTTTTTGCCTCTGATTTTAAAGACGAGACAGTAGAGAGCGCCAGGGAAAAGATAGGCTCATACCAGGCAGCTGCGGATATACCGCTGCTTATCGGAGTGGATGAGGAAGGCGGCACTGTAAACAGGATAAGCCGGTACACGGCCTTCCGCCAGAGCCCATTTAAGTCCCCTCAGGAGCTATATCAGGAGGGGGGACTTGAGGCTATTGAAGCGGACACTTCTGAGAAATGCCAGCTTCTCACAGACCTAGGAGTAAATGTTAATTTTGCTCCTGTGTGCGATGTGTCTCAAAACCCTGACGATTTTATTTATCAGCGGAGCTTTGGAAAAGACGCACTGGAGACGGCAGAATATGTGGAAACTGTAGTTGAAGCCATGGCAGACAGCGGCGTTGCCTGTGTGTTGAAGCATTTCCCAGGATACGGAGACAACCAGGATACCCACACGGGAATAGCCAGGGACAATAGGCCTTTAGAAAACTTTGAGACTTCGGACTTTCTGCCGTTTGAAGCGGGGATAGATGCAGGTGCGCAGATAGTGCTGGTATGCCACAATATTGTAGAGTGTATGGACCCTGACCATCCCGCATCCATATCCCCGCCGGTTCACAGAATATTGAGGGAACAGCTGGGCTTTGAGGGAGTTATAGTTACAGACGACCTGGCCATGGATGGGATACGCGATTTTGTTGCCGATGACCAGGCGGCGGTGATGGCGGTCCAGGCGGGGAACGATTTGCTCTGCTGTACCGATTTTGAGACCCAGGTGCCGGCAGTTGTAGAAGCGGTTCAGTCGGGAGTGATATCTGAAGAACGCATAGACCAGTCGGTTCTGCGTATACTTGAACTTAAAATTGAACTGGGGCTTATTGATACCGATGCCCAATAAGGTTGAGCCATGTATTGGGAAATGGGTATAATAACAGCTCCGGCAGCTATTAGATAGCTGCCGGAGCTGAAATTAACTGGTTTGTATATTTAGCTTATGCGGTATAAGCAGAGGGGACTATATATGGAAAAGATAATTGAGCTGTCGCCATATACTGTTACGGTGTTCTCTAGTGGAAAAAGCCCAAGGGCAGTGTGCCTTATAGGCCACAGGGAGGAGTGCGGGCAGGTGTGGGGTATTTTAAAAGAGCCTAAACCTACTGTGATATCCATATCGGGGATGGATTGGAACAGGGAACTGTCGCCCTGGCCGGCGCCTGGTGTGTTTAAAGGTCAGGCAGACTTTGCAGGCCAGAGCGGAAAATTCCTCGGTGTCCTTGTTGAAAGGCTTTTGCCTGCCGGTTTAAAAGCGTTGGAATATGAGCCGGAATTTCTTGGGATTGCAGGTTACTCTTTGGGAGGACTTTTCGCTGTCTGGTCCCTTTGGAACACCGGTATGTTTTCTTCTGCAGCATCCATGTCAGGTTCACTGTGGTTCGATAACTTCCTGGAGTACGCCGAAACCCAGCCTCCCAAAAGATTGCCTGACTTTATCTACCTGTCTGTAGGCAGCGGCGAAAAGAAATCGAGAAATAAGAGAATGGCAACTGTGGAGGACTGTACCAGGGAGATGGCATCCTATTTTGAAAAACTTGGCTCCAAATGCGTCTTTCACTTGGAATCAGGAGGGCACTTTAATAATGTTCCTGAGAGGATAGCCAGGGGTATAGAGGCGATTAC
>CALXCS010000071.1 GCA_944386875.1 uncultured Oscillospiraceae bacterium
CATCAGTTTTCCTCCTTATTGACCTTACGGCGTTTTATGGCCCGCCCGCTGAAAATAGCGGGCGGGTCTATTTTTTGTACTATTCTCTTGGAAGGGCGTCCTTGCCGTAAGATCAATACATCCACTCTCTCTTTTCCTTGCCCTTTTCGTCTTTTACAGCAGAGCCGCCGCCAAACACGGGGTGGATAGCGTCAACAATCTTGTCTATGAGGGCAGTATCGCGGTTTGCAACGCAGACGCTCTCGGTGTCGAAGTACATGGTCTCCTTATCCTTGCCGACAGGCGCCCACTTGGCAAGTCCCTTATGGTTGGGGTTGCCGGTATAGGCAAATGCCACCCACGCTCCGGCCATCTCTTCCTCAAGGCGCTCTGTAACTCCCTCAATGTTGCAGTTGCCAACCCGCTCGGTGTTGTGGAAGAACCAGGGGATGTCCGCGCAGTGCCAGGCAAATGCGCCGCCCTCAACTGGGAACTCCAGTGTGAAGTTATACATATATCCAGGTACGTCAGTCTCGGAAGCTCTCTGCTCCATAAACTCCACAACCGCCGGACGGACCACTGCGTCATAGGCGTTGAGAAGAGCAAGACGCTTATCTGGGAATGTCTTATGGAACTCGGCGATAACGTCGTCTGCCGCATCTCCGAATGTATTCTTGACAATCTCAAGAACCTGGTCCTCTGTCAGCTGGTTGTCTCTCTGCGTGGCCTTCATACCCAGCTCGGCCACGGTGGAGCCTGCTATTACAGGTACAGTCTTGGCATAATCCGAGAAGCCAGCCTGCATTGGATCGCCGGGATACCAGTAGTTGGCCTGCGGGCCCCAGTTTACGCTCAGACCGGTCTCCTGGCAAGCGGCGTCGTAAGCCCTGACCATCACGTCGTATGGGACATCCTCTATCTCTGCAATATTCTCAGGAGCTATGCCCAACTTGGAGAGCATAACGTCTGTGATCTTCTTCTGATCTATAGGCGGCTTAAATGTGCTCTTTGGCATGATTCCGCTCATGATAATGGCCTTGTGGAAGAGGCCCGCTGCAGCGGGGGCCTGGAGCATTGACTGGACCTTGCTGCCGCCGCCGGACTGGCCGAATATGGTCACATTGTCCGGATCGCCGCCGAAGGCCGCTATGTTATCGTGCACCCACTGGAGTGATGCAACCAGGTCAGCTATACCGGCGTTGACAGAGTTTTTATACTCCTCGCCATAGGCGGACATGTCCAGGTATCCCAGGATGTTCAGCCTGTGGTTTACTGTGACTACTACCACGTCGCCGTATTTGGCCAGCTTGTCTCCTTCATAGGCTACCTGCTCTATTGAAGATCCGTTTGCAAATCCGCCGCCGTGGAACCACACCATTACTGGGCGCTTCCTGCCGTCATTTATCCCCGGCGTCCACACGTTCAGGTTCTGGCAGTGCTCGTTGGCCGGCCAGAAGCGATGGGGTATATAGACCTCGCTGGATGGGGCGGGCTCGCCCATTGTCGGGCAGATGTAACCGTAGTTTGTGGCGCTCTTTATTCCCTCCCAGGGCTCTACGGGCTGGGGAGCCTTAAACCTGTCGGCATAGGCGTACTCTACGCCCTGGAATACAAAGATGCCGTCCTCAAGATATCCCCTGAGTTTTCCGGCTTTGGTTTCCACCACCGGATAGTCGTATTTACATACAAACTGTTTTGCCATTTTTTGTCCTCCTCAAAAATATATTATACGCTCCGCCCCCCGTATGCCGGAGGGCGGAGCCGCATTCAACAACTTAATACATCCATTCCCTCTCCTGAGATTCGTCCTCATCCTGAGGTTTCTTCTTCAGGAGTTCGTCGATAGACACAGTCGGCACCGCAGCCTCAATTTTTTCAATGAGCGCCGCGTCAAAGTCATCCTCACGGCAGACACTCTCACGGTCAAATACCATAGTGGCCTTCTTGTCCCCGTAAGTCTCCCACTTAGGCATACCCTTGTGGTTAGGATTGCCCGAGTAGGCGAAACGCACCCAGGAACCGGCCATCTGATCCTGTATTCTCTCGGTCACGCCGTCAATGTTGCAGTTGCCAACCCTGGAGGCGTTGTGGAAAACCAGAGGAATGTCGGAGCAGTGCCACGCCGGAGCTCCGCCCATGACGTCAAAGTCCATGGTAAACTCATAGAGGTATGTTGGAGCCGTTGACGCAGCTGCCTTAGCCTGAGCAAATTTGACGCTCAGCGGCCTGAAAATCATGTCGAAGTTTATAAGCCTTGTTATATCCTTGCCTGGATAGGCTTTGTTGAAGAGCCCGACTATCTCATCGGTAGCGCCGCCAAATTTCTCTTTTGCCAGGGCCATCTTCTCGTCAGCTGAGAGCAGGTTCTGCTCCACGCTGCGTACGCCCGTGAACTCGGCTATAACCGAACCCACCATCAGCGGCACCGTCTTGGCATAATCCGAGAATCCCACGTTCAGCGGGTTGCCCAGGTACCAGCCATTTGCCACAGGGTTCCACTTTACAGCGTATCCTTCCCTGGCAAGCCTGTTGCTCACTCTGTTGAAGACCCTGTAGAGGATATCTATAGGTACTTTTTCAAATCTCTCGATTTCGTCTACGGGTATATTGAGCTCCTTCAGCATACCCTCGATAAGGGGCTTGTGGTCGACAGGAGCCGTATCGTCCAGATCCAAAACGCCGCTCATCATAACAGCCCTGTGGAACAGGCCCGCAGCCGCAGGAATCTGAAGCAGCGTCTCAACCTTTCCGCCGCCGCCGGACTGGCCGAATATAAGCACGTTGTCCGGATCGCCGCCGAAAGCCTCTATGTTGTCGTGTACCCACTGGAGTGCCGCGACTATATCGGCCATACCGGCATTTACGGAGTTGGCGTATTTCTCGCCGTACGGCGACATATCAAGAAAGCCCAGCAGGTTCAGCCTGTGGTTAACTGTGACCACAACCACGTCCCCGTACTTAGCAAGTTCATCGCCCTCATAAGCCACCTGCTCCATGGAAGAGCCGTTGGCATATCCGCCGCCGTGGAGCCAAACCATAACGGGACGTTTCCTGTCCTTTTCAAGGCCGGGCGTCCACACGTTCAGGAACTGGCAGTGCTCGCTGGCCGGCCAGAAACGGTGGGGGATGAATATTTCACTGGTGGGGGCGGGCTCGCCGCCTGTTGGACTGATGTATCCGTAGTTAGTTGCGTTTTTAATGCCGTCCCAGGGCTCAACGGGCTTTGGAGCCTGGAACCTGTCGGCATAGGCATACTCTATGCCGTGGAAAGTGTAGATGTCATTAAAGCGGAAGCCCCTGAGCTTTCCGGCTTTTGTCTCCACTACTGGAGCTTCAAGTGTGCTAAAAAAGTCTAACGCCATTTTGCCTTCTCCTTTTTATATATCTATATATCAGGATACTCACTAGAGCTTCATGCTCATCTTAAATTATTTCTTATCCTTGCCTTTGTTGCTGCTATTGTCTTTTTTGTCGGGAATGATACCCATTTTCTTGAGGATATCGTTTTCCTCAGTATAAAATTCCATTTCCTTGTACGTCTTCTTTGTATACCAGGCCATCCCCCCGCAGAGAGCGTAAGAGGCTGAGATTATACATGCCTCAAGGGTGAAGTTGCCGAATATAGCGTACAGGACACCCGAAAATGTAGCCGCGGCGAAGAGCATTGCTCGCAGCATTGTAAAGAACTCAAAGCCGCGGCTTACATTTTGGTACTTGAGTTTGTTGGTGCGGACTTTGGCAGTGAGAAAGTCCACCAGAGCGGCCAGCTCCATTATATGAAAGCACTCGGCAGCAGCTGTAAAGGCAAAAGCCACATGCAGCGTATTGAGAGGGTCATATATGGAGGCAGCCACAATGAAGATGATCAGGCTGACTATCTCTAAAGCCGTCAGCAGTATCTTCTTCCTTTTGAAATCAGCTTCGGAGACGTCCCACACATACCATGGGCCGTAATACACGTACTTAATCTTCTCTCCCCGCTTATTGTCGGCGGGGACGACTACCGGCGTGTAGTTCTCTTCAAAGCTGCTTCTCAGGGTCTTTTTCTTTGCCAATTGTCACACCTGTCCTTAATTTAAATTAAAGGTCGTTTATCTCCTTCACGTGGCAGCAGGATACAAAGTGTCCTGGGGTGACCTCGTGAAGTCCCACCGGCTGTGCGCACTGCTCATCAGCGTATGGGCAGCGGGCGGCAAAGCGGCAGCCTGGCTTTGGGTTGATTGGGGAGGTAATCTCGCCCTTCAGCAGTATACGCTCAGTCCTGTTGTGGATATCGGTGGTAGGAATAGCCGAAAGCAGAGCCTTGGTGTACGGATGCATCGGCCTTTCGAAAAGCTCGTCAGTTTCGCTGGTCTCAACCATCTGGCCCAAGTACATGACGCAGATATGTGAAGAGATGTGGCGCACAACCGACAGGTCATGGGTGACGAACATGTAGGTGAGCTTACGCTCATGCTGCAGGTCCATAAGCAGGTTCAGTATCTGTGCCTGAATGGACACGTCCAGAGCGGAAACAGGCTCGTCGCAGACGATGAACTTGGGGTTGAGGGCCAGAGCGCGGGCGATACCGACACGCTGACGGCGTCCGCCGTCCAGCTCGTGGGGGTAGCTCATTCTCAGCCTCTTCTCGATACCAGCAAGATCCATCATCTTGTCGGCTTCCTTCTGAAGCTCTGCTTTGCTGAATTTCTTGGAGAGCTTCAGAGGCTCCATGATTGTATCCATAACGGTCATACGGGGGTTAAGAGATGAATACGGATCCTGGAAGATTATCTGCATATTCTCCCTGAGTTCACGGAGTTTATGCTTGGAAGGATGGGTGACATCCTCGCCGTTGAATCTGATAACACCGTCGGTGGACTCCAGCAGGTGGATTATAGTACGTCCCAGAGTGGACTTACCGCATCCGGACTCTCCCACCAGGCCCATGGTGCTGCCCTCCTCAATATTGAAGGTAACATCGTCCACCGCATGGACGGTTCCTCTGGAGGACGGGAAGTATTTTTTAAGATGCTCTATCTCTATGAGTGCCATATCGTATCCTCCTCTCAAATCTGGTCGCAGAGGGCGTAATGTGTGCCGCCGAGATGCTTAACACTGGGATGCTTCTCGGCGCATGCCTTTGTTGCCCTTGGGCAGCGCGGCGCAAAATAGCAGCCCTGCGGAAGGTCAGTAGGATCGGGCGGCAGACCCGCGATTGGTGAAAGTCTGTCAACCTTTTTATGGAGTTCAGGTATGGCTCCAAAGAGGCCCACAGTATACGGGTGCGTAGGATGATCGAAGATCTCCTCAAGAGTGCCTCTCTCAACAACCTCGCCGGCGTAAATAACGGCAACGTGGTCGCAGATCTCCGCCACAACGCCAAGGTCGTGGGTTATGAGTATCAGAGAGGTGTCCTGGGACTCCTTCAGGTTCCTTATCAGGTCCAGAACCTGGGCCTGGATCGTAACGTCGAGAGCTGTGGTAGGCTCATCGGCGATAAGCAGCTGCGGCGCGCAGGCAAGAGCGATAGCGATAACAACACGCTGCTTCATGCCGCCGGAGAACTGATATGGATACTCGTCGACACGGTCGGCGGAGATACCAACTGTCTCCAGCATGCGGATAGCTTCCTGACGGGCCTCAGTCTTCGTCTTGTTCTGGTGCAGGTGGATACCTTCTGCGATCTGGTCGCCGACGGTCATTATCGGGTTCAGAGCCGTCATAGGATCCTGGAACACCATTGAAATATCTCCGCCGCGGATCTTCTGGAGTTCCTCTTCAGGGGTCTTCAGAAGGTCTCTGTCTTCAAAGAATATTTCACCTGTCACTGAACGTGTGGCGTGGTCAGGGAGAATCTGCAGTATAGCCTTGGCTATAGTCGTTTTACCGGCGCCGGTCTCTCCAACGAGGCCCAGTGCGCCGCCCTTTGGCAAATCCAAAGTAACGCCGTTAACGGCATTGATTATCTTTCCGCCGGAGGAATACTCCACCTTCAAATCGCGGATACTAAGTAAGTTTTCGCTGTTTCCAGCCATGTTTCCTCCTCCTCTCAATCCTTAAGCTTCGGGTCAAGGGCGTCACGAACCGTGTCGCCGATGAGGTTATAGGATATAACCGTCAGCATGATGAAAATACCTGGGAACAAGCACAGGTGCGGATAGTTACGTATAAAGTTCCTGGCTGAAGCAAGCATGGAGCCCCACTCAGGAGTAGGAGCCTGAACGCCGAAGCCCAGGAAGCTCAGGGAGGAAGCCATAAGGCCGGATGCTGCAATACCCATGGCAGTCTGAACAATCAGCGGGCTCATTGCGTTTGGTATAATGTGCTTTGCAATTATGCGGGAGGTCGGGCAGTTGATCGACAGAGCCGCCTCTGCATACTCGGAACCTCTGATTGAGAGTATATTCGCCCTCATCATTCGGGCGTAGCCCGGTATACCGCTTATTCCAAGGGAGATAATGATCTTTTCAAAGCCTGGCCCCAGTGTGGCTGAAATGGTGATAGCCAGAAGGATACCGGGGAATGCCTGGAAAACGTCAAGGCAGCGCATGATGAAGTTATCCACATGCCCGCCGAAGTAACCGGCAATTGAACCCAACAGCATGCCAAAAAGCAGGGACACTGTAGTTGAGAAGATACCGATACTCATCGTATATCTGGCGCCGTAGAGAACCCTTGCCAGAATGTCGCGGCCGATCTCGTCGCAGCCGAACAAGTGCTCGGCGCTGGGCAGCGCGTTCATGTTACGCATGTCTATATACTGCCACATGGGCTGTCCGCTTCTCTCGTCGATGAGGAAATAAGGAGAAGCAAAGGACAGGATAAACAGAGTCACAACAAAGCACATGCCTATAACAGCTGTGGGAGTATGGCGCAGTTTATACCAGATATATCTAAGTGAACCAGGTTTATAGGAAGCCGCAGTTTTCTTAACTTTTTTAGTTTCTGTTTTGCTCATAATTCTACCTCACTTCCTCCTACTCACGCGGCAGCTTCCGCTTCTTTGGACTTTTTCTTCTTCTTGCCGGAATACTGGGACCTGATACGTGGGTCAACAAAGGCGTAGATAATATCAATGAGCAGCATAATGAACGAGAATGTGAAGGCAATGTAGAGAACGCCTCCGCGGACTATCGGGTAGTCCCTGTTATTAATACCGCTGATGATATAGAGGCCCAGTCCTGGGAATGAATAAACGGACTCAACGATAGTAGTACCGCCCATCAGGAAGCTGAACTGACCGCCGATAACGGTGATGATAGGGATGAGGGCGTTGCCCAGAGCATGTTTAAGGATAACGGCTTTCTGGCTCAGGCCCTTTGATTTTGCAGTTGTGATATAGTCGGCACGGATAACCTCAAGCATACTGGCACGGGTTTGACGCGCGATACCGGCTATCGATCCTATCGAGCTTGAGATAACTGGCAGCACGTAGTACTGGGCTCCTCCGATACCGCCGGACGGCAGCCAGTTCAGGTTCACGGAGAATAGCAAGACCAGCAACAGCGCCAGCCAGAAGCTCGGCATGGAGTTACAAAGAAGCGTCAGCACCAGGGCAATTCTGTCTGGGAGCTTGTTGGCCTTAATGGCGCACAAGATACCAATCGGTATTCCAAAAAGGGCAGATACGCAAATTGACAGAAGTGCCAGCTTCAAGGTCCTCGGGAACCTCTCGATAAGCTCATCTGAAACAGATGTCTTTGTTATGTACGATACACCAAAGTCAAGTTGTACAGCGCCTTTGATGAACTCCCAGAACCTCTCCAGGAATGGCCTATTCAAGCCCAGCCTCTCACGTTCCTCTTCAACCTGCGCCTCAGTAGCGAAGTCGCCCAGCATTATTCTGACTGGGTCGCCTGGCACCAGTTCCATGAGGGTGAAGATTATTACGGCCACCACCAAGAGTATTGGGATCATCTGCAGCAGACGACGCCCGATGAACCGCAGCATAAACATACCTCCTTACACATTTTTCTTCTCTCTTTTTTTATTTATACGCGGGTCTCAATTATCTGAGGCCCGCGCAAAATACAGGCCAGCTTTTCAGCTGTTCAATTTTTATCTCAGTCGCCGGCTGAGACATAGTCGTCGGCGTACACGCAGGCGGCAGGCTCAAGCATGCCGTTGTAGCCGAACTCGGTTACGCCGTCCTGGGCTACGTTTATAACGGAGTTGCCGTAAAGGCCCATGATCGCGGCGTTGTCACGCAGATACTGCTCGAATTCCTGAATGTTCGCATCAGACGGATCGTCGTTGACTTTGTCGATCAGGTCGTAAACGCCCTGGTCTTTCCAGAAGTTAACGCCGTCCTGGCCCTCTGCATAGTTGTCAGCGTCAAAGTTGTAGCTGTACAGGTTGGCAATATGTCCGGTTGCCGAACCCTTCAGGTCCATCATCAGATCCCAGACCGTCTTGTCGTTCTTATATGTGGAGAACAGAGCCTGCTCAACAGAGATGTTCTCAACATTGATTCCGACGGCGTTGAGCTGGGAGATAATGACTGAACGAACAGAGTCGGTGTAGAGTCCGGAAGAAGTCAGAAGCCTTACTGTAACTTCTCCTGGCTCAAATCCCGCAGAAGCCAGATACTCGCTTGCCAGCTCAGGGTCATACTCCCAGTAGTCTCCCTCGTCCCATACAGACTGGTAGCCCTGATAGAGCGGGTTGCCGAATGCATTCAGAAGAATTGAAGTCGCGGTGCTCTCGCCGGCGGCCATCATAATTGACTCAGCGTCAAGGGCATGGAATATTGCCTTGCGGAGATCCAGGTTCTGTCCAACGATGGACTGGTCGCTCATGTTGGGGAATATCGCCTGGACATATGTGGGTGCCGGACGGAGGACTGTCCATCCCTCAAGGCTCTCTCCTGTGGCAGAGTCATAGAAGTTGCCAAGGTCGGTGGAGCTTATCGGGGAGATGTCAACTTCGCCGTTCTGAAGGGCGATGACGCGCATGGAAGCCTCGGTGATGGCAGTATATGTAACTGTCTTCACGTTCTGGTATGCGGGAAGGATGCCCTCGTTGAGGGCAGCGTCAGTCTGCCAGTAGTCGTCCCTTGCCTCAAGAACGGCCCGGGAACCTGACACAAACTCCTTAACAGTATAAGCAGATGTGGTAGCCGGATCGGTGCTCTTCTCTTCATCGGAAGCGCCCTCATACCACTCCTGGTCAACTATGCAGAAGTTTCCGTTGCAGACTATGCTGGCGAAGAGGTTCGGAGAGGTGTTGGTCATATGGAACACGAGAGTGTAGTCGTCTTCCTTTTCCACGGACTCGACGCCCGCGCCGTAGTCCACGAACTGGCCTATCTCAAGGCTTGTCTGACCGCTCCAAATAACGTCGTCAGCAGTGATCTGGTTACCCTTGCTGTCGGTTATGTAATCATAAAGGGTAACCCTGTAAGTAACCTCATCTATCTGCTCGTAGCCGCTTGCCAGCCAGGGGATGCACTCCTCAATGGGAGCTCCGGAGTAAGGCTGGAAGAAGAGCTTGCCGTAAAGAGCAGATTTACCAACTGAGCCCGGGGAGTTTGGTGCAAAAGGCCCAACGTTAACTGAGGTAGAGGACATGGCGATAACCACATTGTCCACCTGTCCGTCCTGGTTAGCGCCGGACTGAGTTATGAACTCAGTGCTCACCAGGTGGGAGTCGGCACCTGTGGTGCCTTCCTGCTCGCCGCCGTCATCCGGTGTGCTGCCGCCGTCATCCGGTTCGGTTGCGTCAGGTGTTGTGTTGCCATCATCAGTGGAGCCGCCCTCATCAGTACCGCCAGAGCAGGCAGCCAGGGAAAATACCATTGCCAGGGAAAGAAGCAAAACTAATATTTTCTTGAGGTTCAATTTTATTCACTCCTAAAATCATTATTCTCTTTTCCAACTTGCGCACAGATTAAATACAGACCCCTCTAATTTCACCCTCCCCTCACAGAATAAATTGATCAAGTCTTCATCCCCACACATAAATGGGGACGCACAGGCAAATCCGCAGCAGGATTGCCCTGTGGATGCCTCCATTTTATTTACATTAACCAAAACAAACAACATTCAACATCCGATATCAAAAGCTCAGATTCTTATTTGATAAGATTCTGATAGTAATAAGTAAGAAAATGAATATTTCATTTTCTTACTTTGGCATAATAATTTTCGATTTTCACACATATCTGGAAGATGACAGCATCGAAAAATTGAAATGGAAAATGCTTCTTATTCAAAAAATATAGCGCGCCATCAAACCGGCGCGCTATATTTATATGTTGGAATTCACCTTTTTATTTATGCTGATTCATCATCCAGCTCATAACTCCGTACTCGTCATAATAGGTGGGCACCCAGCAGGCGTGGTTCCAACCGGCTTTCTGCTCCAGGGTCTCCTCCTCTATTATGCTTAGGCCGTACTTCTCCAGATCCTCCGGTGTAAACATTGTGAGCCTGGCGTCCCTGTTGCCGGCGTCCTTAAGGGCCATTATGCCGTCCACAATATACTTGTGCCTGTAATATGTGTGGTCCAGATAGGCGCAGGTGACCCATATTCTTGTGTGGGTCAGCCCCTTAAGGATACTAAAGGTCTCCGGAGTCATGCTGGGGCAGATGGGCACCGCCGCGGCAAATAGGTCGTTGGCAACATTCAGCATTCTGAGAGTACCGGCGCCGCCCATACTCATTCCGGTGACGTATACTCTCTCAGGGATTACAGTGCCGTCGGCTATCATACCTCTGACAATATCAGCCACTTTTCCAAGGTATTCTCTGGTCCATCCCTGAGGACCGTTTCCAGACATTGCAAATGTCATTGCCCTAATAGTTTTTGTTACCTTTGATGGGTCGAACATTCCTGGCGCCTGGGGAGCCAGCACGTAGCAGTCCGGATAGTTTTCTGCCAGTTTCGCTGCGCCAAAGCAGTTATATATCTGAGCATAGTTATCAAAGCCCTGCTCTCCGCCGCCGTGAAGGAACAGTATAAGTGGCCTTGGGCCGTCGCAGTCCGGCGAGTAGAGGCGGTACTTGACCTCTCCCTTCTCCCTGGCCTGGAACTTATCGGCCCAGTCTGTGGCTATATCGCCATCAGCTGCGGTATACTTGTCGCCGCCTATGGTAAGTTCAAATGGGCAGGCCACTGCAAAAGGTTTTACAAGGATTTTAAGCTCTCCGTTCTCAAGCTCAACGGACTCAATGCCGTCTTTATCTCTGCCGTCCATCTGGGCAAGTTTTCTGTCCCTGTCAGTATCCAGAATATTGCCAGTTATGGACACCTTTGGCGCAGACTTCTCCTTGCATGTGGTTGAAAAGCCATATATCTCGTGTCCTGAATGGCCAACGCGGGCCAGTATAGTAATTTTGCTCATGTTGTTCTCCTATATATTCTCTTTTTTCTGATTAATCATCCAGCTCATTATGCCTTCCTCATCGCAGTAAGTAGGCACCCAGCAGGCGTGATTCCAGCCGGCTATTTCCTCAATAGTCTCATCCTCAACGACGCCTATGCCGTATTTCTGCATCTGCTCCGGTGAGAATATTGTAAGGCGTGCGTCCTTATTGCCGGCGTCTTTCAATTCCATCACTGCGTCGGTTATGTACTTATGTCTGAAATATATGTGGTCAAGGTAAGCGCAGGCAAGCCATATTTTAGTGTGGGTGAGGCCCCGCATAATGTCATACACTTCCGGCGTCATTCTCGGGCATATGCACACAGCCGCTGCGAAGAGATCTCCCGCCACGCTGAGCATTCTAATAGTTCCCGAGCCGCCCATGCTCATGCCGGTAACGTATACCCTGTCCGGCACCACTTTGCCGGCGGCGATCATCTCTCGGATCATATCTGCGGCCATGCCCAGATATTCCCTTGTCCACGCTTTTACGCTGTATCCGGCAGTGGCAAAGGTGGAATTGCCTGGAAAACGTCCCAGCTTTGCAAGAGCCTCGTCCTCGGCATGGGCCTGAGGCGCCAGCACATAGCAGTCCGGATAGCTCTCAGCCAGTTTCGCGGCGCCGAAGCAGCTGTACACCTGGGCGTAGTTGTCAAAACCCTGCTCTCCGCCGCCGTGGAGGAACAGTATAAGGGGCCTTGGGCCGTCGCAGTCCGGCGAATAGAGACGGTATATAAACTCATCTCTCCTGCCCGGAACAAACTTGTCGGCCCAGTCGGTGGTTATGTCGCCGTCTGCGGCGGTATATTTCTCGCCGTCAACGGTCAGTTCAAATTTACACGAGACGGAAAAAGGCTTTACCGACACCGTCAGCTGACCGTCCTTAAGCTCAACTGCATCGATCCCATTTTCAGCCCTGCCGTCCATCCTGGCAAGTTTCCTGTCCCTCTCGGTGTCCAGAATGTTCCCGCTTATGGACGCCTTGGGCTCCTTGTCGCCTGTCCAGGGCAGCAGGAATCCGTATATCTCCTGTCCCTGATAGCCAACTCTTGACTTTATAATCATTTTTCCCACAGCTGATACTCCCTTTTGTCAGAATATTAGAACGGATTTCCGGCAGCCTGAGTCTCAAGGCCGAAGAAGTCAAGAGCCTTCTGAATGGCCAGATCCCAGAATCTCCACTCATGCTTATATCCCGGCAGCGTGAAGTACTCGGCAGGCAGTCCCATGGCGTCGGCTTTTGCCCTGAACTCCTGGAAGCTGGGGTAAAGCCCGTCATCCTCGCCGCAGGCGAACAGAAGCCTTGGCAGGTCAACACCAGCCTCAAACTTGTCCTTAAGGACTTTGAAGGTGTTCTGATAGGAGTTGAGGAAGTCCTCTTCACTGTCAAAGTTGGCTATTGACTTGGACATACGGTCCCACATAGCGCCGCCCTGGGCCTTTGTGTCGTAGAGATCCGAGGGAGCTGCTGAGAGGATTGCCGCAGCAGCGAATTTCTCAGGATGGTTAAATGCCAGTACGCATGTGCCGCGGCCGCCCATGGAGAGGCCCGCCACATAGTTGTCCTCACGCTTGTCGGAGGCGGGGAACCAGTTGTGGATAACAGGCATCAGCTCATCAAATATGTAGTCGTACATATTGAAGCCCAGGCCGAAGCTGGGCCAGTTTGCATAGTTGGAGTTCAGCGCCGAGGGCATAACGACTATAAGGTCGTGCTCACAAGCGTAGAGCTCTATCATGCTCTTGCGGATCCAGTCGGAGTAGTCGCCGAAAGTGCCGTGGAGCAACCAGAGCACTTTGTATTTCTTTCCGCTTCCGTAGAATTCGGCAGGTGTCACTCCCCTGGGTTTATCGGGCAGGATAACGCCCACCATGCTGTTGTTGCCCAGATACTGGCTCTCAAAATCAAATGTTACTAACGCCATATTTTTTCTCCTCCATCTGTATTAGTTTATATGCAGGTATTCCTACCTATATTTTACGTTTTCCCTTTGCTGCATAGCTGTCGGTGCGGGGTATCCAGTCCAGGAATCTCTCAACCTCAATATCCCAGAACCGCCATTCGTGGCCGTACTGTTCTATCTCGTCCCAGGTCACGTCCGCTCCCAGGGAGATGAGCAGATCCCTAAACTCCTTGTTGTCCTCAAAAAGGAAGTCCTGGCCGCCGCAGGCCATGTACGCCTTGGGGAACTTCTTCCTCTCCTCGACTATCTTCTTAGCCAGCCAACGGGGGTCAAACCGTTCTGGTGTTCCCTCTTTCACCGCCTTTGTAGCGGCTGAGAAAGCCCCGAAGGCGGCAAATCTTTCAGGATGGCTCAATGCGTGCACCAAGGTGCCGTAGCCGCCCATGGAAAGCCCCGCTATATACGTATCCTCGGGTTTTTTGGAAATTGGGAACATGCCCGTCACAAAGTCAGCCAACTCCTCAGATACAAAGGTGAAGAAGTCGTCAACGCCGTTATCTATATACGCCTTGTTCTCAGCCGACAGGTTGACTATTGCAATGTTGCGCTCCTCGGCATACATCTCCACATTTGTATAGCCTGTCCAGGTGGCGTGGTTGTTGCCCATGCCGTGTAGGAGGTAAAGCACCGGATAGAGGTCTTTAGGCGTGTGGGTACAGGGAGCTTGAGAACTTGCTGTTGCCTCAGTCTCTGGTATACTCGGGCTGGGTACCACTACGGTGATATCCACAGTCCTTCTAAGGGTATAAGATATAAAATTACACGTAAACTTTGCCATATTATTCCTCCAAATTCAGCGCCGCTAACTTATATCTTCCTCTTGCCCTGAGCCGCGTATACGTCGGTGCGGGGCAGCCAGTCAAGGAATTTTTCAACCTCAATATCCCAGAACCGCCACTCGTGGCCGTATCCGGCTATTTCATCCCAGGTCACGTCTGCTCCCAGGGAGATGAGCATATCCCTGAACTTCTTGTTGTTCTCATAGAGGAAGTCGTCCATGCCGCAGGCCATATATGCCTTGGGGAAAGCCTTACCCTCATCGGCTATCTTCCGCGCCAGTACTTCCGGCTCAAATCTGTCGTTCTCGGGGGGCATACCTGAGAACTCGGCTATCTGCTTGTAGCTGGTGGCGGCTGAAAAGGCTCCGAAGGCGGCAAACCGCTCCGGATGGCTGAAAGCGTGGACCAGCGTGCCATAGCCGCCCATGGAGAGGCCGGCTATATATGTATCCTCCGGCTTTTTCGATATGGGGAACATGCCCGTAACAAAATCCGGCAGCTCCTGAGATATAAATGTAAAGAAGTCGTCAACGCCATTGTCTATGTAGCTCTTGTTTTCAGCGGCAATGTTGACTACCGCTATGTTCCGCTCCTCGGCATACATCTCCACGTTTGTATAGCCCGTCCAGGTGGCCTGGTTATTACCGCCGCCGTGCAGGAGGTAAAGCACCGGATATGGGGCTTTGGGCGTGTGACTGCACTGGCCGCCGCCCATACCCATCGACTCGGGTATTGTGGTAGTCGGCACCACAACGGTGATATCTACCGTTCTTCTTAATGTATACGATATTACATTACAGTTTATCTTTGCCATGTTTTTCTCCTTATAGGTTATATTTTTCTCTTGCCCTGGGCTGCGTACACATCGGTACGGGGCAGCCAGTCCAGGAAGCGCTCAATCTCAATGCCCCAAAACCGCCACTCATGGCCGTACTGCTCTATCTCGTCCCAGGTCACATCGGCTCCCAGAGATATGAGCTTATCCTTAAACTCCCTGTTGTGGCTGTATCCAAAATCCTGGCAGCCGCAGGCCAGGTACGCTTTTGGGAAGCGCCCGCCTTTTCCGGCTATCTTCTCCGCCAGGGCTATGGGCTCATATCTGCCGTCATCGGCGGGGAAGTACGGCCTCGTCTCCAGCACATGCTTATAGCTGGTGGCGGCCGAAAAGGCGCCGAAGGCCGCGAAGCGTTCAGGATGGCTCAACGCATGGACCAGGGCTCCGAAGCCGCCCATTGAAAGGCCCGCTATATATGTATCCTCCGGCCTTTCAGACACCGGAAACATTCCTTTGATAAAATCCGGCAGCTCCTGGGATATAAATGTGAAGTAATCAGTGTCACCGTCGTCTATGAAGAACTTGTTCTCCGCAGCCATGTTTACGATGACAATGTTCCGCTCCTCAGCGTACATCTCCACGTTTGTGTAACTGGTCCACGCCGACTGGTTGTTACCGCCGCCGTGCAAAAGATAGAGCACCGGATATGGGGCCTTCGGCGTGTGAGCGCAGGGCTCTTCCGCCGTGGCCCTCATGCTGGACTCCGGAAACGTAGGCGACGGTACCACCACCGTGATATCCACTGCCCGCATCAGCGTATATGATATAAAGTTGCAGTTTATCTTTGCCATAACCTGTATCCTCGCGGTTTCAGATTATATTTTCCTCTTGCCTTTAGCGGCATAGCTGTCGGTGCGGGGCAGCCAGTCCAGGAACCTCTCAACCTCAATATCCCAGAACCGCCACTCATGGCCGTATCCGGCTATCTCATCCCAGGTCACATCGGCTCCCTTGCCGATAATTAGGTCGCGGAATTCCTTGTTATCCTCATAGAGGAAGTCATCTTTTCCGCAGGCCATATACGCCTTGGGGAATTTCTTGCCTTCATCAGCAAACTTCTCCAGCAGCTTCCTGGGCTCAAAACGTATCTTGGCGTCCTCAGTCCTGGCCACAGTGCTGGCGGAAAAAGCTCCGAAAGCGGCAAAATCGTCCGGATGCGTCAGCACATGGACCAACGTGCCGTAGCCTCCCATGGAGAGGCCAGCTATATATGTGTCCTCCGGCCTTTTTGATATTGGGAACATGCCCGTCACAAAGTCCGGCAGCTCCTGAGATATAAAGGTGAAGAAGTCGTCAACGCCATTGTCGATATACCTTTTGTTCTCTCCAGATATATTCACAATGGCAATGTTCCGCTCCTCGGCATACATCTCAACCTTGGTATAGCCTGTCCATGTAGCGTGATTGTTCCCTCCGCCGTGCAGGAGATACACCACTGGGTAGAGGTCCTTCGGCGTGTGGGTGCAGGGGTCTTGAGCCTTTGGCCTCATTATGGACTCGGGTATAGTGGGGCTGGGCACCACAACTGTGATATCCACTGTCCTTCTGAGCGTATATGATATGAAATTACATGTAAACTTTGCCATATTATTCCTCCAAATTAAGTGCAGATAACTTATATTTTTCTCTTGCCCTGGGCTGCGTACACATCGGTGCGGGGCAGCCAATCCAGGAACTTCTCAACCTCGATGTCCCAGAACCGCCACTCATGGCCGTATCCGGCTATCTCGTCCCAGGTCACATCGGCTCCCTTACTGATAATGAGGTCGCGGAATTCCTTGTTATCCTCATAGAGGAAGTCATCTTTTCCGCAGGCCATATACGCCTTGGGGAATTTCTTACCTTCATCAGCAAACTTCTCCAGCAGCTTCCTGGGCTCAAAACGTATCTTGGCGTCCTCAGTCCTGGCCACAGTGCT
>CALXCS010000072.1 GCA_944386875.1 uncultured Oscillospiraceae bacterium
TCATTTGGGCACTTATTATTTCGCTCTTTGCAGTGGTGATATCTGTCGCCGCGGGCGGCATCGCGGTGATAATAGGCGGCTTTATACTTCCATATCAGTCGTTTTCCCCCAGGCTCATGCTTCTGGGCGCCGGGGCTGTATGCATTGGCATCGGGTTGCTTCTCATACCGGCAGCTAAATATCTCTCTGTTAAGCTGGCAGGACTTATAGCGCCGTTCTTTAGATGGATTAAACGCAGGATAATAGGCAGGAAGGAGACTGCGCAGTGAAAAAGCTCTTATATATCGGGTGTGCTCTGATCACACTTGGAATAATCGTATTTGCCATAGGTTTTTTTGCCTCCGGCTCGGACATATACGCCTTGGACATAGAGACTAAGTACTTTCTTATAGATCTGGACGGGTCAAGAAGTGATGTAACGACAGTTTCCGATACGTTTTTACCATCCGAAGTGGAATCAATAGATATATCTGATACATGGCACAATGTTGAATTTGGATTATCTTCAGACAATATGGTACACGTAATCTACGCACAAGATGAATTTAAAAGCTATGACGTGTCCCTAAATGGAGGCGCTCTTTCCGTAGACTACAGCTCCCAACTGGGCTGGGATTTTAAACTAGTATCCATAAACTTTGGCAAAGGCCGCAGTACAGACCTGCAGGTGCTTCTTCCAGAGGGCTTCAAACCGGAAATCAATGTGAAAACCACATCAGGAGATGTTGATATCACATCCGCCTCTTCCTCCCTGTCAATTGACGTTCAAAGCGGCAATATATCAATAGGCAGTCTAGACTGTCAGAGCCTTCGCGTATCATCCTCTTCTGGGGATATGGAACTGGGGGATTTAACTGTTGATGGCAATTGTACTCTGGAGACAATAAGCGGCAATATAAATACTGGCAAAGTCTGTTCTCAGTCCCTGTACGTATATTCCACATCCGGCAGTATGTACATGGAGAGCTCGGACAGCGACGAATTTACGGCGAGGAGCACAAGCGGGGATATTGAAATAGGCCAATTCTCAGTAGATATCAGCGCTCAGCTCTCTGCTGTATCCGGCGACATCTGGTTCACGCTTGACGGCGTCCCTGAGAGTTATTTTATAAACGCCGCCTCAAATTCTGGGGATATAGACTTGCCGGCCATGCGTTTTGGCGGCGATGTCAATATATCTGTAAATACGACCAGCGGCAATATCGACATACAGGTCAAATAAGTAAATTATGCCTTGTCTATCACCGGAGCTCACGCTCCGGCGATATTTTTCGGCAACATTCCCTTGCCATGACGGCGAGAATTATTGACTTCCCACCTCAGGACTGGTATAATTTTTGTCGGTAAATTAAAGGCGTACGGACTTACAAGCCTGTACATTGAACAACACCAAGAAGAAGGGAGCACAACATGACTTATACTGCAGAAGTGGAGAAGATGACGTGCGTCGCAAAGGGCGCATATCACGGCCCTGCCCCTATCCCCGAAGAGGGCAAATGGGTGCAGGCCAAAGAGATCAGCGATATCAGTGGATTCACCCACGGTGTCGGCTGGTGCGCTCCTCAGCAGGGCGCTTGCAAGCTGAGCCTCAATATCAAAAACGGAATTATTGAGGAGGCCCTGGTTGAGACGCTGGGCTGCACCGGTATGACCCATTCCGCTGTTATGGCCGGTGAGATTCTCATTGGTAAAACCATCCTCGAAGCTCTGAACACCGACCTGGTGTGCGACGCAATTAACACTGCTATGCGTGAACTGTTCCTGCAAATTGTATACGGACGCAGCCAGTCCGCATTCTCTGAGGACGGACTTGCGATAGGTTCATCTCTTGAGGATCTGGGCAAAGGACTCCGCGGCCAGGTAGGTACTATTTTTGCAACAAAGGCAAAGGGTCCTCGTTACCTGGAGCTTACAGAGGGCTACATTACACGTCTTGCTCTTGATGCTGATGACCAGATCATTGGCTATGAGTTCGTACATATCGGAAAGATGATGGAGGCGATCAAGAAGGGTACCGACGCCAACGAGGCTATGAAAGCTGCCTCCGGCACTTACGGCCGTTTTGCTGACGCTGTCCGCTACATCGACCCGCGTGAAGAATAAAAGGAGGACAGAATAATGGCACTTTTTGAGAGTTACGAAAGAAGAATTGACAACATAAATTCCGTCCTCGCTGAGTACGGTATTGCAGACCTTGAGGAATGCAAAAAAATATGCAATGATCTTGACTTTGACCCATACACAATTGTCAAGGGAATTCAGCCGATCGCTTTTGAAAACGCATGCTGGGCTTACACCATGGGCGCTGCTATCGCCATTAAAAAGGGTGTTAAGACTGCCGCAGATGCTGCCGAGGCAATAGGCATCGGTCTTCAGGCTTTCTGCCTTAAAGGCTCCGTTGCTGATGACCGTAAAGTCGGTATCGGTCACGGAAACCTGGGCGCCATGCTCCTGAGGGACGAAACCAAATGCTTTGCTTTCCTTGCAGGGCACGAGTCTTTCGCAGCTGCTGAGGGCGCAATTGGTATTGCTAAGAACGCAAACAAGGCCCGCAAAACTCCACTGCGTGTTATACTCAACGGTCTTGGAAAAGACGCGGCACAGATAATCTCCCGCATAAACGGATTCACATATGTTCAGACCCAGTTCGACTATTACACCGGCGAGCTGAAAGTCGTCCGTGAGATTGCTTATTCCGACGGTGAGCGCGCTGCTGTCCGCTGCTACGGTGCAGACGATGTACGTGAAGGCGTGGCTATCATGCACAAGGAGGGTGTTGATGTCTCTATCACCGGCAACTCCACCAACCCGACACGCTTCCAGCATCCTGTCGCAGGCACATATAAGAAAGAGTGCGTAGAGCAGGGCAAGAAATACTTCTCTGTGGCTTCCGGCGGCGGTACAGGCCGTACCCTCCATCCGGACAACATGGCCGCTGGTCCTGCCAGCTACGGCATGACCGATACAATGGGCCGTATGCACTCTGACGCTCAGTTTGCAGGTTCTGCCTCCGTTCCCGCCCACGTTGAGATGATGGGCTTCCTGGGAATGGG
>CALXCS010000073.1 GCA_944386875.1 uncultured Oscillospiraceae bacterium
GAAACTTCCCCAGCCCTTAAATTGCTAAGGTGCAGATATCCTATGTCCAAATCATGCCTTGCGGAGCGCGAGGATGAGGTTTCGCCGCATCTTCAGATAGACGGAGATGGCGTTTCACTATAAAAAAATACCGGGGGGCAAAAATGCCTCTCCCGGCTCAAATTTAAATGGAGGTTTTTATCTCTAGTTCAGTTCGCCGAGGCACTTCTCGCAGATATAGTAACCTGGCTTCAGCTCCCGGAGGGACTGATCGGAGCCGCATCTGAGACAGACATTTGCAGCTTTCTGGAAAATAATCTGACCCTTTTCCTGATCTATCAGGATCTCCAACGGGTCTTTCTCCTGGATGCCGAAGGCTCTGCGTACATCTATCGGGAGTACCACGCGGCCCAGTTCATCGACTTTTCTTACGATTCCTGTACTCTTTATCATATCCGAAACCCTCTTCTATATGTATTGGAAATTTCCATTTCCAAGTAATATATTACCATATAATATATTTATGTCAACATATTTTTCCAAATTTTTTTAAAATTTTGGAAAAAGCGCTATAGAGATATCAAATTTCAACTGAGGATTTGACTTGTCCTTTCAGCTGATGGAGCCGACAGACAGAGAAACCTCACAGGCTTTTGCGGCCTGTGGGGTTCCTCTATTTAATTGGCGGCAGGCTAAAGCTCATCCACACGGCTGCGGACAAACTCCTCGGGTTCTATCTGCCAGAGAGCCAGAGCAGCTGAAAGAAAAAGGTTTAAGGAGCCCTCTTCCAGCTCCCCGTCTATATCGAATTCTTCCTTTATCCGTCCGATGCGGTATATTACGGTGTTTCTGTGGGCCTGCAGACGCTGACACGCCGCCTGTATTGAACGGTGACAGTCGAGATAGTGATATAACGTCCTGACATATTCAGTGCCCCGGGCAACATCGTGCTTCAAAAGCTGGGATATGCGTGGATCGGTGAGATCCGCTCCGTGTGACAGCCGTTCCAGCATCAGATATTCACGGAAGTCCTCCACCATAGCTACTTGGCGGCTGTGGGAGGCAGACATATATTCAAGGACGCACTTGGCGCTCTCATAGTGCTGAGGCAGGGAATACAACCGGTCTATCTGCTCCGTAACCGCCGCAATAAGGCCATAACGCGACGCCAGGCCTGGGAGCGATTTTAAGGTTATGTCGTTTAAGAAGATGAGTATGCGGTGGTCATATATAAAAGGATGACCGTCTGGAAACGACTCATCAATCGCTCTGCCCAGCGTCTCGGTGGGCGCTCCGCGAAGTGAGTGCCGGTCCGGCTCTATAACGGCAAGGCGTACAGGCCCCACCGAGGCCAGGTAAGTGGCGGAGCTCTGAAATTGAAAGGCCGATTCGCTGTCGAATTCCCCATTTAAAAGGCTTATCAGCAGCGCCTCGCCGCTGCTGCTTATAAGCTGGTCTCTGTGATATTTAAAAACCAGCTCCTTGGAGAGTACGGCGCACATAAGCGCAAAATCTCCCTCTTCCACACTGCTGAGCCTTCCGCCCAGATCTACACACACAAGGTATCCCATAGATATGCCATCGTAGGTCAAATCCAAAACGCGGCCCTTGTAATCTGAATTCTGAACAGAGGTAAGCCCAGTCTCTCCGCCGGAGCGCCCCATACGCGCAAGATCGGTAAGTTCGTAGTTCAGCTCCCTGCTGCGTATAATAGACCAGAAAAACTGGTCTTTAAATTCCGGAGGCGCGTAATAAGAGACAATGCGGAAGGCGTTGTCCGCCACTATTATAGGGCATTTCAGCGATTCTCCGATGTCCCTTGTGAGCCCATCGATGTCGTCTCGGGTAAAGAAATCCATCAACAGAGATTCAAAATTCATAAAGCCTCCGATTTGTGCTGCCAGCACAAGTTATTTTTTATAATCATACTCCCGTACCGGTGAAAAAGCAACAAAGGGTGGGTATAATAACAATTGTTCCGAGGGGAACGGAGAGATACGATAAGAGGAAGGCGTGAGTCCGGTGGGCTGTTATGATTACAACTGATGGACATAAGTGAGATGGCATAAGAATTAGGACATTTGAAAGGAGGATGGAGAAAATGAGCAGGAAGGCAGTTCGGGTGATCAGTGTGATAGCAGGTGTGCTGCTGATAGCGGCCGGCATCTACTGCATAATCCGTGAAGATGTGGCGCTGATGACAGGGGCTCTGATGCTTGGTTTGTCCATGCTGCTGTCAGGTGTTCTGGAATTGGTCATCTTCGCAAAAGCCGGAGGAGCCATGCTGGGTTCCGGCTGGCTGCTCCTGGATGGGCTTCTGACAGTTATATTATCGCTGTTCATGCTGTTCAACGGCCTTTTTACGCTGCTTTACATGCCGTTCCTGTTTTCAGCGTGGCTGATGTTTTCCGGAATATTCCGGATAGTCAGCGCAGTTGATATGAAGGCTTTTGGAGCAAAATACTGGTGGGTGACGCTTATTTTTGCCGTAGTGCTTACTGCGGTTGGGTTTATAGGCTTTATGGACCCATGGGTGAGCCTGGAGGCAATGAGTGTGACCATCGGAGCAGTGTTCATGCTGGAGGGGCTTGATTCGATTATAGCGGGGTTTAATTCCCTTAACAGGGACATCTGAAAAAATATAGCTGATATAAATGATGAAATAATTAAAATGGAGGTTTTTGATATGTTACCCAGCATTTTTGGTGAAAATATGTTTGATGATTTCTTTGATGATTTTGACCGTCAATTTTTTGGAAGGCACAACCCGCTGTACGGCAGAAGGGCTAAGAACCTTATGAAGACCGATATACAGGAGCACGACGACAGGTATGAGATAGAAATTGACCTGCCTGGATTCAAGAAGGATGAGATAAGCCTTGACATGAAGGACGGCTACCTGACAATCAGTGCGGCCAAGGGTATGGATAAGGAAGAAAAGGGCAAGAAAGGAAAGTATATCCGTCAGGAACGCTATGCGGGAGCCTGCTCCAGGAGCTTCTATGTGGGCGATGTAAAGCCCTCTGAGGTACACGCCAAATATGAGTCCGGTATCCTGACGCTGGAGATACCGAAGAAGGATGTCCAGGTTCTGCCGGACAGCGGCCATATCGCCATTGAATAATTAGCAAAAGAGGCACCGGCATTTGCCGGCTGCCCGTAAAACAATAAAACCGACCTACGGTTACGATCGCAGGTCGGTTTTCTCATAATATGCCCTGCTTCTGAAAAGCCCTCTTGTGAAGGAAGAGCTGTCAGATAAACTGACTGAAGGGCTGACGGCATCGCCGTCACTGCGGGGAACTTTCCATCTACATAGGGTGAGCTTTGTCCTGGCGCAAAACAGCATATCACACGGTATACTCAGTAAGTATATAGGAGCCCGCCCTTATAATCTGTTCGACAAATAAGTATTGACTAAATAATTCTAATGGGGAAAAACATATAATTCTTTCCATTTGCAGGGCAGGAAAAATCGTGCACAGCTCCAACCAATGTGATATTATTTTCCTTCATATAGTTCAGTACCTCCGAAAATGTATTTTCATTTTCAGCCTCTGCACAAATATATTCATAGCTGGGAATTACCCATTTTGCCCATCCCTCAGGCGCTTCGGCATCGTCAATACATTCAACACCG
>CALXCS010000074.1 GCA_944386875.1 uncultured Oscillospiraceae bacterium
ATAACGCTTGCCATATTAATCGATTAGGCAAATATATAAGGCGGTGAGACCCTGTGAAGAGAGAGCCGGAGGAATATCGGGGCACAAAGGAACAGCGCAGGGCGGAGCGTGAAGAACGACGTGCCCAGAGGCGCCGGGCGGATGAGGCCAGGGAGATGCTGCCCTTTACCATGTTTTTGTGGGCCTTTCAGGTGCTCAATTTTGCAAAGCCGCTGTCTGAGGCCGCCATGCCTCAGCTGGTACTGATAACCTTTGGAATCGTGCTGCTGGTGACTGTCGGGGCGGCTGTGTGCGACTTTGTAAAGACAGGCTTTACCGAAAAGAGCTGGCTGACATTTATAGTTGACGCAATATTGATGGTGATTTCCGTTGTAACGATGGCCGGATAAAGTAGTATAAGCGCCGCCGGACTGGTGCGAATATGGAGGTGGCGGAGTTGTGGAGAGGCGCAGACAATCCTGGGGAGGTATAGCAGCTGCCCTGATTTGTGGAATATTATGGTTAGTTGTCTTTTGCATCAGCGCAAAGCCATCGTATGAGTCAGGAGGCTTTTGGGGCAGCCGGTTTCAAAGCCGGATTATGGGACTGCTGATTTCCATAGCATTTTTATCCGAGGGTATCGCAGCGATAATGCGGCGCGTAAAGGGCGTAGGGTGGCAGGATAACACAAAGAATAAATATGTATATGCAAACTGGGTTACCATTGCGGCCTATATCATATTCGGGACGGAACTCACCGTTGCCTTTGGACGCATAGTATTCGGCTCCGGCGCGGCAGAAGCGCATGCGGGTGCTATGGATATTCTGTGCATGGCCGCCGGTGCTGCCGCCGTCGTGGCAGGTATTGTCATTTGCATTATGAAACTGAGGCGGCGGAATTTCAAAAAGAATGGTGGCGCAGATGGGTAAAAGAGAGGGGTACAGTTTATTCTCATTTATATTGCTGGTTGAGGGCATAGTTGGAATTGTAAAATTTTGCTCATTTTTAGCCACATATTATGATTATACTAATTTTCTTGATAGCCGGATGCTAATTATGCTGCCCAGGTTTCTCGTTGACATAATAATCGTGGCGGACGCTGTTATCGAAGCAGTGGACAAATATATAAAGGACAGGGACAGCGAGTATGACTACCGCTATTTATACGAAATGGTTCCCTGGTTTACGGCCTGCGCTTTGATAGTATTCGGCGTCGTCACATTGGGGATTTTTGCATATCTGGCTTACGACGGATACCTTCTCAGCGATGAGGTAAACTGGGTGGATTTCTTATACATACCCATGGCCCTGGCTGCATTGATATTTGGCGGAATAGTGACGTATAAGAAGTATAAGTCGTATAAAAGGAATAAGGAGAGCGTGGGAGTTATCTGGTGAGGCCGTTGGAAGGTGCTTTCCACACTCATCCTTTATAAGGAGCGGTGAGATGAATAAGAACAACAATGTTGAGCCACGGGACGAGCTTGTCTTCGGAAAACTCGCAAAGTCAGCTGCCATAAGCGCGGCGGCCCTGATTATAACGTACATCCTGCGGGACGTGCCCTCAGACGGGGGGTTCATCCCGTATCTGGACTGGTTCTTTATAGCCTGCGCCGCCGCTTTCACGGTGTTCGCCGTGATATTTGATAAGCGCGCCTTCCTTCTGGGCAAAGTGGGGATTATATCCATTGTGATTGACGTGATTTTGATGGCAGTGGCAGTTGCCATCAACATACTTATGTGAGCGTTATTATAATTTGACAAAAATAGCCGGATGATGTCCGGTGCGGAAGGTGATGATATGAAAAAGCCAATCAGTGAGAATACCAGATACGAACTTCGCTACGGGACGCTTACTTATACGGTATTCGTGTGGGCTGTGGCCATAGTGTGGGCGTACATTTTCAGTTCAACGGGGGAGAAAACTGCCGTATTAGGCTGGATGATGCCTGCTGCTGCCCTCATTTGTACAATATGCTATGCCGTTCATGATTACCGGCGCTTCCGGTTTGGTAAGATAAGTTATGTCTGTTTTTTAGTTGACGCTGTTTTGCTTTCGGCTTCTGTTGTGATAAACATAGTGTAGAGTAGTTATTATTTTTTTACTTCCTCCCTTGCAATTGGAAGGCTCCGACGGGATTTTCCCGTCGGAGCCTTCCGACTTTTAAAAAATACTCTTATCAATAATAAATAAAAATAAATGCTTCGAAAAACCTGTGGCAGAGTATTGCCCTCAGATGTTGTAGATTTCCTCTGGAGCAAGGAGCTTTATGCCCTTTGAAGTCAGGGCCTTTTCTGCCTCTTCGTTGTCAGGGACCCTCAGGACAACGTAAGCGTCCTGTGCGTTGGTGCGGGTGGCGAAAGCGTAGAGATATTCGATGAATATTCCGGCCTCGGCAAGGACAGTGAGCACCTCTGAGAGGCCGCCTGGGGCGTCTTTTATCGGCACGGCCAGCACTTCAGTGACCTTGACTATATAGCCGCTGCCGGTCAGCGCGGAGACGGCTTTATCGGGGGCATCCACAATAATCCTGAGTATGCCGAAATCCTTGGTGTCGGCGATGGAGAGAGCGCGGATATCCACTCCGCTGCTGCCCAATACGCCGGAAACTTCCGCAAGGCCGCCGGTCATGTTAGTTACAAATACGGATATCTGTTTTACAGTCATTTTACGCGCCTCCTTAAAATTTATATCTTGCGTTTGTCGATAATGCGTACTGCTTTGCCTTCGCTGCGCTGGATAGTCTTAGGTGCAACAAGCGTTACCTTTGAGAGAATTCCCAGCATGGATTTTAGAGCGCCTACCAGCTGCTTTTCCATCTCGGCAACCTGGCTGAGCTTATCTGAGAACATCTCGGGCGTCATCTCCACCTGTACCTCAAGAGTGTCGGAGTTGTTTACCCTGTCGACAATAATCTGATAGTTGGCGGCGTATCCCTGCTCCATAAGGACTGTCTCTATCTGGGACGGGAACACGTTGACGCCTTTGATTATAAGCATATCGTCGCTGCGGCCCATTGGCTTTGACATCTTTACATGGGTGCGCCCGCAGGAGCAAGGCTTCCTGGACAGGACGCAGATATCGCGGGTGCGGTAACGGAGCAGCGGGAAGGCCTCTTTTGTTATGGAAGTGAACACCAGTTCGCCCTTGCTGCCCTCGGGGAGAACTTCGCCGGTGTCGGGATCGATTATTTCGGCGATAAAGTGATCCTCGTTTATGTGCATACCGGTCTGTTCTGAGCACTCAAAGCTGACGCCGGGACCGGATATCTCGGTAAGGCCGTAGATGTCGTAAGCTTTTATACCCAGCTTCTTCTGAATGTCCTGGCGCATCTCCTCACTCCAGGCCTCAGCGCCGAAAATACCGGCTTTTAACTTGATCTTGTCCTGAAGGCCGCGTTCTATTATGCTCTCGGCAAGATAGGCGGCATAGGAAGGTGTGCAGCAGAGAATTGTAGATCCCAAATCCACCATGAACTGAAGCTGACGGTCGGTATTGCCGGAGGACATTGGCAGGGTGAGGCACCCTACTTTGTGGCTGCCGCCGTTAAGTCCAGGACCGCCGGTGAAAAGGCCGTAACCATAGCAGACATGGCAGACGTCCTCGTTTGTACCGCCAGCTGCTACAATGGCCCTGGCGCAGCACTCATCCCAGAGGTCAACGTCGTGCTGAGTATAAAATGCGACTACTCTGCGGCCGGTAGTACCGGAGGTGGACTGTATCCTCACACAGTCGCGGAGAGGTTTTGCCAGAAGGCCGTATGGATATGCCTCCCGCAAGTCGTCTTTAGTGAGAAAAGGCAGCTTGTAGAGGTCGTCAACGCCTTTAATATCTGAAGGCGTGACCTTTTTTTCTTCCATCTTTTTGCGGTAATAGGGCACGTTGTCCCAAACGTGGCGGACCTGCTTTACAAGCCGCTCGTTCTGCCAATCCAGAATTTGCTCACGGCTGGCGCACTCTATTTCCGGCTGATAATACCGTTCCATTGGAATCATTCCTTTCGCTGTTGCTTAAAATGTCATTATTTTTTAAGGAGCACAGTTGCTTTCAGGCTCTGCGCCCTAAAGAGAACGCTTTCATATTAAGTTCGAGGAATTTTGGAGGAACCACCGCCTGAAGGGCAGCGTCCCATGCTTCCTCTGGGAAATTAAAATATTTTGAGAATCTGCCGAGAAGGGCAATGTTGACAGCCCTTGAGGAGCCGGCCTCCTGGGCCACAGACAGGGCGTCAAATATGTCGGCGTCTATACCAAGCGCGTGAATTTTCTCAGGCAGGTTCTGAGGATATTCAGCAGAGCCGGTGATAACCGGCATGGGGTCTATCTGCTGGCTGTTGGATATGAGCTTGCCGCCTTCCTTCAGATACTCGAGATAGCGGGCGGACTCCAGCAGTTCAAAGGAAATTATGTAGTCAGCCTGGCCCTTATCGATTATGGGGGAATAGACTTTATCTCCGAAACGGACGTAAGTTACAACGCTTCCGCCCCTCTGGCTCATGCCGTGGACTTCGGAAACTTTTACATCGTAACCGGCGTCAACAAACAGTTTGCCCAGAAAACGGCTGGCGAGCAGTGTGCCCTGACCGCCGACGCCGACAATCATAATGTTGCATGTCTCCATGAACATTCACTCTCCTTATTAAGTCAAGTCTGATCTTGACTGCTATGAAAGTAGCCAAGACTCTATTTCATATGTGTTTTTTTAGGAAGTCAAGGACTATCTGAAGGATTGTCTCGTTGTTAAAACCGTCAAAACCGTGATTTCCATCCTTGACCTTATAGAACTCCACCTCTTTGCCCAGCTCCCTCATATAGTTATATAGATAGCAGCTCTGGCTGAAAGGCACTAACATGTCTCTGTCCCCGTGGATTATGAGCACAGGAGGGGTATCCTTATCGCGGGACAGATAATTCATCGGGATGGTGCTGTCAACAAGGTCAAGATTATCAAATACGTTTTTCCTGCCAATCTCGTAGCCCTCGGGGCTGTCCGGCTCAAAGTGGTTTGCCGAACTATTGTGATAATTCATCAGGGAGAAAACCGTTGGGCCGTACATGTCGATTATACAGTTTACCTTTGCTGAATACTCGCCGTAAAGCTCCGTATCCGGAGCGCCGTCACCGGTGAAGCCTGCCATCAGGGCGGAATGTCCGCCTGAGGAATCACCTGCAACAGCCATGTGATCCGGATCAATATGATACTCTTGGCAATGCTTCTTTAAAAACCTTATGGCCGTTTTTACATCCTGAGCTTGGGAAGGAAAAGGGGCGATCTCTGACGGGCGGTATTCAACGATTGCGACTACGTATCCGTGCTCAGCCAGGCGCACATGTCTGGAAGTGTGATACCAAAGCCACTGCCTGTGATATGCCGATCCCTGGATATATACAACGCAGGGCAGCTTATTAAATTTGATTCTTTCACTTTCAGTGGCCATCTCGTGAGCCTTAGGCTCCAATATGTGCATTTTCAATGTGCAGGGGACGGGGTCGGTATACCAGTCTTCCGGCTGCCTTTCGGCGTAGACAATATCCATGTGGATATCCACCTGACATCCCCAATCGTCGCTTAGCCCATCTATCACAGTACATCCCTCAGGAATTTGAGGATCTGCGGGAAAGAGAGAAGGCACAGGCGTGGGGGTGGGCTCCAGAAGCTTCAGGGAGCTCATTATCTTTTTATGATCAAACACTATTCTGCCTCCGCACTATTCTCAAAGGCTCCGAAAGCGCAAAGCTGTGTGCAGTCGCCTCTGCCGTCTTTCTTATTTGCGTCAATGACGGCTTTTCCGCCCTTCATGCTTATACCAGGGCATCCGATGCGCATACAGGATTTACAGCTGCG
>CALXCS010000075.1 GCA_944386875.1 uncultured Oscillospiraceae bacterium
CCGTTTTTAGTTCGGAGTAGCGCAACTGCATAAATCTCCTTGTTTCTCAGAAACGGGAACGGCTGCTTCCGCCCAACTATCTGCGGGGACAGTATAGGCATAACATCAGACATAAAATACTTCTCCAGATATGCCTGCGTCTTATCCTGCAAGCTGTCGAACCTGCACAGCTCAACTCCAAATATTGATAGCTCCCGCATAATCCTCTTATATGAGAGGTCCCTGTCGGCAAGAAGGCTTTTTGTCCGATCAAGAATTTTGTCTATCTGCTGCGCACTGGTCATGCCCATTTTGTCATCTGTGACGCCATCTTCAAGGCTGTCCATAAGAGTACCGACGCGGACCATAAAGAACTCATCAAGGTTACTCTGAAAAATGGCCGCAAAATTAAGCCTCTCCAAAAGAGGGTTCCTGTCATCCCTGGCTTCTTCAAGAACGCGCTCATTAAATTGAAGCCACGACAGCTCCCTGTTCACATATACTTCCGGTTTTTTTGCTGGGTTCTGCTCCAAGTTAGATATCGGCGTTTTTTTGTTACTCATATTAAAACCAAATCCCCTCATCGGCTTTTCTAGGCGCATAACCGGCAATTTAATTTTACCTAAAGCCTGCATATATGTATATTTTTTTAATAATATCACATTTCAAACTTATGTACATCAAATTTATGTGTCTTTTATGTAAAATATTCAATTTTTCTGTAAAATCAGTTTTAAAATATCAAAAGATATCAATTAAAAATCAGCGGCAGTAATTTGCTCCATGCAGATAGCAGCCCTCCTGGTGGGATTCAATTACGCCTACTGCCTGGAGGTATGAGTACACCATTATTGAACCTGTAAATTTCATTCCCCGCTTCTTTAGGTCGGCTGAAATGGCATCC
The DNA here is from genome assembly GCA_944386875.1 of uncultured Oscillospiraceae bacterium. GTDB lineage: Bacteria > Bacillota > Clostridia > Oscillospirales > Oscillospiraceae > RUG626. The sequence goes on from CALXCS010000075.1 coordinate 884, forward strand.
GATAGCGGAGATGTAGTTAAGTTATACTCATGCACCACATTGCCGTCTGTCCAGTGCCACAGGTAATCTGAAAAGCTGCCCCATTCCTGGGCTATATTTAAAAACGCCCTGGCATTTGTAACTGACGATTCAATTTTACGCCTGTTTCTGATGATCCCTTTGTTTAATGAAAGTTGGATAAACTTCTCTTCGCCATAATTCATGACCTTATTGATGTCAAAGCCATCAAATGCCCTGCGGAATGCCTCACGTTTGTTCAGGACACATTCCCACGAGAGCCCCGCCTGAAAAGACTCGAGAATCAGCATTTCAAAAAGCCTGTGATCGTTATATACAGGCACTCCCCATTCATTATCGTGGTAATTTATATAAAGATCGTTTTTCGGATTAGCCCAAGCACATCTGTTAATCCCGTCTCTCCACATCATAATGTCACCTTAAATCTTTAAATCTCTCATCTTTTGTTTGATTCAATATTATAGATAAACATGTCTTTTTTGACAACACGTCTGTTATCAAAAGTAGAGCAGTGCAAGTTAGTCTGTGTCTTGACGAAAACGCAGGTATGATGTAGAATATTATGTAATTTTAATGATAGATATGTCCGTCAATTGGACTGTTTTCAAGATTGGAGGGTTGCGCTGTGGGACTCATCCCTCAGACTAAGTGCAGCAGATGCGATAGGAAGTATTCTGGGTTAAGGAGCAGGTGCCCTTATTGCGGCGCCAGGCGCAGAAAAAAGGGCAAACGTGTATCCGATACTGATAATTCCACTTGGAAATTGATAATCGGCGTGTTGCTTCTAGTAGTACTTATAGCTGCGGTAGTAGTACTTCTGGTTACCTCGCTCTCTGATAGCGATAATAGCGTCGATGATAATACCCCGCCTGAAAATAACGGCGTGATTGACTCAAACGAGGGTGTAACTCAGCTTCCAGGCATCGATCCCGATCAAAGCGGCGATGACACAAACAATCCCGACGGTACTATTGATGATAATAATACGCCCGACCCAGTTCAGGAGCCGGAGGTAACGATTAATTCCGTTTCACTCTATACCCAGTACGGAAATTCAGCTTCTGACATATCAATTTCTGTCGGTGTAACCGAGCCAATAAGCTATGTTACTTCTCCTGAAGATGTTGACCTTCAGGAACTGGGCATAACTCCACAGTGGTCCAGTAGCGACGAAAGCGTATTTGTTGTCCTTCAGGACGGCAGTGTAACTGGCGTTGGCGTAGGCGATGCCACATTGACGCTGACACTTGGCGATGTCACAGCTGAATGTATCATAAGGGTCCGTTCATAATAGTAAAGTTTATCAAATCTGCCCGTCTATAAAACTCGGGCAGATTTGATTTTTAGTTAACTTACGGTATTTAGCCATCTGTTTTTCATTTATTAAATGGGCGGAATAATTACTTAAATACAATTGGAAAAATAATATTGACAATTGTGGGTTAAATGTGCTATTATCTTTAAGCCGCATTGATGCGGGTGTAGCACAACGGCTAGTGCACCAGCCTTCCAAGCTGGGGACGTGGGTTCGATTCCCATCACCCGCTCCATTTGAGTCACGCCTCTTCGATCTCTGGAGGCTGCATATTGATAAGGGCGTTAGATATGCGCCAATAGCTCAGTTGGATAGAGCAACTGCCTTCTAAGCAGTAGGCCGGGGGTTCGAGTCCCTCTTGGCGTGCCAAAATTAATATGGTGGGTATAGCTCAGTTGGTTAGAGCACCGGATTGTGGTTCCGGGTGTCGTGGGTTCGAGTCCCATTACCCACCCCACAGCTAGTACTGGCGCCGTCAAGCGATGGCGTCAGTGCAATAGTAAAATAAATATTATTTAGGGATGTCGCCAAGTGGTAAGGCACAGGACTTTGACTCCTGCATTCGTGGGTTCGAGTCCCGCCATCCCTGCCATCTGACCCAGTAGCTCAGTAGGCAGAGCACCTGCCTTTTAAGCAGGGTGTCCGGAGTTCGAATCTCCGCTGGGTCACCACGTCGTCGCGGACTGTATATCGTTCGCGACGACTTTTTTACAAAAGTCATCTTTCACTCATTTCATCGCTCCTCCTCTCCAAGCCGGCCCCGCTGCGCTGGGATTCGATTTGGTTTTGGCTGCACCTGAAGCAGCGTCATCTATAGTGTTGCGATGTTCCTAGACAGGTTGACAAAGTGAGATGCCTTTCAAATGGTGAGAAAAATGAAGTTCTTTGAGCCGAAAAAAAGAGCACCGGAGCTTATCACACAGTTATTAAATGTATGGGAAGCTTCCGTGAGGGCTACGCATCTATTTTTATCTGACGTTGAAATTGAACGCATCAAAATCTATGTGCCTCAAATACTTGAGAGTGTCCCCAATCTGATTGTTGCAGAAGTTGAAGCGGAACATCCCGTCGCTTTCATGGGAGTCGCAGACCGATCTTTGGAAATGTTGTTTGTTGCCCCTGAAATGCGGGGCTGTGGGATTGGTAAACAGTTGGTGAACTATGGGATAGAAAACTACGCCATTGAGATATTGACTGTAAACGAGCAAAATCCGCAGGCTATAGGGTTCTATGAGCATATGGGGTTTCACGCGTATAAAAGAACTGAACTGGATGAACAGGGCAATCCCTATCCACTTCTCTATATGCGGTATGCACCGCTTACCAAATAAGAATTATCTTTGGCATCTATAGTGCTGCAATGTTCCACGTCGCCGCTGACTGCATAGCGCTCGCAACGGCTTTTTTGCAAAAGCAATGTTTTTGCCAGTTCAGATGAACAGGCAAAAAAACATTGCCTATTTCAGTTGTTCTTTGGAGGTAATTAATGGTTGACAGTAAAGGTTTTGACCTTTGGGCTGACGGATATGATAAGTCTGTATCCGTCTCAGATAGAGAAAATATGTATCCCTTTGCCGGATATAATCAAGTGCTTAGCTACATTTTCCAAACCATTATGGATAAGCAAAATCCAGTAGTTCTTGATATAGGTTTTGGTACAGGTGCCCTTACAACAGAATTATATAAACACGGCTGTACAATTTATGGTCAGGATTTCTCACAAAGAATGATTGAGATATCACAGGAGAAGATGCCTGATGCAAAACTTTATCAAGGAAATTTTGCCAGTGGACTAGTGGAACCTTTGTCACATATAAATTACGATTTTATTGTGGCTACTTACTCTTTGCATCATTTGACTGATGAGGAAAAAATTTGCTTTCTCCACACCCTGATAGAACGGCTTAACAAAGATGGAAAAATATTAATTGGTGATGTAGCGTTTAAGACACGTCAAGAGCTAAATGAATGCCGTCAAGAGTTGGGATCGAAGTGGGATGAGCAGGAAGTTTATTTTGTTGCCGAAGAATTAAGGTCAGCATTTCCCAATCTCTCTTTTATGCCGGTCTCATATTGTGCTGGGGTCCTTACGTTGACGAGGTAATCCATAATTTGTCCTTATCGCATTGTACAACGATAATATCACTCTGAAAGCCTTGGATCCTCTGCGGTTCTGGGGCTTTTCAATTTACTTTTGAGTTTTACATCATAAATATGCTGATTTTCAATAGCGAGGTATAGCATGAGTTCGACTGGAGTCATAAGGCTTATATGCACTGTTGTATTTATCTTACTGGCAACAACAGTTGCCTCTATAGGGCGCCGATACAGAAAATTATTCCTGAAAAAGCTGATTCCTACCGCGCTAAGCGGCATCTTTGTGTTCACAAGCACCTTTATC
>CALXCS010000076.1 GCA_944386875.1 uncultured Oscillospiraceae bacterium
CGGCTATGAAAATGACGGACACAAGTTTATAGTACCGGCGGTAAATGCCGGCGCAGTGTGCGCGATTTGCGAAGAACCGCCTCAATGCGAAATACAGTATGTTATTGTTGAAAACTCCAGATTAGCGATGGCGCTGCTGGCGGGGAATTTTTACGGAAACCCCTCTGAGCATATGTGCATGATTGGCGTGACTGGCACAAACGGAAAGACAACAGTAACTAATTTGATTAAGCAGGTCCTTGAGGAGACCATTGACGCCAAGGTGGGTCTTATCGGGACAAATAGAAATATGATAGGCGGATTGGAGCTAGAAGCGGACAGAACAACGCCTGACTCCCTTGAACTGCAGAAATTGCTCCGGCGTATGGCAGATGAGGGGTGTACCCATGTTGTTATGGAGGTTTCGTCACATGCCCTTTACCTTGACAGAGTAGCGGGAATAAGATACCGAATCGGAGTCTTTACAAATTTGACTGAAGACCATCTTGACTTCCATAAAACAATGGATGAGTATGCCAAAGCCAAGGCCAGACTTTTTGCGGCCAGCGATATATCAATAGTAAATATCGACGACCAATACGCAGACGTGATGCTTGATGCTGCTGACAAAGAAAAATACACTTATTCCACCAGCAGAAATGATGCAGATCTGACGGCAAAAAGTATTAAACTGGAGCAGTCATCAGTGTCCTTCTGTGCGCTTACTACCGGCAGACTTGAGAAAATAAAACTGAAGATACCAGGAATGTTCTCGGTTTACAATGGGCTGGCGGCGCTGGCTGCGGCGGTATGCCTTGGGATTGACTTAGGTTCGGCGGCAGAAGCATTAAACAGCTGCGCCGGCGTAAAAGGCAGGGCGGAGATCGTACCTTGCGACAGAGAATATACGGTGATAATCGATTATGCTCATACGCCTGATGCCCTTGAGAATATACTAAATACCGTCAAAGGGTTTGCAAGGGGAAGAGTTATACTGCTGTTTGGATGCGGCGGTGACAGAGAGAAAACAAAACGCCCACTTATGGGGTCGATTGCTGTAAAAAAGGCCGACTATGTTATAGTTACATCCGATAATCCAAGAACTGAAAAGCCCATGGATATAATCAATAACATATTGGAGGGAATCGGCAAGACAGACACGCCGTGTGAAGTTATTGAAAACAGACGCGAGGCTATCGGCAGAGCACTGGCGATAGCAGAGCCAGGAGATGTTGTTATACTTGCTGGGAAAGGTCACGAGACTTATCAGATTATCGGAAAGCAAAAAAACCATTTTGATGAGAGGGAAATCGTGGCAGATTATTTGAAGATTGGATGTGTATCTACAAATGATTGTTGAGCTCTTATGGGGAGGGGTAGGCTCTTTTCTTATTACATCGCTTGTTGGCATGATCCTTATACCGCTGCTCAGAAAAAAGAAGGCAGGCCAGTCGATTAAGGAGGACGGACCTGTGTGGCATATGTCTAAGCAGGGTACACCGACTATGGGCGGACTTATGTTTATTGCAGGAATAACGGTTATGTGTGTACTGGGCGGACTGAATGAGATTGCAGCGGGGGACTGGAGGCACATAATCATACTCGCCTTTTCACTTATTTTTGCAGCCATCGGTTTTCTGGACGACTATGAAAAGCTGAAAAAAAAGCAGAACCTGGGGCTTACAGCGTTGCAGAAGTTTCTTTTGCAGTTGGCGGCAGCTATAGTGTTAATACTGCTGCTGAGGTTAGAAGGCCATTTGAGCTCAAATCTGTATGTGCCTTTCTTTGACGTTACGATACATCTTCCATATCCGGTTTATCTTGTACTGGCGGCATTCATAATTGTAGGATGTGTAAACGCTGTGAATATAACTGACGGTGTGGACGGATTAGCCTCGGGCGTGTCCATCCCAGTTGCGGTGTTTTACACAGCCATATCGGCAGTGTGGGGTTACTCTTCTGTAGGGCTTTTCGGAGCAGCTCTTACAGGGGGCCTGTGTGCGTTCCTTATATTTAATTTTTACCCTGCAAAGATATTTATGGGGGATACAGGCTCGCTTTTCCTCGGCGGGGCAATATGCGCGTCTGCGTTTGCACTGGATATGCCGCTTATACTTATACCGCTGGGAATTGTATATATCATAGAGACTCTCTCAGATATAATACAGGTTGCATATTTTAAAGCGACTCACGGAAAGAGAATATTTAAGATGGCGCCGCTGCATCATCATCTTGAGATGAGCGGCTGGGGAGAGCGAAGAATATTCGCCGTGTTTACGGCAATATCCGCCGCTTTTGCATGCCTGTCTTTTTTTGCAGTTATGAACAGGTTTTAAATATTACGGATAAACTTAGATTTAATTGAGAAGGGAGGATGCGGCTGATGACAAAATACGATAGTGAGGGCCTTTGGCCTGATGAGGGCAGGAGAGAAGGAGAAAAACTCAGACGCAGCGCGGAGCATGCAGAAGGCACAAGGCGTGGACCGATGGATATTCCTTTCCTTCTCCTGACGATGATAATTTTGACGGTTGGCGTTGTAATGGTTCTGTCTGCAAGTTTTGCCAGAGCCTACTATGAATCTGCAGATCCCACAAGGTATTTTGTCAGGCAGCTCCTTTTTGCCGTCAGCGGTACGGCAATCATGCTGGCCGTATCGAGATTCCCAACATGGATATTCAGGCGTTTTGCGATGCTGTCTCTTTTTGCCTCAGTATTTTTACTGATACTGGTGCCGATTATCGGCGTAGAAGAAAACGGCGCCAAAAGATGGATCGATCTGGGGTTTACCACATTTCAGCCCTCTGAAGTTACGAAACTCGCAGTTATCCTCTCATTCGCTTCAATGATATGTGTGTATAAAGACAAAATGAAGACATTTAAATATGGGGTGCTTCCCTTTGGTATTGTCCTTGTAGTAGTGGTAGGCCTTTTAATTTTGGAGCCTCATTTGTCTGCATCAGTTATCATAATTGCCATTGGGGCAATAATGATGTTTGTCGGAGGCACAAAATGGACGTATTTTGCTTTTGGCGGAGCAGTTGTACTGGGCGTTGGAGTACTTCTTGTGACACAAATGGGCTATGCCTCAAGCCGAATAAACACGTGGCTTGATCCGTTTTCTGATCCCCAGGGAACGGGATTTCAGATAATACAGTCGCTATATTCTGTGGGCTCCGGAGGACTTCTGGGCCTTGGGCTTGGTCAGGGCAGACAGAAATATCTGTATTTGCCTGAGGAGCACAACGATTTCATTTTTGCTGTTGTGTGCGAAGAACTGGGGCTGATAGGCGCACTGCTCATATTGCTGCTTTTTGCGCTGCTTATTATCAGAGGATACTGGCTTGCTATGCACGCCAGGGACCGTTTCGGTGCGCTTGTAATAACAGGGATAACAAGTCTGCTGGCTATTCAGGTGTTTTTGAACGTGGCTGTTGTGACAAACCTTGTGCCATGCACCGGCATATCTCTGCCGTTTTTCAGTTACGGCGGAACTGCGCTGTGGATACAACTTATTGAGATGGGGATAGTTCTGGCAATTTCCAGGGAAATACCGCTGAAAAGAAAGAAAAAGGAAGAGACGAAATGAGGTTTTTATTTGCTTGCGGTGGGACAGCCGGGCATATAAACCCGGCGCTGGCTGTTGCCGGCGAATTGAGAAAGATGATGCCAGATGCCAAATTCCTTTTTGTTGGATCAGGACGCGAGATGGAGAAACGTCTTGTACCGGCAGAGCGCTTTGACCTGGCAAATATAACGATTACCGGTTTTGCAAGAGGAGCGAAGCCAAAAGATCTTAAGCACAATATAAATACGATACACAATCTGTCAGTTTCGCTGCGCGAAGCAAATAAAATCATAGAAGATTTTAAGCCTGATGCGGTTATCGGTACAGGGGGATATGTCTGCTATCCCGTGCTGCGCTCAGCGGCCAGGCGTGAGATTCCGACAGTCATGCATGAATCCAACGCAGTACCTGGGCTTACGACTAAAGTGCTCAGCGGTGTTGTTGACAGGATGTTGGTAGCCTTTCCATCAGTAAGTTCATACTATAAGAGGCCGGAGAGGGTTGTTGTTACAGGAACGCCAGTGCGTGGAGATTTTCATAAAATGTCACGAGAACAGGCAAAAAAAAGGCTGGGCGTAGTCGGCAAGCCTCTTGTGGTATCTTTCTGGGGTTCCCTGGGCGCTGATGGGATGAACCACATGATGGCTGATTTTATTCGGTTGAATTCCAAAAGCGGGGCAATGTGGCATATACACGCCACAGGGAACGGCCAGAATGGAGTCTCCCGCATGGTGGAGCGGCTAGGTGAATGCGGCGTATATGGCTTGCCAGACTGGGAAGACCTTAGAGCGTATATAGACAACATGGGCACTGTTATGGCCGCGGCGGACCTGGTGATATGCAGGGCGGGGGCTTCAACGCTGGCAGAACTGACAAACGTAGGAAGAGCGTCTATACTTGTTCCGTCTCCAAATGTGACAAACAACCACCAGGTTAAAAATGCCAGAGAATTGGAAAAAGCAGGGGCAGCAGTTGTTATTACTGAGGATAGCTGTTCCGGTCAGCTCATATACAATACAGCGCTGAGAATACTCAGGGATAAGGAGAGACTTGAGTTTTTGGAAAAGAACGCTGTGAAACTTGGCCAACCGGAAGCTACGTCAAAGATTATCGGGGCGATATTATCGCTTATTAACTAATTTGAGTATTCCAGCATAGTATGACCTGAAATCAAAATGCCTTTCGGGGGAGTACTATGAGCATATTGAGAATAACAGGAGGGAAACGTCTCTCAGGAGAAATCCACATACACGGGGCGAAAAACAGCGTTCTGCCTATAATGGCAGCTTCACTGCTCTCAAGCGGTGAGACAATAATACATAATTGTCCATCGCTTTCTGACGTTGATGCCGCCATGAAAATATTGCGGCACCTGGGATGTGTTGCAGAAAAGAAGGATGATACAGTTTACATAAACTCATCAACAATGACAAACTGCCAGATTCCCGACGGACTTATGCGGGAAATGAGATCATCAGTGATTTTTCTTGGTGCTATACTGGCAAGGGCGGGGAGAGCAGTTTTGTCAATGCCTGGAGGCTGTGAGCTGGGACCCAGGCCAATAGACTTACACATAGCGGCTATGAGGTCGATGGGAGCAGAAATAGAGGAACATGGGGGAAATTTAATTTGCAGTGCAAGCGGCCTGCGCGGATGCAGAATTGACCTGACGCTTCCGAGCGTTGGAGCTACAGAAAACAGCATGATTGCTGCAGCAGGATGCCAGGGGACCACTGTGATAACAAACGCCGCAAGAGAGCCTGAGATCAGGGACTTACAGGATTATCTGAGGGAGCTTGGCGTACCTGTGTCCGGAGCAGGTACTTCTATAATTACAGTTGAGGGGATCGACCTTTCAAAATCAGTAAAGAGGGTAGAGCACAGAATCATTCCTGACAGAATAGTTGCTGCGACTTTCCTATCGGCAGCAGCTGCTTCTATGGGTAAAGTGGATATTTTGGGTATAATACCCGAGGATATTTCCTCTATTTTAAACGTGTTTACTGATATGGGCTGCAGTTTGAATGTTGGTAAAGATTGGGTGACAATTGATGCTCAGGGCGGTTTCAGAGCGCCGAAACCAGTGGTAACAAGGCCGTATCCGGGATTTCCCACGGACGCGCAGCCGCCGCTTATGGCGGCATGCCTGAAAGCCGATGGAACTACTGTCCTTGTTGAGACAATTTTTGAAAACAGGTACAGGCATGTGCCTGAACTCAGGCGGATGGGTGCCGACATAAGGATAGACGGAAGAGTTGCCATGGTCAGCGGTGTAAACAAACTGCACGGGGCTTTGGTTGCGGCAACTGACTTGCGAGGCGGAGCTGCGCTTGCTGTTGCAGCACTTGCCGCTGATGGTACCACTGAGATATCTGAACTTAAACATATTGACAGAGGATACGATGGACTAGTAGAGTCTTTGAGAGCTCTCAATGCTGATGCAGAGAGAATAGATTAGAGAGGTAGATTATGGAGCAGGGCGGCAGAAGGAGAAGACGACGGAGCGGAACATTGTATGCTGCAGTAATAACTGCAATGATAATAATAGCCGTGCTGTTTGGAGTCGGAGTATTTTTCAAAGTGTCCCAGATAGAGGTAGTTGGGGCGAGTATGTACGAGGACACGCAGGTTATAGAGGCGTCCGGAATTGAAATAGGAGACAGTATATTTTTTATTAGAGAGTCAGCTGCAGGACTGGGGATAACAAATAGCCTCCCGTATATTGATGAGGTCAGGATAGTGCGCAGCTTGCCGGATACTGTGACTATTGAAGTGACTGAGAGCTATCCGATAGCGTCCTTCAGCAGCGAAGGCAGCTGGTGGATAATAGACAAAAATGCAAAGATTTTAGAGGAGACGACGGCTGGAGGGGCCTCGGGTACAATAAATATCAGGGGTCTTCAGCCGATCATGCCGGCTGTTGGCGAAACGCTTGCCTTAGGCGATGAAGGAAGGGTACAGCTTCTTTACTTGAGGGATTTGTTGTCAGCCATATTGGCAAACGGCTTCCAGGAAGGCATAACGTGGATAGATATAACAAATATAAGCAATATTAAGTTTGACTACTACAGCTACGAAGTAGACCTTGGCAGCGGAGAGGCGCTGGAGGACAAGTTCTGGCTGTTTTCAAGGCTTATTGACAACCAGGGCACAGACCTGGGCGGAAGAATCGATTTGTCGAATGAGAATGAAGCCAGGTATATTCCAGGATAAAATACTTAAAACTCGCGGGTATAAGTTATAAAAAGTAATAAAAATACTTTCAGCTCTTGACCTTATAAAGCTTTAGATATAAAATAGCAACATAATTATGCGAAAATATGCGGGGTCTGGAAACCTTGCGTCAGTATACATTAGGAGGATTATTTATGGCAAATACACTTGAATCCGGTCCTGACAATGTTGTCGTAATAAAAGTCGTTGGAATTGGCGGAGCCGGGAACAATGTTGTTAATAGAATGGTTAAATCCGGAACACAGGGCGTAGAATTTATATCTATCAATACGGACAAGCCTGCCCTCTCAATTTCTGCAGCTGACAATAAGGTACAGATCGGTGAAAAGCTTACCCACGGCCAGGGCGCCGGCTCAAATCCTGAGGTTGGAAAGAAAGCTGCTGAAGAGAGCCGCAACAATATTGCAAAAGCACTTGAAGATGCAGATATGGTCTTTTTGGCTGCCGGTATGGGCGGAGGCACTGGAACGGGTGCGTCGCCAGTCGTTGCCGATATTGCCCGTGAGGCTGGGATCCTTACGGTGGGAGTTGTGACAAAGCCCTTCAGCTTTGAAGGCAAGCGCCGTATGGATCAAGCGAATGCCGGAATTGCTGAGCTTCTGTCAAAGGTTGATGCGCTGCTTATAATACCCAATGACAGGCTTAAACACGCCACTGATCAGAAGCTTACATTTGCCAATGCCTTTGAAATTGCCGATGATGTCCTGCTTCAGGCTGTTACAAGCATTTCTGAACTTATCAAGAACACCGGCTTTATCAACCTGGACTTTGCTGATGTGACGGCAATTATGAAGGATGCCGGCTATGCCCATATGGGTGTGGGACACGCCGCAGGAAAGGGAAAAGCGGAGGATGCAGCCCGCGCTGCCGTGTCCAGCCCGCTTATGGAGACGTCAATAAATGGCGCCAGAGGCGTCCTTGTAAATATCACAGGTTCTCTGGATATTGGCCTTGATGATATTGAAGCTGCCGCCACTCTTGTCCAGGAATCTGCTCATCCGGACGCCAACATTATTTTTGGTGCTGCATTTGATGAGACAATGGACGATGAGATCCGCGTTACTGTTATTGCCACGAGGTTTGATGAGAATCCCAGCGGAAGTTACAAGGCCCCTGAGAAGAAATCAGGCTTGTACACAGAGGCCGCTGAGAAGAAGGAGGCTTCTGCGGCTGAAGAGGAAAAGACGACGAGCACCCAGAGCGGCGACGATAATGACAGCTCCTACGATGATAGAGCATTAGAGGATATTTTCAAGATATTCAATAAGAGATAAATGAGATATAAATAATAAAACTGCCATCCAGATTGAAATGGATGGCAGTTTTATTATATTTTAGTTTTTATAAAATAAAATTTACAGATTTTTAAACATCTATGGATATTGTTGTTTAAAATAGATATATAAAATTTTTGCTGCCTGAGCGAAAGCCCAGTGCCTTTTATTTCGATTGGAAGGATAAGTATTATGAAACAAAGGCTTATCAACTTTTTTTCTGGGCGTAATGGAACGGACTCTATATCAAAATCCGCTCTATGGGTGTCAATATTGTTTTTAATTGTTTCAATTGCCACTACAAGAGTACTTGACGGGATTTTAAGCACTGTTTTCTGGGTGTTTGCTCTTATACTAATTGTGTATAGCTATTGGAGGATTCTATCCCGCAATGTTTATAAACGCAGGGCGGAAAACGACAGATTCATAGCGGCTACGTCAGGTATAAGATCTTTTTTCAGCGGAATAAAGATCAGGACTGTGCAGGGGCGGCAGTATAAGTTCTTTAAATGCCCGCTGTGCAAAACAGTTTTGCGTGTGCCGAGAGGGAAAGGCAAGGTACAGATAACGTGTAAAAAATGCGGCAATCGTTTTTCCGGAAAGACATAATGAGATCCGATAATTTTGGTATCAGTACTTTTACGCGCAGCAGGGAAATGAGATTGCCGTTTTTTACCGGCCCAGCGTGCTTCACGGAGTACGGCTGGAATCGGCAATTGGCATAATTTAATTGAAAGGGAAAAAGACGCATGTCCAGGATAATAGGAATTGACCTTGGAACTACAAATTCCTGTATGGCGGTAATGGAAACAAATGGGCCCGTCATAATTCCAAATGCAGAGGGCGGCAGGACGACACCGTCGGTTGTTGCGTTTACTAAAAATGGCGAACGCCTGGTTGGCGAAGCTGCAAAGCGGCAAGCCGTGGTAAATCCTGAAAGGACCATCAGTTCCATTAAACGCGATATGGGCACCGATAGGAAGATAAAAATCGATGGGAAGACATATCTGCCCCAGGAAATATCGGCCATGATACTTGCAAAATTAAAAAAAGATGCGGAGAGTTGGCTGGGAGAACCTGTAACTGAAGCTGTTATTACCGTACCTGCCTATTTTTCCGATGCACAGCGTCAGGCCACAAAGGATGCAGGTACGATCGCGGGTCTAAATGTTCAGCGTATAATAAATGAGCCCACGAGCGCGGCACTGGCTTACGGTGCGGACAAGGATTTTGGGCAAAAAATACTTGTATACGATTTGGGCGGCGGTACATTTGACGTGTCTGTCCTGGACATCGGTTCCGGCGTTATAGAGGTACTGGCGACGGCAGGCAACAACAGGCTGGGCGGAGACGATTTTGACAAGTGCATAGTCGACTGGATACTTGGAGAGTATAAGCGCAGCGATAAGGTAGACTTATCACGTGATGCTGCGGCTATGCAGCGGCTGCGCGAAGCAGCGGAGAAGGCTAAAATAGAACTCTCAGCCACTACAAGCGCAGAGATAAACTTGCCGTATATATCTGCTGGACGCAGCGGCCCAAGACATCTCTCCATGACGCTTACCAGGGCAAAGTTTGATGAGCTGACTGCCCAGCTGGTTGAAGCAACAATGGGGCCTGTGCACCAGGCTATTACTGATTCAGGGATAAGCATGAACGATATAGGCCGGGTACTGATGGTCGGGGGATCTTCCCGTATACCCGCCGTTCAGGAGGCAGTCAAAAGATATACAGGCAAGGAGCCTTTTAAGGGGATTAATCCCGATGAGTGTGTGGCCATGGGAGCCTGCCTGCAGGGGGGAGTCCTGGCGGGATCTGTGGGCGGACTGCTGCTGCTAGACGTCACTCCTCTTTCATTGGGTATTGAAACAGTGGGAGGCGTCTGTACAAGGGTTATAGACCGTAACACGACGCTTCCGATTTCAAAGAGCCAGATTTTCTCCACAGCGGCAGATTACCAGACCTCCGTTGAAGTAAATGTCCTGCAGGGAGAGCGCCCAATGGCCAGCCAGAATAAGTCGTTGGGAAAGTTCAGGTTATCCGGTATACGCAGGGCACCTCGCGGAGTGCCTCAGATACAGGTGACTTTCAACATTGATACCAATGGCATCGTTAATGTCTCCGCCATGGACCTTGATACTGGGAAAAGCCAGGAGATAACAGTAACAGGGTCCTCAAATATGAGCCAGACGGATATTGACGCGGCTGTAAGAGATGCCCAGCAATATGCGGCTGACGACGAGCATATACGTGAACGTGCCAGAGCGCGGGATCGAGCAGAACAGCTTTTATACAGAGCCGCAGCGGCTGAGAAGGGAATGGAAAGAAACCGTAAGAAACTGCTTACCGCTTCGGAAAAGCGCGTGAGAAGGGCGCTGAAAGACGACAATGAGGCAGAGTTGAATGCGGCAGTTCTGGAATTAGAAGGACTATTAGATTAAAGAAATAGAACCAGGGACAGTTGAACGGATTGAAATGTTCTTTTGCTTTTGGTACCATGTGACATTTTTAAAGGCGTGCGGTTTATAAATCCGCACGCCTTTAAATTCGCCATATCCAGAAACGCTACCCCAATGGGTACTTAGTAAGACACATAAATCACGCCTTCAGTTCGACCCACAGTGAGTCATAGAGAGCAAGTGCATCTTCAGGAAGATTCAGGTAAACTTCACACCTGGAGAGCACCTCTTCGCTGGGGAACATAACCTGGGAAGAGTAATCATCCAGATCCTGAGCGTATATTTCACACGCTTCAGTGTTGCCGCTGGCATATCCGGTGGCTTCCATATTTGCGACGCACACATCAGTTCCGGCCATATAGTTTATGAACATCTCGGCGGCTTCCTTGTTTTCGCAGCCTGCAGGTATGCACATGGCGTCAACAAAGAAGTTTGAGCCTTCGTCGGGGATAACAAACTTGAGATCAGGGTTATTCTCAAGCATCATCAGGTAATCGCCGGCATAGTAAGCGCCGATCAAGGCCTCGCCGCCTTCCAGTTTGTCGTACATCTGATCCTGGAAATAGCCCTGTACAAGGGGCTTTTGCTGCTCCAGCAAATCAAATGCTGCCTGAAGCTCTGCCTCGTCAGTGGTGTTCATAGAATATCCGAGATATTTAAGAGCAACACCGAAAGCATCCCTTGAGGAGTCAAACATCAGGATCTGACCGGAGTACTGTTCGTCGAACATGGCGCTCCAGCTTGTTATCTCATCATCGATTTCAGCGCCGTTATATATAAGGCCTACAGTGCCCCACATATATGGTACGGTGTATTTATTATCAGGGTCGTAGTTGAGACTTTTATACTCATCTCCAATCAGAGAAAAATTGGGGATGTTGTCATAGTTAAGCTCCTCCAGCATGCCTTCGTTGGCCATTCTCCCGATCATATAGTCGGAAGTTATTATTACATCATAATCGGCACCGCCGTTTTTCAGCGTTGCATAGAGGGCCTCGCATGTATCATACGTATTGTAATTGACCTTTATGTTGTACTCTTCTTCAAAGGCCTCATATGTGCTCTCGTCAATATATTCGCCGAAGTTATATACATTTATCTCGGCGTCATAATTGCCACCGGAGCATCCGGCAAGAAGGCCTATGGATAAAACCATAGCCACAGCAAGGGAGACAGTCAAAAATTTTTTCATCTATTTTTACCTCACAAAAGATTTTTTGGCTTTCATTGATTCCTGCAGCTTTTTTTCCTGCCTGGAGGAACGTATGTTCACAATAATAAGCAGGATGAGAACTGTCAGGAAAAGTAACGTGGATATGGCGTTTATCTTAGGTGTTACTCGTTTTTTAGTCATAGTGTATATTGCCATTGCAAGCGTTTGGCTGTTAGAGCCGGCTGTAAAGAAACTTATGACAAAATCATCTATTGACATTGTAAATGCGATGATAGCCCCGTTTATTATGCCCGGCATAATGTCGGGTATGACAACTTTCCAGATGGCGGAGAGCGGGGAACAGCCCAGATCCATCGCAGCGTCAACAAGGTTCCTGTCCATCTGTTGAAGCTTCGGCATGACAGACAGTATGACGTATGGAACATTGAATGTAATATGGGCGATAAGCAATGTTCCAAAGCCCTGAGTAAACCTGGTAGGCAGGTTAAATCCAAAAACACTGTTGAGCCAACCGGTGAAATTGCCTAAAAAGCCGAATGCCGCCACAAAGAGAAGGCACATGGAGACGCCGGTGATAATATCGGCGTTTATCATGGGGATGTTGTTTATAGCAAGCAGCGGAGCTCTGGTACGCTTTTTCATGTTGAAGAAACCTATTGCCGCGGCAGTACCTGCCACAGTAGCTACAAGCGCAGATATAAGCGATACAGAAAAGGTGGTAGATAGTGAGGACATGATAAGAGAGTCCTCAAAAAGCTCTTTGTACCAATCCAACGTAAAACCGCTCCATACCGTGCGGCTGTTTGAACTGTTAAATGAGAAGACAATAAGGACTATTATCGGCGCGTAGAGAAAAATAAATGTTAAGATAGTCAGCACACGCCCGCTGACAGACGGCCTTTCTTTCAAAACATCACCGCCTGTTCTTCTTCTGCACCGAATTTGTTCATTACCGTCATGCAGATTATGACGACTATCATCATTATGAGAGCAATGGCGCTGCCCAGATGCGGATTGTATGTCCCGCCCAAAAACTGCATCTGTATAAGATTGCCCAAAAGCATTATTTTGGCGCCGCCGAGAAGATCGGAAATAACAAAGGTACTGACGGCAGGGACAAATACCATTGTTATACCCGACAAAACCCCTGAGAGACTCAGTGGGAATACAACTTTTCTGAAAACTGTGCGGGGAGGAGCGCCCAGATCCCTGGCTGCCTCCAGATAAGAGACGTCAATTTTAAGAATTACTGAGTAAATAGGCAGAATCATAAAAGGCAGATAATTGTAGACCATGCCCAGTACAACGGCCCCCTGAGTGTTTATCATCTCGAAATATTCAAGCTCAGTAGACAGATGCGTCCCAAAGGTATTATTAATAAAACCGCTGATGGCATTTATAAGGTCAAAAAGGCCAATGGCGGCAAAAAACCTGTTCAACAAACCGGTATTTTCCAATATGGACATCCAGGAGTATGTACGCAGCAAGAAGTTCATCCACATAGGAAGCATTATGATCATGACTATCATTCCCTGAAGACGTGCCTTTTCCTTGGCAAGGGCATGGGCAACAGGGTATCCTATGAGAAGGCAGATTGCCGTGGCGATAAAAGCCAGCAGGAAAGACCTTCCAAAAACCGTGAGATAGCTGCCGCCCATACTGGTGAAATTGTCAAATGTCAGGCTGCCCGTAGAGGAAGTAAAAGCATAGACGACGATAATCAGTATGGGAGCTACAACAAAAAGAGCCATCCAAAATATATACGGATAGGCAAAAGCCCTAGCTTTCATAGTACTCCTCCTCGTCCACAGCGTCTTCCTCTTGATATTCGGCATCGCCGATTTCATCATATTCGGCACTGTAGGAGCTATAGTCGCCGTACATTCCGGAATACTCGCTTTTTTTCATAACGTGGAAGCTGTCGGGATCCAGCTTAATACCTATGCGGGCGCCTACAGGACAGAAATCAGTTGTCTCTATAAGCCACTTGAACCCTTTGAAATCAACTATAATGTCGTAATGCATCCCCTTGAAAGTGACGCTGGTTACAAGACCGGTAAGGGCTCCTTGCGAGACATCGACTATATCCACATCCTCGGGGCGGATAACTACATCGACAGGTTCGTCCTTTTCAAATCCGCTGTCCACACACTGAAATTGCCTGCCGAAGATTTCCACCAACCTGTCGGCGCGCATTATACCGTCAACGATGTTTGACTCCCCTATAAAGTCAGCTACAAACGCATTTTTGGGCTCATTGTATATGTCCTCAGGGGTGCCAATCTGTTGTATTTTTCCATTATTCATTACAACAACAGTATCGCTCATGGCCAGCGCCTCTTCCTGATCGTGGGTAACATATATAAAAGTAATCCCCATCTGCTGCTGTATGCGCTTGAGTTCCTGCTGCATATCTTTGCGCAGACGCATATCGAGAGCACCAAGCGGCTCATCTAAGAGCAGCACTTTCGGGCGGTTAACAAGTGCGCGGGCTATGGCCACACGCTGCTGTTGACCGCCTGAGAGAGAGGACACAGTACGCTTTTCAAAACCCTTTAAAGAGACAACCTCCAGCATCTCCCGAACACGCTGGTCGATCTCCTTTTTTGAGAGCTTTACTTTTTTTGCTTTTTTACGTTTTCCTTTGCCGGAGGAACCGGAATCTATATCTGTTCCGCCTTCTTCAATAGCTTTTGGTATACGAAGTCCAAAAGCCACATTGTCGTATACGTTCAAATGCGGAAAAAGAGCGTATTTTTGAAAAACAGTGTTTACCTGACGCAAATATGGCGGAACATCATTAATCCTCACCCCGTCGAAAAAGACATCTCCCGATGTAGGTACCAGGAAACCGCCTATAATCCGCAGCGTTGTAGTTTTACCGCAACCGCTGGGTCCGAGCAGCGTGAGGAATTCCTTATCATTAAAATAAATATTCATGTTGTCCAGTACGGTATCGCCGTCAAATGTCATGGACACGTCCTTAAGACGAATGAGCTCTTTTGACATTATCCTCCCCCTCATTTCACAGGGCTTTCGGCCCCGAACAGAATCACGGATTAAATATACATACTATCCACAGGAAAGTCAATGATAATCAGGACAAATCAAATAATTTTTCGACAAATTCCGGGCGCTCAACGGAGAAGGTCCTGCCGTCAAGATATGAGAGCTCCCCGGCGCCGGAGGTGAAGGAGAATCTCAGCTTGT
>CALXCS010000077.1 GCA_944386875.1 uncultured Oscillospiraceae bacterium
GCCTTTTTCAAGGATTTAATATATTCAATAGTCTCTGCGGCTTTGACAAGATCGCCCAGCTCATCAATGCAGTGGATGAAACCAAAGTCAATGTAGTCTGTCCTCAGCTGGCCCAGCTGCCAGGCAACGGACCGTTTTATCTGATCAAGATTTAGAGTCCAACCGTATTTCCCCGTAGTATAATCAGCACCAAAATGCACTTGATAGTACACAGAGCTTCGCAAAGACCTCACCTGACGTCCATAGGCTGCAAAAGGAGCGGCATCGCCGGCGGCCATATCGAAATAGTTTATACCGTGTTCAAGGGCCAGGGCGACGGTGGCGTCCATCTCTGTTTCATCCGACTGGCCGAGTGAACTGTTTCCCAGGCCGATTATGCTGATCTTTTCATCCCCATGTGGTAATTGACGGTATTCCATATTGCACCTCCTGGTGTTGATTTAATTTGCTGGAAAACTATAGATCTATCCCTGGGTATGCCTATAATTACCCGCGCACTCAGGATTTTCCGCTGAGAATATTCAACTAGCGGGCATTAGCGAAGGAATGACTGTGCGCTCAGCTTTAACTGCTGGAGGCGGTTGTTAAACCGTTGACCAGGGTCCAGGCAAGTCCTGATGGATTACCTATGCGGCAGATAGGAGTATCAGAAAACGACAAGGCCGCAGGGATGCTAAACAGTTTTGAAAAACCTGAACTCACCCGCTTTTACAGTTTAATTTCCGGCTGCGCTTTTGCTGGCGTAGCCGGAAATTAAGATAGACATAGTTATGGTGATAAATAGGATGATAGAATACTTTTTATTGTCAGCAGCATTGGCATGAGCACCGTTTGCCCGCCTGCATATTCTCGCAGTTTGCAACGATAATTTGCGCCTTTGCCCGAGGGTCGTTGCATATTACTTCCCCTACGGATGGCACGGTTATGCTGCCGGAATAGGGGTTTTTGATGCTTATAACCGGCGTCAGGACAGTGGCGCCCACATCTGACTTTTCAAAAGCCAGATCTGCCTTGTCCATCTCGCAGTCTATGAGCCGAAGCCCTTTGCAGTAGCACAGCGGCTGAGTGCCGATTATTTTGCAGTGATCGAATGTGACATTTTCGCAATACCAGGCCAGGTATTCCCCGTTTATCACGGAATCTTTTATAACTACGTTTTTTGCGTGCCAGAACGCGTCTTTTGTATCGAAAACGCAGTTTTCAAAGAGGGAGTCGCTTATGTACTGGAAAGAGTACTTGCCTGTGAAATTCACATTTTTAAAATGGAGCTTTTCAGAGCGCATCATAAAGTATTCACTCTGCGCCGTGCAGTTGGTCATCTCAAGATTACTTACGGACCAGCCGAACTCAGGGGAGATAATGTCGCAGCTGTCCATTGAAATATCAAAACACTCTCTCAGAGCCTTGATCCCATGCAGCCGTGTGTTTTTTATCTCTATATGGTCAGAGTACCACAGCGCCGCCCTGCATAGCTCAGTCATGTCTGAACCCTCTATCTTCAGGCCGTGGTCGTGCCAGAAGGGATAGCGCAGGTTAAAAAAGCAATTCTCTACAACTATATCAGAGCTCTCCTTTAATGCGCTCTCACCATCTGCGGGGCCGTCAAAACGGCAGCCTTTCACTTTCAGATTGTGACTTTCATAAAGTGCGCGTTCCTGATCAAAAGTCATATTTTCAATAGTATCCATTTATTTGTCCACCTCGCCGGATTAGTTTTTGCCGTCATCGAATTCATCGCGTTTAAGCTTATACACAAGATAATCAAGACAGCCTATCTGCTTTTCACACTTGTGTACATTGTCCAGCAGCTTTTGCCTCTGGCAGGATAATACACGCAGCTGCTCTTTGGTTTTTTTGCTGCCGCAGCAGGACAGAAATTCTTCAACAACCTTGGGACTGCAGCCTGCGTCCTCCAAATTCTGTATGAGATCGCTTTTAGACTTGTCTTCCATAGTGTCATACCTCTTCCATCTGCCTATTATTTTGCAAACAGCGCGTTATTGCCCATGTGCAATTATAGAGTTTCCGAGATAAAATAGCAAATACTTATTAAGTATAGGTTATCATAGTTGAAAACTATGATAATACGTAGTACACTATCAAGGGGGTGTGACAATGGAACTAAGAGTACTGCAATATTTTTTGGCCGTTGCCAGGGAGCAGAGCATATCTGCTGCGGCAGAATCTCTGCACTTGAGCCAGCCCACATTATCAACACAGCTCAAAGGGCTGGAGGAAGAATTGGGCAAACAGCTTTTGATACGCGGTTCTCACGGAAGCAGGAAGGTAACACTGACTGAGGAGGGAATGCTCCTCAGGAAAAGGGCTGAGGAAATAGTTAACCTTGTGCGTAAGGCTGAGAGAGAAATCTCTGCCTCAGATGAAGTGCTGGCGGGTGACATACATATAGGCGCGGGGGAGACGCAGCTCATACGACTGTTCGCAGAGGCAGCCAAGGATATGAGAGAAGAGTCTCGGGACGTTCATTTTCACATGTACAGTGGAAACTCCGTGTATGTGCTGGAGCAACTGGACAAGGGACTTATAGATTTCGGCCTGATATATGGGCCTGTGGATAAGATGAAATATGATTTTCTGGAGATGCCCAGATGCGACGAATTCGGCGTGCTGATGCGCGAAGATTCACGACTGGCTGAAAAGGAGAGAATAAGCCCAGAGGATTTGTGGGACCAACCGCTGATAGTCTCAAGCCAGAACTTGCGCGGAGAGAATGAGACCATGGTGTGGCTGGGCCGCGCGCCGGAGCAGCTTGATATTGTTGCGACGTATAATCTCATATTCAACGCATCTCTATTGGTGGATGAAGGGCTGGGATACGCCATCTGCTTTTCGGGGCTGGTGAACACTGCCGGAGAGAGCAGCCTGTGCTTCAGACCTCTGGACCCGCCTCTCATAGCAAAAGCCAGCATTGTGTGGAAGAAATATCAGGTGCTGCCAAAAGCGGCGCAGAGATTTATACAGCAGCTTAAAGACAGGTTTACCACTAAATGATAAATAGAGCAGGGAAAATGGGCCGCCGCTATCTCGGTTTTTTACATTAGCCGGATTAATCAGCCACAGGTGGCGCGTTTAAAAGGCGGCGTATGTTCTGCCAGTCCGGCATGTACCTGTCCATAAGTGACCGGAATTCATTCCCATGGTTAGGTACTACCAGGTGTATAAGCTCGTGAAGTATGACATATTCAAGGCATATCGTAGGATGCTCAGCCAAACGCACATTAAGCCATATTCTCCCGACAGACGTATTACATGTACCCCATCGGGTTTTCATATATTTTGTACGCCACTGGCTGCAGGAAAGACCGGTGACTTGCTCCCATTTTGACAGGTACGGCGGGACGCGGTCTTTTAATTGCCGGCTGTACCATCTTCGGACAAAAGCTTCACATGACTCTGCTGTACTGTTTTCAGGGACAAAAAGGAGCGCAGTTTCTCCATTTACCTCAAAAGCGTACTTTACATCTGACTCTACTTTGAGCAGATGAGGCTTTCCCCATATATGGATGGTCTCGCCCGATGTATATTTTGGATTATAAGCAGACGAGACTGCGGCTATTTTTTCCTTTTGGCTGTTTATCCAGCTGACTTTTGATTGGACAAATTCAAGAATATAGCTGTCAGGCACAGAAAAAGGAGCAGACACCCGCACCCTGCCATCTGGAGGAAGCACGGACAGATTTATGTTTTTTACGCGCTTCCTGGTTATCTCAACATGTATTCCGGAGACAAATGCCGTCATAGGAACCCCCATACGTCACAGTGTGTTTGATAACTATTATGACATCTTAAACTGCTGTTTTCAATGCGGCGCAGGAAACTGATTCTGCTTGAATGGGTTCACATATGTTCACACGTATAATGACTCCCCGAGACGAAAGTCCCGGGGAGTCATTACGCACCCATTACTTTACTATATTTTCGCTAAATCTCTGGAGTATTGTGGCCAGCTGGGCGCGGGTGGCGCTGCCCTTTGGATCTAACCTGTTGCCGTCCGTGCCGGTTATGATGCCCTGGCCGTTGGCCCACTCCATTGCCGCTACGGCGTAGGA
>CALXCS010000078.1 GCA_944386875.1 uncultured Oscillospiraceae bacterium
AGGCGAATCCATCCCTGCCGCCAATTACGGAATACCCCACAGGGTATATCCCGCGGCTGAAAAGGTCCTGAAGAGCGCTCTCGCCCGAGTTAGCGAAGCGGTTGGTAAATATCGTCTCTCCTGTGACGTTGTCCACAATAAACGAGCCGTTATACACCACCAGAGGTATTTTTGCCTCCAGGCCATGAGTCACCTGCTTCGCAGTTACAAAAGAGCGGGCGGTGGCATAAGAAAAGACCACTCCATTTTCTGTAAGGCTATTGACAACACGGCATGTATACTCCGATATCATTCCGCTGCTGCGGAGCAGCGTCCCGTCAAGATCTGATACGTACAATGTTTTCAAACTGTTTCTCCTCTGCCGCGTTAAATCGCACGCAGCTCATGCTCTTATACGCAGTCTTTTGCCCGTTCCAGAGCCTCTATCACCCTGTCGCACCAGGCGTCAAACTCGGGATCCTCTGTCTGGCACTCTTCAGGATGCGACATTATATAGTCAAGGGCCAGTCTTACCCCTCTGTGAATACCCACTTCTGTCCGCATACATGGCACGGCTCTCTTCAATTTTGTATTGTCAAAAACTGCGCAGTCGGTTTTATCTCCCAAAAGGTTCCCTTCAAGATCATAACCGTATTTATCCCCAACTGCCGCCAAAAATTCAGAGGAAGCATGGCATGTCCGCAGTTCGACTCCCAGGGTGTCGGCTATAATTTTATGAATCTGGTTCCAGGACATGGCCTCGTCGCCCGTTATGTTAAAGGCCTCTCCAATAGCCCTGGGGTTCCCCATAAGGCCGGTATAGCCAATTGCAAAGTCGCTGTTGAAGGTAAGAGTCCACAGAGATGTCCCATCGCCGTGGATAATCACCTTTTTGCCCTCCATCATCCGTTTGATTACCTGCCACGGCCCTTTTTTCCCGCAGATTCCCACAGGCAGGTGCTTTTCATCATATGTGTGGCTGGGACGGACAATTGTCACAGGGAAACCGTCTTCACGGTATCTCTCCATCAGATATTCCTCACAGGCAATCTTATCCCTGGAATACTGCCAATATGGGTTTGCCAGGGCGGTTCCCTCGGTGATAATGTAATTCACAGCAGGTTTATGGTACGCGGAAGCGGAACTTATGAAGATATACTGTCTTGTTTTGCCTTTGAATAATCTGTAGTCCCTCTGTACGTCTTCAACCTTGAATCCGATAAATTCGCACACCGCGTCAAACTCAAGGTCTTTGATTTTCTCCGCCACATCTTCCTCGTTATGGATATCAGCCGTTATCTGGCGGACTCCATCCGGCAAAGAAGCATTCCTTTTTCCCCTGTTGAGAACCCAAACTTCCCAGCGGAGTTCCTCCGCAAGCCTCTTTACGACAGCAGAACTTATAGTGCCGGTTCCCCCGATAAAAAGCGCTTTCATGTAAAATCAAACCTCCTTGTAATGATGTACTGCAGTGTCTTTTTCCTCACACTCATATAAGATATTTTACTATAAATATCCGCCTCATGCCAGACAGAGTGAAAATATTTTATTGCAAAATGAAGCTTTTAGCATTAAATCATGCCAGCAGGCTGCAGTTTGCAGCCTGCTGGCATTTATATCTCAAACTGGCTATTTTAGAAACAATTCCATGATATCAAAATCCACCAGTTCTCCGTTAACCTTAAAATAACCGCGGAACGTGCCTATTTTTTCAAATCCAAATTTTGAGTACAGGCGTGTGGCGTTTTTATTATCGCTCCTCACCTCCAATGAGATGATCTCCGCCTTCGCCGTATTTTTTGCAAAGTTGAGTATTCTCCCAAGAAGCTCCGTTCCTATTCCCATGTTCCAGTGGGATTTCCTAACAGATATGCCGAATTTGCCCCTGTGGGCCATCCTTTTCTGTGGAAAAGAAGAGAAGTTTCCGGTACCCACAATAAGCTCTCCATCCCTGGCTACAAAAAAGGCACTTTTATCCGAATTTTCCAGAGACCCAATGTAGCGTTCTTCCTCCTCCAGGGATATCTGTATACCCTCTGGGCCAAAGCTCAGATTGTCAGTCTCTCCGCCGCACACTTTTGTAAAGTTGAGGATAGCTTCGGCATCAGCAGCCCTGGCTCTTTCAATTTTAATTTCCATAATTTCCCCTTTTTTCCAAAAAGCACGGCTTTTTAGCATATTCAGCCGAACACCTCTGCCGCGGCAACAATTTTGAGTATCGGTTCATATGCCTTGTCTCTCCCATATGCGTCAAGGAAACGGTCTCTGTACTTATCAGTTTTCAGGTTAACATAAAGAGACCAAATTCCCCAAAAAATATCTATATGCCTGTCTCCTACACCACCGTAACCGACATCAATAAATCCGGATAGCTTCCAACTGTTGAGAATAATATTTGGAAGACAATAGTCGCCGTGGAGCAAGACTTTGCTCTGTAGTGCCTCTTTCTCCGCCATAAGGACGCTATAGGCTTCTTTTGCAGAGCGATACCCAAATTTGTCTGAGGGATGCTCCTTATCGTATTCTCCCCCACGGTAGTTCTTCTCAGCGGCGGCAAGGTATTCCCCCGTTCTGTCCATTACCGGACAACCGGTGTAATCCATTTCATGCAGTTTTCTTAATTCACATGCTATGGTATCACATAATCGCTCTGGGTTCATCAAATACTCTTCGTATGTACAGTCTTCGCCGGAAACGGCCGTAGTTAAAAGCCAGTCGCGGTCATACGAGGTATAGTTCAGGACTTCCGCGCCAAGCCCCTTAGTGTGAAAGTATTCTGTCATTACGGATTCTCTCTTCAGTTCTCCCTTGCCGGAACACTTCAAATAATATCCGTTTTCTTTGTCAATGAAATATACCCTTGCCTCCTGTGAGCAGGAACTGTCATAAATATCTGCCGTTGAGATAAAGCGTCGGATATCCTCCGGTGCTTCACTGGGAACCTGGCTTAACCGTTTTCTGTTCATGTGAGCTCACCTCTTTCCCTGCCAATAACCTCAGTGCCTTAAATTTTATTATTTCATTTACCCACGCAGATTCTCCAGGGCGGATGGATTGTTGGATATAATAGTCCCCACAGTCGAACACGTCGCTAGCATTGTACATTGTCCGCAAGTGGAAACGCCTTTTTTCATAGCGCATTTCCGAATTTCACATATATTCTCGCAAAATACTGTTTTAACACCGTCTGTACGACAGCCCTGACAGTTGATATGCTCCGGCAGGATGGGCGCGTTATTCAGCTGTGCCCACAGCTGCGCCGTTTTCTCGCGCAAAGCCTGATCATCATTTGCCGTCGCAATATATGCGTCGCATTTTTCGCAGTCCAGTCCGCAGTAGCCAATCATGTCTCTCACAGCATTTGCCCTCCAAATATTTTTATTGGGTGCCGAATAACCGTCTTCAGCTTCTCCGGCGCCACTCTCCTGGCGTCGCCGAGGTAGATCTCATGGTGCCGGCGCTTGTCTGTAATATCAAGTGCATATCCCTGGCTCTCCATAAACTCGTGCATCAGTTTAACCGTTTCCGGCTCCGCGTCATAGGGGCCCACATGCAGGCACTGGACGCATAATCCCTCCTGGTAGGTCAAAAACTCCACCTGAGAGAAGTCCGTCTTCTTTTTCTCTGCCGCCTCCGCTACTGCCCATTCAAAATCGGCTTTTTTCACAAAGTCCGGAAGGCGGATGGCAGATATCCATTTAAAATTCTCTTTGTGGGCGTAATCGATGCCGGCTGCGCCCTCCTGCCACCAAAATCCCTCCAGCGGCGGGACTACATAGTCAAAATACCCATCTATCCTGTGATCGCCCTTTTTGCTCATCTTAATCGTAAAGGCCATCCCATACAAAAGCCCGATAGCCCGCTTATACTCGCCGTCCTCCGCGTTGGGGTCTCCCTGTCCTCTCACCGCAATAAAATTCATCTCAGGAACCTCAACGATAGACGGCTTATTCTTTGGCATGTAGAATTCTTTGTATTCCTTTTTGTAGTCAAACGCCATGATTTTGTTCTCCTTGCGTATTAGCTATGATAGTTAAGCATAAAGCGGCCGCTGTTCACAAATCTCCCGCGCTACAGCTATCCTCCATCCCGTTTGGCCCATTTTATCATATATTTTGTCAAAATACGATAGCAGATGTGGGGAGCTGTTGGAGGAGAATGCAATTATAAATCAATATCAATATTTCTTGAGTATGTTCGCAACCGCGATTATAATGTTTATACTGTAATTTAAACTAAACAGTTCACAGCCTCCTTCACGGCCAAGACTTTTCGCAAATTATACAGGCAAAAGATCTACGCAATAGAAAAATGTGATGAAGCATTGCTGGCATTCGCTTTTAAGGAGCATGTAAAAAATTTGCTATGGGAACGGAATTATGAAATATCTATCTGTGACGCAAACCGCTGAAAAACGGGAGACCTTTACTAACACAGATATTGTGTAGCGGAAACTGTGTTCCCTGTACAATAAAAATCGGAAATCAGTGGGCTATCCCCATCAATGAACAATTCCGTATGGACGGGCTGAGTATGTACACTGTCTACGAAAGCCATGTACGGCAGGTCGCTGGGGACATGCTGCAGGCAGATACCAGCGAAATCTTACAGGCTTTCGTGGAACAGGATGAAAAGCGAAGACAGCTGAAAAAGCAGATTGCCACGCTGGAAAGCAAAATTCGGGAAGAAAATCAGCTCAACCGGCGGATGGAGATCAATGCAGAGTTGAAGAAAATAAGAAAGGAGTTGACCTGCACGACATGTTTATAAAGTATGGAATTGAAGAGCATTTGTTAAATCTTAAAAATAAAGGCGAGATGTATTTTTGCCCATGTCAACAGTACAGAGAATACGAGGAAAAGCATAAGCAGAAGGGTCTGGGCGATAAATATGACGGTGGTTTACATAGCAAAGCAGAAAAAGCTTGGCTTCGATCTCTAAATAATGGTGTTTCTATCGCTCTGAATAATGTGGATGTTTCTGTTATTACTGCTCCCGCATCTAATACACCGGCATTCTGTTTGCGCAGGACAAATAGCATATATATTTCATCAGCTTATCGTGAAATTCTTCGTACTCAATTTTCAGAATATACACACGCACTGATTATCAAGGATGAAAGCAGATTTCTTGAACAAGTACGTTATAAGTTTCGTAGCAAAGCTTTTGTGCATGATGTTTTTTATCAAGACAAACTATATATCGAGTTTTTTAAATTTTTGAAAAATGGTTCCTCGGAAATTAGATTTTATCAACCTAAAGCAAAACGCGGATACTATTTGAAAACATACTTGGAACTTAATAATGAAGAGAAAGATACGCTTGTCATAGATGATTCAAATTACTTCCGGACAATGTTTCGCAAAGATATCTTTTTTGCCAACCAAAAGGAATTTAGAATTGTATTGCCATATGAAAAAATTGATAAAGGGACAATCTATTCTATTGATGAGATCGACTCATATTTGGTCAAAATTGATGATTTAGTTGACAGCAAACTAGAGGAGGCATAATTATGGACAAGATGAAATTTGAATCCCCCCGATATGGCATCGGAAAACATAGACAAAATCGCGGCACTGTTCCCCAACTGCGTCACGGAGATGCGGGCCGAGGATGGCAAGCTCAAGCGCGGGATCAATTTTGAGATGCTGCAGCAGATGCTCTCTTCGGATGTGGTAGACGGGGATGATCGCTACGAGTTTACATGGGTGGGCAAGAAGGCTTCCATTGTGGAGGCGAACAAGCCCATCCGCAAGACGTTGCGCCCCTGCCCCGAGGAGAGCAAAAACTGGGACACCACCGAAAGTCTCTGCATCGAAGGCAACAATCTGGAAGTACTCAGGCTGCCACCAAAGGCATATCTAGGCAAGGCGAAGATGATTTCGTCGACCCGCCCTATAACACCGGCAACGACTTTGCATAGCTTCATCGCTCCTTTGCTGCAGATTTGTTACGCAGTAGAACAGCGATTTTGGGGGGTTAGGGATAAAGCCCTTACCGTGTGAGAAACGCGCCCGCAAAGCCGCTTGTATCAAGGCTTTTTCTGCCCCTACTGCGTAACATGAGGGCATAAAAAATCGCAGACTGTTTCAAAATCTGCGGTTTCGCCTAAAAAGAAAAGGACACCGCTTGCACGATGTCCTTTTCAGTCAACTATTTAGTTTTTCGTGTTCCCCCACTCCATATCAACAACTACCGAAACCGTGATACAGTCCTGGGTACGCTTATTGCGGAATTTATCACCCTCTGCGTCAAACACCACATGGCGGGAAAAGTGCCTAAATCTAAGGATTTCTACAAGGTTTCTCTTTGTAGCAACACTATTG
>CALXCS010000079.1 GCA_944386875.1 uncultured Oscillospiraceae bacterium
AACCCTTCAGGTCAAGCCCGCGGACGATCTCTCCATGCTCGGTGCCTTTTCCGACGGTGATCAGGTTTCCGACTGGGCAGCATCCACAGTAGCGGCCATGGTAGAGGCCGGCCTGGTGCAGGGCAGCGGCGGCAAGCTCTCCCCGGAGAGCAGCGTGACCCGGGCTGCCACAGTGACGGTGCTGGACAACGCAGTTACCACGTACATCCATGAACCCGGCGACTATGATCTGGAGGATTCGGACACCAGTGGAATCGTGATGGTGGCAGCTGAAGGCGTGACTCTGCGTGGTCAGGTCCACGGCGATGTGCTGATCGCCCAGGGCGCCTCCGGAAGCGAAACCGTATTGCAGGACGTTCAGGTCAGCGGTACCCTCAGCGTGCTGGCTGAGGACGCAGAACTGACTGTGGCCGGCAACTCCAAGCTGGCCGCCGTGGAAGTGACCGCCGCCGCCGCCGGCGTCAGCGCCTACGCCGTGGAGGCGATGAGCTGGGCAGTTGGGGAGGGCATTATCACCGGCATTACCGACACGACGCTGAGCCCTCGGGACAGCGCCACCCGCGCCCAGTGCGCTGCAATGTTGATGCGGTTTGCGCAGCGATAAGGACACGAATGTATGGAAACAGCCCCAGCGAACACTCGCTGGGGCTGTTTCCATGGCCGTATGAGCCGGACTTCTCTTTTACAAGGTTTTATACTTGAAGGGGTGCGCTCGATCTATTGTGGCGGTAAAATACAGTGATTGAATTTTGCAATATAAACGGTGTGCCGTATTCTCCTGCGTTTCTTAAAACGATTTTCAATCAGCTTAGAGGCAATATCCAATCGCGCAGTTCACGCCTCCCGTCGACTGGAGAGAACGCTATAATATTGAACTGCAAGCACATCTATGGTATCATAATCGAGGAATAGGGTCTAATGTAAATCGGGAGAAAATGATGATCATACTGATAACTGGAGCGTCTCATACGGGTAAAACGGCCCTTGCTCAAAAATTGCTTGAGAAGTATAAGATCCCCTATTTTTCAATCGACCATTTAAAAATGGACCTCATACGCAGCGGATATACTAAGCTGACACCGGAGGAAGACGGTGCGCTTACAGAATACTTGTGGCCCGTTGTCAGGGAGATGATAAAAACGTCCATAGAAAATGGACAAAGCCTGATTATCGAAGGCTGCTACATTCCCTTTGATTGGTCAAAAGACTTTGATAACGAATACCTTACACATATAAAATACTATTGTCTTATTATGAGCCAAGAATATATCAAAAACCATTTTGCCGACATTAGAGAGTATTCCAACGTAATAGAAAAGCGGTTAAGTGATGAATTTTCCATGGAAACTGCATTGGAGGAAAATGCACGATTTCTGAAATTGGCTCAAAAATACAATGTAAATTACATTCTTATCAACGGCGAGTATGAGATAGAGATTGACTAGTTACGAAGAGTTCCGATGAGAAGCGCGAATGTTTTTGGGCATCAGTTTATAGAATGTGTAATTGCCTTCAGATTACGTCAAAAAAAGTAAAAAAATTTATTGATTTCTGTCACATGAATGTGAAAAATGGTGTATAATATTGTTCAGTATTACCATTACTAAAATAACATATTTAAAATTAAGGGAGGACGGAAATGAAGTACGATTTTACAACCATTATGGACCGCGCCGGAAAAGACGCAAGGGCGGTTGACTCTATGCCCATGGAGGGAGTGGAGATCAAACCAGGCTTTTCTAAGATACCCATGTGGGTGGCGGACATGAACTTTGCGACGGTACCAACAATTCAGGAAGCCATTATTGAGAGGGTCAAGCATCCGGCGTTTGGGTATTTTTCACTCAGGGATGAATACTTTGATTCAATTATACGTTGGCAGAATCTCCGTAACGGGGTAGAGGGACTTAAGGCGGAGCACATCGGCTATGAAAACGGTGTACTTGGCTGTGTTGGAGCGGCAGTTCAGGCCTTCACATCGCCGGGAGAGAAGATCCTGCTCCATGCGCCTACGTATGTGGGATTTACAGGTACGCTTGGCAATTTGGGCAGGGAGATCGTCCACAGCCAGCTTTACAGAGACCAGCAGGGAATCTGGCGCATGGACTATGAGGATATGGACAGGCTGCTTAAGGAGCACAAGATCCACTTTGCCATTTTCTGCTCCCCGCATAATCCTTGTGGAAGAGTATGGGAGAGAGAAGAGATCGAAAAGGCGATGGAGGTATATAGGGCTAACGACTGCATAGTCGTTTCAGACGAAATATGGAGCGACATAATTTTAACAGGACATAAGCATATACCGACTCAAAGCGTAAGTGAAGATGCCAAAAACAGGACTATTGCCGTTTACGCGCCTACTAAGACATTCAATCTTGCGGGGCTTGTGGGCAGTTATCACGTCATTTATAACAAGTACCTCAGGGACAGGCTGGATAAAATGTCTAACAGCCTGAGGTATAACCACCCGAATCTCCTGAGCATGTATGCCCTCATAGGCGCATATAAGGATGAGGGTTATCAGTGGGTTGACGAGCTTTGCCAGACAATAACGGGAAATGTTGACTATGCGTATAACTACATAGTTGAGCATTTTAAAGGCGTTACTCTTGCCAAACCTCAGGGAACATACATGCTTTACTTAGATTGCTCACAGTGGTGCAAGGAGCACAATATTGATGTAGGGGAACTGCTGAAAATGGGCATGGAAGTAGGCGTAGTCTGGCAGGATGGACGCAGGTTCCAGCGGCCTGATACTATCCGAATGAATTTGGCTGTGCCTCTCAGCCTTGTAAAAGAAGCGATGGACAGGCTTGACAAATATGTTTTTAACAAATAATTTTTAGCCAATATGATAACTTCGGCTCAACGTCTACGTGGCTGATGTCTACGCAGAGTTGAGCCGAAGGTTTAAAAATGGCCTATTTTTTCCGTGCCGAGGAACGATAGAAGTACGCAACTTCTACACCCATCATATCCTGCTGTGGCTTCAAGTCAGGGGATGTGTTTTTTACAGCTTCAAAGATATGATAAAGGCTGCTGCTGCCGAAATCCGATGGGCCGGATATGGGGGAAGAGTGCAGCTTTAAGCGGTGCCCGTTATAACGGATCCTCAACACCGCAGTCTTTGACGTTATAACAGTGGTTGTATAGCCGCGAATTTCATAGACGTTGATAATGCGGTATATATGGCGGCCGTATGCTATGCACACGGCGCTGCCTTCAACCCAATACTCACCGACGCCGATAAAAAGGGGGAGGCTTTCACTCAGCGCGAAATAACAGTAAAGCAGACCTATCAGGACTACAGCTGTACAGATTGAAAATATAGTGTGGTTTTTGATTACAGTCGAAAAATAGTTCAATATTACAAAGGCTATAGGCAGGAGAATGACGCTCCCAAATATGCGAAGGATGTATCTTTGATATTTAAATTGTTGCTTTTTCAATGGCCTTTCCTCCAATAGCCGTGCGACTATCACATATCCAGCTTCTGTGGAGAGAGCTGCGTTCTGTTCCGGCGTGGTTTTTATTATAACATAGCGGACGAAACAATGGAAATTGAATTTTCCGGATAAATGACTTTCAAGTTTCGTTGACACATGGGCAAATAAGTAGTAAAGTTGTATTATTACTTGAGAAATGTGCGTTTTTTTGCATAAGCGACAGCAATACATTTCAATCAGGAGGTAAGAAAATGAACAGTTGCATTACAGCAGGCGACCTCAAAGCGTTTTCAGAGAAATTTTCAGCGGACAGGGGAAACATCATTGCAATGAATACTGTAACAAGCAATGGGCTTCTGGCATCCGCAAGGCAATTTACCGCTGTGCGCCAGGACAATCAGGAGTACTCGGTTAATCTTGACCAGCACGGGATTACGTGGCAGAAGAACAGCGGACGCTGCTGGATGTTTGCAGGTTTTAACTGCCTGCGATACAAACTTATAAAAGAACTCAATCTTGATGGGTTTGAATTTTCCGGCAATTATCTCATGTTTTACGATAAGATTGAGAAAGCAAATTATTTCCTTGAAGCTGTTATCGAAAATATCTCAGATGCTTCAGACAGCAGGCTTATGGAGAGGCTTCTGCGCGGTGTCAGAGGAGACGGCGGAGAGTGGGAGATGTTTGTCAACCTGGTAAATAAATACGGTATAGTGCCTGCATATGCGCAGCCTGAGGCCGTATCTACAAACGCCAGCCGTGAAATGGCCCCCATGATCGCGGAAAAACTCAGGGAGTATGCCAGGGATCTGCGCAGAGATGCGAAATCCGGAAAGACAGTTGAAGAACTGCGCGCAGACAAAGAGGAAATGCTCAAAACAATCTATCGCATGTACTGTATCTGCTATGGCGAACCTGTCAAGACATTCGATTTCCAGGTACATACAAAGGACGGGAAATTTATCTGCGACAGAAATATCACGCCTATGGAGTTCTTCAATAAATATATTAATGTTAACCTTTACGACTATGTAAATTTAGTTGCCGGTTCTACAAATGGGGAACCGATGATTAAGTATGAGATAACCTATACAGGCGATGTAATCGAGGGCCTTCCCGTAAGCTATGTCTCCGTTCCATTGGATGTTATCAAGAGTACAGCTATAGCGCAGCTACAGGCGGGCGAGCCGGTGTGGTTTGGTTGCGACGTTGGCGAAAT
This sequence comes from uncultured Oscillospiraceae bacterium, assembly GCA_944386875.1. Classification (GTDB taxonomy): domain Bacteria; phylum Bacillota; class Clostridia; order Oscillospirales; family Oscillospiraceae; genus RUG626. The sequence continues at coordinate 4,666 of CALXCS010000079.1, forward strand.
GTGCTGGCGTGAAGGCGGAATTCTTGACGACAAGCTGTATGATTTTGAAGGTCTGTTCAATACCGAATTTACTATGACAAAGGCTGAGCGCTTTGCTTACGGCCAGGCGCACATGAGCCATGCGATGACATTTAAGGGCGTTGACCTGGATGAGAACGGAAAGCCGATTAAATGGAGAGTAGAAAATACCTGGGGTCCGGATGTAGGCCAGAAAGGTATGTTTGTTATGACGGATGGCTGGTTTGATAAATACAGCTATCAGGTGATTATCAATCGCAAATATGTACCGGAGGAGATACTTAAGCTCTATGACGGAGAGACTGTGGTCAAGCTTGACCCATGGACGATCCATAGATAAAAGCCGGTATTGATATTGCTAACGATTGAAAGGAGATACATTGATGGAACGGTTTATTAGCAAGGAAAACTTAGAAAATTTCGATAAAGATTTCCATTCCTCCCGTGAAAATATAATTGCGATGAACGCCGTAACGGCCAACGGCCTTAAAGAAGCGTCAAAGAACTGGCGTGCAAAGGCTAACGATATACACCAGTATTCAATCAGACTTGACAACAAGGGAGTTACCAACCAGAAAAGCAGCGGACGCTGCTGGATGTTTGCTGCGCTCAACTGCATGCGCTTCGCAGCAATCAAGAAGATGGATCTTGACAAATTTGAGTTTAGCCAGAACTTTACATGTTTCTACGACAAGCTTGAAAAGGCAAATTATTTTCTTGAGAATATCCTTGCCACTCTGGACGAGGATGTGGAAGGAAGAATAGTCAGCCATCTCCTTCAGTCTCCGGTTCAGGACGGAGGTCAGTGGGATATGATAAGCGCCATAATCACAAAGTACGGCCTGGTACCAAAAGAGGTTATGGATGAGAGCGCCTGTTCTTCCGGCACGAAAGAAATGAACGCCATTGTCACTGAAAAGCTCAGAGAGTTTGCCTGCATCCTCAGAAAGGAGCATGAATCGGGAAAATCCCTTGAGGAACTCAGAGAGATAAAGACCGGCATGGTTGAGACAATTTACCGTATGCTGGCGATATGCCTTGGCCAGCCGCCTGAGAGATTCGATTACTCTGTCCGCACGAAGAGCGGAGAGTATATCACAGAAAAGGGTATTACGCCAAAAGAGTTCTATGATAAATATGTTGGTATAGACCTCAGCCAGTATATCAGTGTTATAAATGCCACTACGGAAGACAAACCGTTCATGAAGAGCTATACAGTGAAATATCTGGGCAATGTTGTGGGAGCACCTATCGTACGCTACGTAAATCTGCCGATAGAAGAACTCAAAAATGCCGCTATTGCTCAGATGAAGGACGGGGAGCCTGTATGGTTCGGCTGCGATGTAGGTCAGCACAGCGAGCGTGTGTCCGGCGTTATGGATCTGAACACATATGATTATGAGAGCGTGTTCAATACCACGTTCAACATGACGAAGGCCGATAGGCTGGAATACGGACACAGCAAGATGACCCACGCCATGGTGTTCCAGGGTGTAGATCTGGACGAGAATGGCAAGCCTGTCCGCTGGTGTGTAGAAAACAGCTGGGGAGAGGACAGAGGCGTCGAGGGTATGTATTTCATGACTGACGAGAGGTTTGACCAGTATATGTATCAGGTAGTTGTAAACAAAAAATACCTGTCAGATGAGATTGTTGCCGCTTATGAGTCCGAGCCTGTTGTACTTGACCCATGGGATCCTATGGGAGCGCTTGCCGACTAACAGATAAGACCGAAAAATCCGTGCGTCATATATGACGCACGGATTTTTTATAATGAAAATGACAGGTGAAATACCACCTGTCATTTTCATTATAAATATTATATAAGTTCTTCTCTATACAGATCCAGCTCACGTTCATTTCCATAGACGAAGTGATCGTGGCAGATTTCCGCCCAGACAGGCTTGTCCACGCTGTAATCATGTACGCTGGGATCGTAAATAAAGAGTTTCTTGTTCTTTTCCTGCGCAGGATCAGGGATGGGGACAGCGGAGAGCAGAGCCTTTGTATATGGGTGAAGAGGATGCCTAAAGAGCTCCTCGGCCTCTGCAAGCTCTACTATGCGCCCTTTGTGTATAACAGCGATCCTGTCAGAAATAAACCTGACAACGGAGAGATCATGTGCGACAAACAGATATGTAAGACCTCTCTCGGCTTTCAAATCATTTAAAAGGTTCAGAACCTGGGCCCGTATAGATACGTCAAGAGCGGAGATTGGTTCGTCGGCAACGATAAACTCAGGCTGCATGATGAGAGCCCTGGCTATACCGATTCTCTGGCGCTGTCCGCCGGAGAACTCATGAGGGAACCTTGTTGCAAATTCGGGGAGAAGGCCGACCTCCAAAAGGGCCTTTTCAACCTTCTGCTGCCTGTCAGCCTCATCCTTGTAGAGGTGGAAATTGTACAGTCCCTCAGATACGATATAATCAACCTTTGCGCGTTCATTTAGTGAAGCCATCGGGTCCTGGAAAATCATCTGACAGCCCTGAACAACTTCTTTGTCCAGCTCCTTAGAGATTTTTCCGTTAATTTTTTGGCCTTTGTAATATACTTCACCGGCAGTTATCGGGTTTATCCTGAGTATCCCGCGACCAATAGTGGTCTTGCCGGAACCGGACTCGCCCACAAGTGCAAAGGTTTCACCGCGATAGATGTCGAATGTAACATGATCTACAGCGACGAACTTCTTCTTTCCTGCACCAAAGCTGACTTGCAAGTCCTTAACCTGAATAAGAGCTTCTCTATCAGGAGATTCATGCGGGTGGACCATATGGGCGGCCTTTGCATTCTTCTCCATGACTTCATTAAGGGTTTTGATACTGGTTGAGTCCTCATGCTTAGGGGCCCTGGGATCAAGATACCAAGTCTTAGCCCAGTGCGTATCAGAAACCTTAAAGAAAGGCGGCTCTTTGTAGAAATCAATTTTAAGGGCTTTCTTGTTGCGGGGTGCAAAAGCATCGCCCTTGATTTCATTAAAGAGGTTTGGAGGCGTACCGTCTATAGTCGGCAATTTTTCACCTTTGACGCCAAGCTGCGGCAGTGCGCCTAAAAGCGCCATGGAGTATGGATGCTGCGGGTTGTAAAAGACTTCATCTACATGGCCGACTTCCACAATCTGGCCGGCATACATAACAGCTACTCTGTCTGCCACGTTTGCGACGACGCCCAAGTCATGGGTTATGTAGATTATAGTCATTTTGAGTTCTTTTTGGAGGTTCCTGATAAGATCCAGTATCTGCGCCTGGATGGTCACGTCAAGAGCCGTTGTAGGCTCATCGCAGATAAGAATCTGGGGACGGCAGGCAACAGCTATTGCTATAACGACGCGCTGACGCATACCGCCGGAAAACTCGTGAGGATACTGGCTGTATCGAGCCTCAGCGTCAGGAATACCTACTGCCCGAAGCATGCGGATGGTCTCGGCTTTGGCTTCAGCGCCGTGAAGCCCCTGATTCAGCTCTATGGCCTCCTGTATCTGCACGCCGACTTTTTTCAGCGGGTTCAAGGAAGTCATAGGGTCCTGCATGACCATCGATATTTTTTTGCCCCTGACGTTGCGCCACTCTTTTTCGGTTTTCAACTGAGCCAGGTCAATACCGTCATACATGATAGAGCCGTTTGTAATGGAACCGTTTTTATCCGTCATACCGACAAAGCACTTTGTAAGAACGGATTTGCCGGATCCAGACTCGCCTACGATGGCCAGAGTTTCACCATCGTAGAGATCCAGAGACACCTTTCTTATGGCAGTGAGCGACTTACCTCTAAGAGTGAAGCATACTTCAAGATCATTTACTGATAAAATAGGATTTTTATTGTTCATATTTTGCCACCCGTCATACATGGTTCTTGGGGTCGCAGGCGTCAGCAAAGGCATTGCCTACAAGATAAAACGTGACAGTTATTATAGAGACTATGGCCGCTGGGAAAATAAGAATGTACGGAAAATCAAGGAAAAATGCCCTGGAGTTTCTCAAAAGTATACCCAACGACGGAGTATTGACGTCAAGGCCAAGTCCAAGATAGGAAAGGGTGGACTCAAGTGAGATAGTCCGCGGAATGCTGAGGGCCATGCGCAATATTATTACGCTGACAAGGAAAGGCAGGATGTTTTTTACCAAAATACGGCTTTGCTTTGTGCCAAGGCAACGGGAAGCAAGGTTGTACTCCCTGTCCCTGTACATCATAACCAGATTCCTTACCTGACGGGCCATGGGCATCCACCCAAAGGCTGTCATTGAAATTGCCATAATGAGGAACGACTGACCGATCATCAACGCTATAAGCGTCATGTAAATAATATTCGGCACGTTAGTCATTATATTGTATAACTCGGTAAAGAGTGCGTCGATCTTACGTGTATATCCCCAGATACAACCGATGATGATTCCCAAAACACATTCGCCCAACGCAACTATGGCGGCGAGTTTGATGGAGGTCTGAGAAGCATACCAGACCTGACACCAATAGTCGCGGCCCAGATTGTCGGTGCCAAACCAGTACTCTGAGTTTGGACTCTCAAAACTGTGCTCATTGTCCGGAATCAGCTTGTCGTAATCGTAATTACCTATGGCGGTAGCTACAAAAGAGAACACAAACAGGCATAAGAAAACGCAGAGCATAACTACAGCCGTTTTCTTTTTCAAGAAATTCTTAAAAACGGATTTCCAATATGAATAATTGGAGTAACCAGTTCTTTCGGCGTCATCGTGATGGTACTCAACAAATGAGAAGAGTTCCTCATCGCTCATATTTGCCGTTTCGTCCAGGACTTCTGTTTTTTCTACGGTATCTTTAGATTTAGACATCAGCGGGCGTCCCCCTTTTCTGTAAGACTGATCCTCGGATCGATAATAGTCATAAGGACATCACCGAGGAAAACTCCGATAATGCCCAATCCGGCATAAATCATAACCAGCGCCTGGACAATATTTGTGTCATAGCGGCTTATGGAGTCAGCAAGCAGCGGACCCATACCGGGGACAGAGAAAAACCTTTCAGCCAGAAGCGAGCCGGTAATTGTCAGCAGGAATGAGCTGGGGAGATACTGAGCGAGGGGAACAAAGGCGTTCTTAAGTACGTGCCTAAACATGATTTCGCGTGTACTAAGGCCCTTAATTTTAGCCAGCTTGATGTAGTCCTTGTTCAGCTCATCTACCATGTAACGGCGTGTCCAGAGCATGTATCCGGCAGTGGAACCCAGCGCCAGACAGGCTATTGGCAAAATCGCTGAACGGATGGGGTCCCTGATAGAATACATACTTGGCAATCCAAGCACCCGGGAACCGAATATCAAGAGCAGTGAATACGAGATCAGGTGGGGGACCGCGTTTACAAAGACTGTATACGCGGTTCCCACATGGTCAACTATCCCATCCTTGTATCTGGCTTGCAAAATACCAATCACAACACCAAGGAACAAGGAAATAACAAGTGAGATACTCCCAAATTTAAGGGAAATGGCAACTTTGCTGGCGATCACTTCAGCGACTGGCACACCCGTTTGGATACGGCGGGAGGTGCCAAGATCAAAGCGCAGAAGCTGTTGGTAGAAACGTAATAGCTGAGTGATCGGATCGTCCAGTAGCCCTGCGGCCGCCAGCCTGTCGTTCTTTTCCTGCTCAGAGAGCCTGTCGAGCTCTTCCGGAGTGAAATAGTAATCGGTAGGCAGCATACGCATCAGAAGAAACACGATCGAGACGACGATCAGTATCGTCAGAAGCGATTGCAGCAATCTCTTAATCGTATATTTTATCATAACTTTTCCTTACTACTAAAAACGGTTAAAAACGGGATGGATTATTCGTGAACTCTGTTAGCTTCGTACTCCTCAGCCAGCTGAGCCCACTCCTCGGCTGTATAGCCGTTGGCGTTGGTCTCAATGTTTACAAGGCGGTTCTCCTGCATGCCGTAGCCGGCGTGAGGCCTGGAGTAGTCGTTAATCTGAGTGAGCTGATAAACAGAGTTCATGTAAACAGGCAGGCACAGGCAGTGGTTGAGAAGCGCAGCTTCGGCCTCGGCGAAAGCGGTATAGCGTGCGTCAAGATCGTCGGTGATAGCGTGAGCGGTGTGGATCAATTCCGCAACTTCGCCTGCTGTTGCAAGAAGGGTCTCGTCTGTAACGTCAGCAAAGTGGCCGTACAGATAGAGGAAACGTGCAGAATCCGAAGTGGAATCCATGTTCTCCAGGTAAGCCTTAGGATCGCCGTAGTCGGCAGTCCAGCCGGTCTTTTGGAAGGAGTTGAGGGAAGGCGATCTTACTTCTTCCGCCTGGGAGGAGATATATGTCTTTATTGTAAGAGTCACATAGTCATCGCCAAGATATTCTGAAATGAGAGCTTTCAAAACATTGGCATTATCAAGTTCAGTCTGGTTGGCACTCTGGACATAGAATACAGCTTCTACAGGGAAGGTAACGCCCTGAGCAGACAGCTCTTCCATTGCCTGCTGTTTATACTGGGCTGCTTTGTCGGCGTCGTAGCGCGCGTAAGTCTCTCCGTTGTAGTCAATGCCCAGATTCTCACGGACGAGAGACGTGTAGTCGGTGCCGTCGGAGAGGGTTACCAGATTGTCGCTGGAAAGCGTAATCGCCTCGCAGGAGAGGGGATCAACTGAATTATAGCGGGACAGATAATCCGTGAAGTCGATACCATAGTACCAGGAAAGGCGGAAAGCCTCGTTGGCAACAGCCGTATTCCAGTTGGTGTCGGGAGTGCCGTCCTCGTTGTTCTTAGCCCAGTTCCAGAAGAAGTTATAGGGGATCTGGTTGGTGTACTCTACAACTGTGTAATCGTGGAACTCATTGGATTCGCTGGTGGTGATAACCTGAAGGTTTGACTCAGTGAGCTGCACGCGGCTGAGCTCGCCAGTCTGATACATCTGGTAGGCCACATCGTGGGACTCGAGGATTTTCCATGTGACGGAATTGAAACGCTCATCCTCGGTGTTCCACCACTCAGGGTTCTGAGTGAGAACTTTTTCGTTGTTGTTTACATATGTGGTGATTATGTATGGGCCGCTGTACCAGAGAGTCTCAGGTGTGACAGCCGTATAGCCATCGGTGCCAAGCTGTGCAAGGAGCTCGCCGGATACAGGGTACAGGCAGCTGTATGTGCCGAGGGTGGGGAAGTATGGGGTCTCGGCTATGCAGTGATAGACCAGTGTATGCTCATCGGGAGCCTCAATGCCAACCATCTCGAGGAAGACAGAGAGATCGGTAGCTTTTGCAGCTTCCTGACCCAGTTCCTTAGTGTACTCATAGTACTCTGTGGCGCCATCAATAGTGCTCATGGGCATTGTGGTATTGTTGCCCTCGTTCTTCCAGTAGTTGAGGATCCACTCAAGGCCCCAGAGCCAGTCTTCCGCAATGACATTTGCCTGGACTTCACCCTGCTGGTTTACCCAAGTGGCGTCGTCACGCAGATGGAAGGTCCACGTTTTGCCGCCGTCGTCAGATTCCCATGACTCGGCAAGGTTGGGGATAAGATTGCCGTAGCTGTCGTTTGTGACAAGACCGTCGATGCAGTTTACCAGCACCATGGAAACTGCCTCAGCCTGTGAGTATAACATATTAAATGTTGTCATCTCAGATTGTATGGTTGTGTAAAGGACGAGATCCTCTACTTCGGCGGGTTCTCCACTAGTAGTTCCGCCGCTGCCGCAGCCCACTAACAGAGAAAGGGCCATAATGCAGATAAGCAGGTTAGAGATTATTTTTTTCATTTTTTTCCTCCTTAACTTGTTTGCCGTTATTAACGGATATATATGCACGGTTCACTTACCCCTTTTTGAACCGGCTATATCAAAGTGTCATACCAGATTGTTTTTCCAAGCGGTCTAATATATAATGGTGCTGCCAATACCGCTTCGGATTGGGAGGTATATGTCTTGAAAAAAGTTTTCTTCGCTAATTACAAAAAGTACATGATTAAACCGATATTGTACAAAATAGCAGTCAGGCTGGCTGCCGCCGGAGTGCTGTCGTTTATCTGGTACAGATTTATCAATACATCAGAGCAACTGCACGTTGTAACCCATCTCTTCCCAGTAGTAGGCGCGGTGTTTTTTGGACTGGGGTGGATATCGTATCTGCACCTGGACAAATTCGGCGGATGGGGGAAACTCAAAAAACGAAAAAGAAAAAAGAATTCCGCTCAAATGTGGGACCATGTGGATACGGAGGTAGTATCTTTCAGCGAATTGCAGCCTGAGGAGAGAATATTATGCAATCTCGCTGCCAATGCTGTGTGCTGCCTGCTGTTTATGGCGGCATACGCCGTAGGCAGATTTGCAATATGATACGTATGTATGTACCACCAGTTAACACTTTGTTAAAATATATGATGTTTAAATATACTACAGATGGCCGTAAGTGTCAATTGATTTTACACTGGAAAAGAGGTTTGAAGTATTTTTTTAGTTGTCTGCATAAAATATATTCCCAAAAATGCATGTATAAGCCGCAATTGCCAAAATGTTGGGTTGCGTCGATTTTGCAAGATCTGATTATAAACTTGCAAATTGTGAAATTAAAAGATACCGGCGCCACGGAAATACCCCCATTGGCGCCGGAACTTTTTAACAGGGAAATTGCCTTTTACTACTTGCCGATGACATCCTTAAATACTCTGAGAGCATTTTTATAACAGATTTTTTCAATTTCGTCATCTGTAAAGCTGCCCTCAAGAGCCTGGACAATCATCTGCTGCCCGCCATAGTCTTTCCACTCCAGGATGCTGTTCATGCCGTCGTAGTCAGAGCCCAGGCCTACAGATTCAATGCCGGCTACATTTGCCATATGGCGCAGATGGCGGACGACCTCTTCGATGGAGGTGTTGCGGTCTTCAGGGCTGCCGGTATATGGGTGCAGGAACCGCGAGAGGTAATTAACGCCTACGATGCCGCCCTTCTCGCCCAGCGCCCGAAGCTGCTGATCGGTGAGATCGCGGCCAACATCGCACAGGGCCCTTGCACAGGAGTGGGAAGCGACAAACGGCTTTGATGAATATTTTACAACGTCCCAGAATCCGCCTTCCGAGAGGTGTGACACGTCAACGGCTATGCCCAGCTCATTCATGCGGCGAACGGCCTCAATGCCGAAAGGCTTGAGCCCCTTCATGTGCTCGACGGGGTCCATGCTCTGGGGAAAGCCAAGGGAGTTTTCATAGTTCCAGGTAAGGGCAACCATGCGTATGCCCTTTTTATAATAGTCGTCCACATTGTTGATATCGCCGTCCAAAGTGACGCCGTCCTCAACGGTGAGTATGGAGCTCATTTTACCTGCGGCTTCATTTTTAAGCACATCTTCAACGCTGTAGGCGGGAAGTATGTAGTCTTTATTCAATTCCATTTCCCTGAGATAGGCATTATAAGCCTTCTCAAAATATACGGCGGGGGAATCAGTTATGCCGTGCCTCGTTGCTGAATCATGGCTGGGTACATAGATTGCGAAGCATTGTACCAGACATTCGCCCTTTTGGAGCTTTTCCAGGTTTATGTGGGAATTTTCCATACCATTTAAATGCTCGCCGTTGTAGAATCGCATAATGGTATCGCAGTGCAGGTCAGCAATTTTCATTGTTTCTTCTCCTTTTGAATTTTAAAAGCCAGAGATGTTCTGAGCAGTTCAGAGACCACTAAATGCTGGTATAAAAAATATTATACCACAACTTGTGGCATTAATTAAGACCAAAATGCAAATTTCTTCAAAATTTGCGTATTCTTTTTTGGACGTGTTGCCTGCACAACAAATTTACAGAACACTTTTCTGTGCGTCTGCAAAGCGGACGAAGGTAAAGGCGGGCTTTAAGTATTGACGGTAGCAGCGCTTATAATTATTATATTTTTATATGCAATTTTACATGAGGTGAGGAAAATGGCTGTTATAAAAATGAATTTTTTAAGCGAAACGATTGGTATGCAGGCTAATGTGTCAGTTTGCCTGCCAAGTATGAGCTTTGAAGATATGATGGATAAAAACAGAGTGTTTTATACACCGGGGATGAAATTCCAGACGCTGTGGCTTCTGCACGGTGGCAGCGGAGGCGAAAATGATTTTATTAATTTTACTAATATTGTACGCTATGCAGACAAGCACAAACTGGCAGTAGTTATGCCTGCCGATTACAACCGCTGGTATGCAAATTCACCGCAGGAGGGCGGCATGCGCTTTTTTGATTATCTTGTGGATGAGCTGCCGAGAGTGTGTAGGAGCTTTTTCCCTCTTTCTGACAAACGTGAGGATAATTTTAT
>CALXCS010000080.1 GCA_944386875.1 uncultured Oscillospiraceae bacterium
TCCTACGCCGTAGCGGCAATGGAGTGGGCCAACGGCCAGGGCATCATAACCGGCACGGACGGCAACAGGTTAGATCCAAAGGGCAGCGCCACCCGCGCCCAGCTGGCCACAATACTCCAGAGATTTAACGAAAATATAGTAAAGTAATGGGATAATAAGTAAATGCCCTGCATCTGCAGGGCATTTACAAAAGTTGCTGGCGTCAAGTTTCCGGCAAAATCCCCGCGGCCCAGCCGCGGGGATTTTGCATATCCGGAATCATGCGGCCCTGAGGCGCTGGGGTTCCGACTCTAATTTTCTCATCCTGTGAATGTATATGAATATAAGCGGTGCGAAAGCTCCTACCCACGCCATTGGGCTTGCAAGGCACACGCCCTGATAGCCTATCAACGGCGGAAGTATCCGGCAGGCGGCGGTGCGCATTACAAGCTCGATGGCCCCCGCCAGGACGGTTATTCCCGCACTGCCCATACCCTGAAGGGCATAGCGGTACAAGTTAAGCAGCGCCAGGGGAATGAAAAATACTGCTATGGTGTTAAGGTATGTCTGGGAGGCGGAGAATATCTCGTCTGTAGGCGAGTCGATAAACAGCCGGACAAAAAACCTGCCCAGCAGCGTAACTGCAAATGTGGCCAGGACTACCGAGGCGCCGGCCAGAATCAACCCCGCCCTCATGCCGGATTTTATGCGGCAGTATTTACCTGCGCCCAGATTTTGAGCGGCGTAGGTGGACATGGCCACTCCCAGGGTGGTCATGGGCTGGGTAAATACCAGCTCTACTTTCGAGGCGGCGGTAAAAGCGGCCATTACTGTGGAACCAAAGCTGTTGAGGGATGCCTGCAGGGCCATCATGCCGATGGCGGTTACTGAGAACTGCAACGCCATGGGCAGGCCGATCCTCAAATGTACCCAGGCAAAGCCCCAGTCAAAGCGCCAGTCCTCACGGCTCATTTTAAGCTGCGGGTATTTTTTGGCCATATACACAAGACACAGCACGCCCGAAGCAACTTGTGAGAGCACAGTGGCATAGGCGGCGCCCTCTACGCCCATGTGGAAAGACAGAATAAAAAAGAAATCCAACCCTATGTTCAACAGGGATGATAGTATGAGAAAATAGAGGGGCGTGCGGCTGTCCCCCAACGCCCGCAGGACGCAGGACAGGGTGTTATAGAAAAATGAGGCGAATATACCGCCGAAGATGACGATTATATAGGCATAGGCATCTTCTATTACGTCCTCCGGTGTGTCCATAAGATGCAGCATTGGCCTTGTGCATACCATACTGACCAGGGTGAGAATGAGAGTGAGGCCGGCAGAGAGTATAACGCTGGTGCAGACGGACCTGCGCACGCCGTCCATGCTTCCGGCGCCGAACTTCTGGGCGGTTACCACGGAAAAACCGCTGGTCATTCCGGTGACAAAACCCAGCACCAGGTACGATATGGAGCCGGTGGATCCCACGGCGGCAAGAGCCTGGGTGCCGATTGTCTGGCCGACTATCACGGTGTCGGCCATATTGTAAAACTGCTGAAAGATGTTCCCAATCAAAAGGGGTATTGAAAAGATGGCAATGAGCTTCAGCGGATTACCGCTTGTCATATCACGGGTCATAAAAAGCCTCTCGGGGATCCCATGTACGGGGGAATATCATACAGACGAATATTATATTTTTCGCTCCGGGAAAATCAATATGGTATTCCGATGAATATGACGCCCAATCTGCCATCTGAGATTTACCGTTTGACGGTATCTTCAGAGGCTGCCCGGCGCATACCGGCGGACAGTGACAGAAGCCCCGCCATAATGCACAGGACGGATATCTCCCGCAGCCACTGGGAGGCTGTGTAGACGTGGAGGTTTTGTATAATGTCCTGCACCACCAGATGGTATATGAGAGGCAGACCGAAAAGCGGGATTAAAAGCCTCTGGGTGGGCAGCGCGCCGAATACGGTGAGGCTGTAAAGCGCCGCCACCAGCAGATATAGGGCCGTGCACAGCAGCTGGTGCCACCAGACAAAACCGGCGGCCTTTGTTATGAAGAATATGACGCCCATCAGTACGGGGATGGAGGTCACCCACAGGGCCCTCTTTCCAAATAGAGGGGTAACCAAAAGAAAGAGCGCCGCCGCTGTGAGAGGCAGCGCCCCCTGGGTGATTACGGCCCATGGATCAGATAACTCCTGGGGCCACGTGGCCCACCAGATTATCCTTATAATCCCCGCCGCGGCCATAAAGGCCATTGAGAGCAGCGTGAGAGGGCCTTTTGGCTCAATATAATATCTGGCTTTTCTTTTCATATTTCCACCTAACCTGTAATTTTAAGCGCTGTCCATGGATGTATTCTTGGATGCAGCCAGAGCAGCCATTATACATATTCTGGCCTGGGGAGTTTCTGGCATATGACCTTCCCAAAGCAGACAAGCGTGGAGGCCGAGTCATGGGGTATTATCCTGTTGGCGTCCTGCCGGTGGGGATTGGCGCTGAGCAGATAAACATTCTTAAAGGGATCCGTTACCGCCTGCTTTATGAGCACATCGCCGTCCAAAAAGAATACGCCCACATCCAGATCTTCAAGATCGGTGTTCCTCCGTACAAAAGCCATGTCACCATCCCTGATGTACGGTTCCATAGAGTCGCCGGAGACAGTGACGCAAAAATCAGCGCCTGCCGGCACCCCGGAAAGCTCAAGAATCTCAAAATCTTCCCCCTCCACAGGCGAGGCATACCCTGCGGCAGCCGGCACTATATAGTGGCGTATAGACCGTACATCACCTGTGGGCCGCTGGTATTCCTCAAGCCCTGAGAGGTATCCACCGTAATTTATAAGCTCCCGCCTTCCTGCGGAGTTGAGCCTGAGCCCCACATCCATAAGCTCCGCCAGATCTTGCTCCTGGTAGCCGTATGCAGGTTCAGGAAGGGAGGGGTCCGATGTGTCACCTCTTAAATAGGCGGCAGTTGTGCTCAGACGCTTTGCTATTATCTCCAGGGTATCATCAGGTATTGCAGAGCCGGTGCGGCGCTTATCCGAAAAATAGCTGGTGCTGCGGCCTATCGCCCTGCACAGGGAGTTCATTGTCACATCCCTTTCCCGTGCCAGTTCCTTAATTCTGTCAACTTCGCCCAAATTTGCACCTCCGTTTTTGTACAACACGATAAAACGAGCAAATTACTCGATAAAATTATTGACACCCAGTAAAACATCAGGTAATATGTAACCGTAAACGAGCATTACACTCGATAAACTCCGGAGTAATATGAAAAATCTGCTGTATATCCAGTACAATTTAAGTACAGCTTATCACATTATCGAGCAAAATGCAATATTTAGTTTGCGGGGTGGTACATATAGAAGAGATTTTCAGCGTAGACCAGTTGGCGGAGAGATACGGCGTCAAGAAGAGAACGGTACAGACCTGGATATATCAAAAGAGGATAAAATCCAGAAAAATACGCCAGAAACGGTATTTTACGCTGGCCGACATTGAGGACTTTGAGGCCAGGGAGATGGGGCGTCCGGATGAGCATAGCCGCTGAGATATACGTACTTGGCGAGAGAGGATGGAGGCGGTACAGAGGGGAGATAAATCCCCCAGAGAGAAGAATTGAGCCTGAGGAGGAGACCGTCGCCGCCGTATGCTGTTCATGTGGAGGCGATATCTACTGCGGGGAGGTGTTTGGCCAGGGCGACAGCGGGGCACTGTGCAGGGACTGCCTTCAATATGAGTGGGGCAGGCTATGTGACGGCGAGAGGTTCAGGCTGCTGGGGTATACACCTGTTGCCGCCAAACTTCAGAGGCGGGGCTAATATATGGGGCGCCTTAGTGAATGGATGTCCCGCAGGTTTATACCGCCTGACGAGAGGACAACTCTCCTGCTCTTATACAGGGACAGATTCTCAGATAGGCAGATGGCGGCGTGGATGCGAAAGTCCCGCAGGTATGTCACTCAGCTGCGACGGGAGATGGGGCTTCCGGACAGAAGGGGGAAGCACGACTTTGAGGCCCAGGAGGCGGAGATAAAGATGTGCCTTAATTGCCAGAAGCCCGAGTGCGACAACTGCCTGGGAAGGGGAGATACGTAAAAGGGAGGCGGTAAAAAGACTGTCTACGAAGCGGCTTGCCGCTTCGTAGACAGTCTTACAGTTTCGTATTTATAATTCCATAGACACCTGTTCAGGAGCCTTTGACACCGAATGGAGAGGACCGGGGGCGGCGCCAGCCGCGGGGAATCCGGTGGGAAAGAGAGCCAGAAGTTCATACCCAGCTGTCTCCGGCAGCAGTCCCTGGAGCTTTGGCGCGTCAAAAGAGCCCACCCAGGTGGTGCCCAGGCCCAGATCGGCGATTTCCAGCATCATGTGGGTTGCCACAATAGACGTGTCCACGTCGCCGAAAACGTGACCGTCATACCCGCGTACCCAGGCGTTTTCCTCTCTGTGTCCCACTAAAAAGAAGAGTGGCGCGCCGAAGGTAAAGCGGGTTGAGGCGTGGACGGCCTCAACGGCTCTTTTAGAGGAGAGAATCCAGACCATAAAGTTCTGGATGTTCCTGGCTGTCGGGGCCTTGAGAGCGGCGGCGATTATCTTATCCACCATCTCATGGGGTACAGGCGCATCGGAAAATGCCCGGCATGACCAGCGGTTGTCAAGAAGTTTTTCAAATTCCATATATAGCTCCTTCCGCCGGCGTAAAATCTGTGACATCTGTGCATATTTCCGCCGGCTATATTTTTTTGCGTGGGCTTCCGGTTCTGCCGGATGCCAAGTGCTGCTTATTTTATGATTATAACACAACTGTATGGGGCGCTATTTTGAGCGCCGGTATATGACGAAAGAATACACAACCGAGATAATCCCATCCACCACCAAAATTACGAAGGCAGCTATTATTGAGGCGGGCTGCGCTAAAAGCGCCGCCGACAGCGCGACAAGCACGCCGGCGACCACCATAGATGCGCCTCCAAAACGGTTTGACCTGGCCCAGAGAGCGTCGCTTTTCATGCTCCACGGCGTGCGCAGGCCTATTATGCTGTTCAGGCGTGTGCGGGGCATTATATTTCCCAAAACCACCATGAGCAGTCCCAGAGCCACCTGGGAGAGGGGAAGCAGGAGGCAGGGGGACAGTTTGGAATCCGTTAATGGCGGTGCCAGTATGATGCACTGAAGGGCCGTCAGTACAGCGGCCATTGCGATGGAAGCGGTCTCCAGGACTTTTATGTTGCTGAGAGCCTGGGATCTGGACTTGCCGTCTTGAGCCGCTCCTGCCTTTCGACGGAAAACGCCGATGAACACAGTCCAAAAAAGCGAAAAGGCCAGTATTATAGCGGGAAATATAAAATTTTCATATTTTGAGCCGTATCTGTCCACAACGCCGTCGATACTGTAGTGCATCGGCACTGTGTCCGGAAGAAAAGGCATAGCGGCGCAGGTGATGAAGAAAGACAGCAGAGAAACTGACCACAATACTCGTACTTTCATTTGACATCTCCTCCAAACTGGCTGATCCAGAGCATCAGCTCCTGGAACACAGTCGTGTTAAGCTCATAGAATATATAGTTTTTCTGCCGGTACTCTGTTACGAGTCCAGCTTTTTTCAATATGGAGAGATGATATGAGAGAGCGGCAGGGGATAGACCTACCGCGCAGCTTATATCGCCGGCCGTAATCCTGCCGTTCCTCAGAAGGACCAGTATCTCCCTGCGGACAGGATCCGACAGCGCCTTGAAGGTATCGGGAAGGGACAAATAGGTCACCTATTTCAAAATTTATTTAAATAGAGGGTATCACAATGACGGGAAAATGTCAATGAAAAAAGAGTTTGCAGAAAAAGGCCGGGGGACTCTTTCCACAAACTGAAATTTAGGCCTCCCTTTTGGGAGGCCTAAATTATTTGCCTGTGGAACCGAAACCGCCGGAGCCCCGAGCCGTCTCAGAGAGCTGGTCGGCCTCCACAAAGTCTGCGAAGGCCACAGGCATAATCACCAGCTGGGCTATCCGCTGCCCGTGGGTTATGGTGACGCTCTGGGAACTGTGGTTTAAAAGAGCGACCATGTATTCGCCCCTGTAGTCGGAGTCCACCACGCCCACCTTATTTGCCGGCGCAATACCGCTTTTTGAGGCCAGGCCGCTGCGGGCAAAGACGAACCCTGCGTAGCCCTGGGGTATCTCGGCAGTAAGGCCGGTATGTACAAAGACAGTCTCGCCGGGGGCGATGACGATGTCCTGATCTGTGCAGGCGCAGAGATCCGCGCCTGCGGCGAATTCAGATCCCCTGGCGGGCAATATTGCCCTGGGGTCCAGCTTCTTTACTTTAACTGTTATATTGTTCATGCTTACCTCCCGCCGCGAGATGATTTTTATACGGCTGACCGTATATATGCCGCGGCCTGATTGGCAGCCATCGCTCCGTCGGAGGCGGCTGTGACAAGCTGGCGCAGTTTCTTTGTCCTGGTGTCGCCTGCGGCGAATACGCCGGGGGTGGATGTCAGGCAGTCTTCGCCGGAGACTATATAGCCCGATGGGTCCAGCTCCACCAGATTTGAAAATCTGGCGTTATCGGGGGCGGCGCCTATTGCCGCGAATACGCCTGATACACTGAGTATCTTTTCCTCGCGGGTCTCAGTGTTCATTATCTTGAAAGCCGTAACGCGCTGGCCGTCCCCCAGGACTTCAACAGGCACATAAGGGGTCATTATTGAGACATTTGAAAAAGTTTTCAATTCCTCAACTGCCCGGCTGTCGGCTCTGAACTGGGCCCGGCGGTTTATCAGCGTCACTGAAGAGCAGAGGGCTGCCAGATATGCGGCGTCTTCAAAGGCCGTATTGCCGCCCCCTACAACAACTGTGTCCTTACCCTTATAGAAGGCGCCGTCGCAGGTGGCGCAGGCGGATACACCGTGGCCGAAATACTGTTCTGCACCAGGGCAGTCAAGCCGCCTGGGCGCGGCGCCGTTTGCTATAATAAATGCGCGGCAATGCTCCTGTCCTGACGATGTGTACACTGTAAAACCGCCCTTATCTTTTTCGGCCCTCTCTACTGCGGCTGATGCTATCCGTGCGCCGAGGGATTCTGCCTGACTTTGGAGCTGAGAGGCAAATTGCCAGCCGGGCACATTGGGAAGGGCGGGATAGTTGTCCACCTGAGGGGAGTTTACAATCTGGCCGCCGCAGACGGATGCTTCAAGCACCAAAACCGAAAGTCCGGCCCTGCGGGCGTATATGGCGGCGGTAAGCCCAGCAGGGCCGCCGCCGGCGATTAAGACGTCGTACATTTTGACCTCCGTTGATATTTTTATATAATTCTATCACAGCCGTGAGATAATTGGAACAGGAAAGAGCGGGACGCTGCCCAAACATAGGGCATAGGCACGCCGGAAACCCAGCGTGCCTATTATAACAGGGCAAATTTCTTTTTTCAGTGCTTTTGTTACTCAGGCACTTGTAGTGTGCTTGTCCTTAACCTGCTGTATCTTCTGCTGTGGCACCTGCTCCTGGGGATACCAGCCTTTGGAGGCCATCTTGTTGTAGATGCTTGCCTGCATGCCCAGGGTGTCTGTGAGGGCGCTTTGGAAGGCCTGATGCACATTTGCCGTAGAGGATTCTATAGTGCCGTGCATGTATAGATCGCACACGCCTTTTGTCGTCAGAAGGATATTCTCCATAATACATTTATCGTCCATTGTGCCGCCTCCTTATACAAGACTGTAAAACTGGCCGAAGATCTGGCGGTTTTTGTCCACCAGCTGCTGCGCCTGGGCCTTCAGGTCAGGGTCTTTAAGAGTGTTTACCGCATCCTGACACTGATTCGACAGAAATTGGGCATGACTCAGAGCGTCATCAATATAGAGCAGTTCTTTTGAGCTCATAAAAAATCACCTCGGGATTATTATTGTCCCGCAGGTGATTTTTATTCATGGGAGTTTGCTATTGTAAAACGGGAGGGCAGTCACCGCCAATCGGGATAATCGAAAGGGTCGATGATGCCGCCGGCCGGCGAAAGCTGAAAATACGACTGGGTCTCGGCGGCGTCGCGGCGTATCTGGTCGCGAAGCTCTTCTACTCTGTCAAACTTTATCTCGGGACGCAGGAACTTGTAAAACTCCACACGTATATGCTGACCGTAAAGATTGCCTGAAAAGCCCAGCAGGTGACTTTCAACGCTGACAACATCATGGCCGCCGACTGTTGGACGCACACCGATATTGGTAACCGCCGGATAGCAGAGCCCGCTTTTCAAAATGTGGGCCTCGGCTATGTATACGCCGCGCCTGGGGACAAGTACGCCGTCCTCAAAGCGCATATTGATGGTGGGGGTGCCCAGGGTGCGTCCAAACCTGTAGCCGTTTCGGACCACATCGTTCAGGATATGGCGGTGACCCAGAAGCCTGTTGGCCAGTTCGCACTGCCCATCTATAAGCAGGCTGCGTATCCTGGTAGAGCTGACAGGCTCCCCGTCCACCGACACCTTGTCCACGATGTCGCAGCCGATACCCAACTTGCGGCAGTAGTCACGGAGCAGCTCCACGTTGCCCTGGCCTCTGTAGCCAAAGGTGAAGTCGTAACCTGCGACGAGATGGACGGCGCCGAAATCGGAGCGGAGCCAGTCAATGAACTGCCACCACTCCATATGCCGGAGCTCCCTGTCAAAATGCAGGAATATAAGGTCGTCTATGCCATAGAGACGCTTCATTATATCTGCCCTGTCAAGAGGGGAATTTATGAGAGGCACAGCCTCGCCGCCAATAGTTTTGCTGGGCGGTATATCAAAGGATATCACCGCAGGCTCAACACCCAGCTCCTGAGCGCGCTGCAGGGTCCGGCGGAGAAGGGCCCCATGGCCCAGATGCACCCCATCGAAAAAACCCAGGGCAATGACACGTCTGCCGTTTTCCATATAAGTTTCAGTCCTTACAGTTATTTTCGTTTGTGAAGAAGTTCTTTATAGACCTGAGAACAGTGCCGTCAGAGCTACCCAGCATGAGAAACCGGCCTGACTGGGAGTAGACGCGATAACGGCAGGGAGAGAGCGGGAGCTTTACCGGTACGCCGGTACGCACCAGCCTCTCATCGTACTCGCCTAAAGTGACGGAGGGCAGACTGCTAAAAAGGGAATCCACCGGCCTGAGAAGGCTCTCCAGCTGCCCTGTGCGGAACCTTTCGGAGATCTGGTCCATGCTCACGGCGTCACCCTCAGTAAAGCTGCCCGCCTCTGTGCGTCGAAGGGCGCTCATGGCGCCTCCTACACCAAGGCTCTGGCCTATGTCGTTGCACAGCGTCCGTATATACGTGCCTTTGGAGCACTTAATATCCAGAACGAAATCACACTGATCCATGCCGATAATGTCGAGTGAGAATATCTCGACCTGCCGAGGCGGACGCTCAACTGTGCCGCCTTTACGGGCTATCTCATAGAGCTTCCTGCCGCCGATTTTAATGGCAGAATACATAGGAGGGATCTGGCTTATCCGCCCACGGAACGGCTCTAAGGCGGAGGATAGCGTGCCGGCGGTTATCTGGCCGGCGGGACATTCTGACAGGATATTGCCGGTGGTATCCTGGGTATCGGTTGTTATGCCCAGCCGCAGGGATGCGGTATACCTTTTTACGGCGTTCTCGCAGAATTCCACAGCCTTTGTGGCCTGCCCCAAAAATACAGGCAGAACCCCGGTGGCCATGGGGTCCAGCGTCCCGCCGTGGCCAATCCGCTTTTGATGGAAAAGGCTCCTGAGCTTTGCCACAACGTCGTGGCTTGTCCAGCCAGCCGGCTTATCCACAACAAGGATGCCCGTCATCCCATCGCCCTCTCTATCTCGCGGAGGAGTTTTTCCGCCGCCTCTTCAGGCGGGCAGCTCATCTCACAGCCGGCAGCCATCTTGTGGCCGCCGCCGCCGAAAATAGCGCATATGGCGGAGGAGTCCAGGGCGTCGGTGGATCTAAGCGAAACCTTTGAGGTGCCGTCAGTGCGCTCCTTTATTGTTACTGAGACGACATTTCCGGCGATGCGGCCGGGCAAAGCGGCTATATCGTCCATATCGCTGCCGTCGGCGCCTGACTTTTGGATCATCTCTGCTGTTATAACGGCGATGTTTATGGCGTTATCCCTGTAGGAGCGGAGGGTGGAATATATCATGCCCTCAAGGCGGAGCCTGGCGGGGGAGACGGAGCGGAACAGCAATTTGTTGAGACGCTGTATATCTGCCCCAGACTCCAACAGCTTTGCAGCAGACCGGAAGGTATCTGCCCGGGTGTTGGCGTATTGAAAACAGCCGCAGTCTGTGGAGACGGCAATGTAGAGAAGATCGGCCTCTTTGGAGGTTATGCCGCCGCACAGCAGATCTATAAGTTCCAGTACGATCTCCCCACAGGCAGCCTTATCCGGCCACAGCAGCGTCTCAGAGGCAAAACCGGAGTTTGAAGGGTGATGGTCTATGGCCAGCTCCACATGGCCCTGCCAGCCCAGAGGGAACAGATTCTCACCGGCTATGTCTACTGAGACGGGAATTGTATACTCAGATGTATCGTCGCCAATATATTCAGATACAAAGGGGGCGTATTTCTCGGTGATGCCGCTATTGGGACAGAGAACCGCCCTTTTGCCAAGACGCCGCAAGGCAGAGCATAGGGCTGCGGCGCTGCCCAGGGTGTCGCCGTCAGGCCGGCGGTGGGTCAAAATAAGAAAGCCGTCCCCATCCCGCAGGATGGCGGCGGCCCTTGATATATCAATGTTCATCCTGTGCCTCCTGTTCTCCGCCGTCACCATCCTCGGGGAGGTGGAGCTGGGACAGCAGCTCATTGATGTGGGCGCCCTCTTCTATTGAGTGATCCAGAATAAAAGTCAGTTCCGGAGTGTTCCGAAGCTGCAATCTGTGCCCCAGTTCGCGGCGGAACCAGCCGGAAGCTGAACGCAGCCCGCGCATAAGCTCCTTTTCGGAATTCAGAGCCAGAGCGCTTATATATATTTTACAATATTTGAGATCCCCCGTGACCTGGGCTGCAGTTACGCTTAAAAGCCCTTGGTGTATCCTGGGATCTTTTACTTCCCGAAGGAGATTGGACATGCACAGGCATATATCCTCATTTATTCGGGCGAGTTTTTTTGATGGCATAAAAACGTCTCCTTATTATGGGCACCGCCCCCGAGAAGGGGGCGGATACAGTTTTATTTATTGGGCAATCTGTTCCATAACATAGCACTCGATAACATCTCCGACTTTTACATCGTTGAATTTATCTATCTGCATGCCGCACTCATAGCCGGAGGCAACCTCCCGCACGTCGTCTTTGAAACGGCGCAGGGAAGCCAGGTCCCCGTCAAATATGACCACATTGTCCCGAAGCACGCGAACTTTGCTGCCGCGCTGTATCTTTCCATCCTGGACATAGCAGCCGCAGACGGTGCCCACCCTTGAGACACGGTATGTCTCCCTGACCTCCGCGTGCCCAATGACGGACTCCTGGAATTTGGGAGCAAGCATACCCTTCATAGCCGACTCGATCTCGTTAATACAGTCGTAAATCACGCTGTAAAGGCGGATATCAACCTTGGAGCGGGCGGCGTAGTCTTTTGCCGCATTGTCGGGCCTGACGTTGAAGCCGACTACTATAGCGCCGGAGGTGGCTGCCAGCATTACGTCCGACTCGGATATGGCGCCAACGCCGGAGTGGATGACTTTTACGCGGACCTCGTCGTTGGTAAGTTTCTCAAGGGAGGTTTTTATTGCTTCGGCGCTGCCCTGGACGTCGGCTTTTACTATTATCGCAAGCTCCTTCAGCTCACCCTCTTTAATCTGGGCGAAGAGGTCATCCAGGGACACCTTCTTGGCGCTGCCGCCGGCGTTCTTCTGGGATGATTTGCGCTCCTGAGCCAGCTCTCTGGCCATACGCTCGTCGGCGACGGCGTTGAATATATCTCCTGCGCTGGGAACCTCGTTCATTCCGGCTATCTCAACAGGTACAGACGGGCCGGCATCAGTGACGCGCTCGCCGTTGTAGCTCATCATCGTGCGCACATGTCCGACAGCCGTGCCCGCGATTATTATGTCACCCTGATGGAGCGTGCCATTTTGAACCAGGACTGTCATGATTGGACCGCGGCCCCTGTCAAGCCGCGCCTCGATAACGGTGCCTTTTGCGGGCCTGTTCGGATTGGCCTTGAGCTCAAGTATTTCAGCCAGGACCACCAGGTTCTCAAGCAGGTTATCTATACCCTCGCCGGTTTTAGCGCTGATGGGGCAGACTATCGTCTCGCCGCCCCACTCTTCCGGCACAAGGCCGTACTCGGTAAGCTGCTGCTTTATCCTGTCTGGATTTGCTCCAGCTACATCCATTTTGTTTATAGCTACGACAATCGGTATGTTTGCAGCTTTGGCGTGGTTTATGGATTCTATCGTCTGAGGCATGATTCCGTCATCGGCAGCAACTACAAGGATGGCGATATCTGTGGCCATGGCGCCTCTGGCACGCATGGATGTGAAAGCCTCGTGGCCCGGAGTATCAAGGAATGTGACGGGGGAACCGTTCACCGTGACCTGATATGCGCCGATATGCTGGGTGATGCCGCCCGCCTCTCCGGCGGCTACGTTTGAAGAGCGAATCCTGTCCAGAAGGCTTGTTTTGCCGTGGTCCACGTGGCCCATTATGACTACAACAGGAGCTCTGGGGACGAGATCCTCAGGCTTATCGTCGCTGTCGTCAATAAGGCGCTCCTCTATTGTCACGACTACCTCGTGCTCGACTTTGCAGCCCAGCTCCATTGCCACAAGAGCTGCGGTGTCGTAATCTATTATGTCGGAGAGAGAAGCCATGACTCCCATTTTTACAAGCTGGCGGACAACTTCGGCGCCTGTTTTCTTCATTCTTGAGGCAAGCTCGCCGACTCCGATTTCGTCTGGTATCTGGACTTTTAGCGGGGCCTTCTTTGCCACCTCAAACTGCAGCCGTTGCATACGCTCCCGCTCTTCCTGACGGCGCTTGGCGCTCTGCTGTCCCTGGTTGCGCTGCTGCCCTCCGCGTTTTTGGATTTTCTCCTTGCCGCGGCGCATATTCTGTGCCCGCTCTCCGGCCATATTGTCAAACTTCTCATCGTATTTGTCGATGTTCAGAGTAGCTCCGGAGGTGTCTATAACGCGCTTTTGAGGGGTGGGACGGGGCTGGTACTGGCGCTGCTCCTTAGGCTTAGAGGCGCCCTCTTGCTGACGGCGCTCCTGAGAGGGCTGCGCCGGCTGAGCTGGAGCCGCCTGCTTTCCGCCGGCAGGCTGCTGTTTCTGTTCAACTTTTTCCCGTACAGGCTCCTGCTCTTTCTTAGCTTCCGCGGAACCGCCGGCAAAAACGTCGGCAAGGCTCTCAACCTGGTTGTGCTGGGTCAGATAGTCAAATATGAGATCCAGCTCAGCGTCTTCGAGCACCTGCATATGGTTTTTCGGTGTAGTCGCATATTTTGTCAGGATCTCGGTGATCACTTTTGAAGTGGTGCCGAAGTCCTTAGCGACCTCGTGTACCCGGTATTTTACAAGTGTGCTCATGAAAAATCATCCCTTTCCCGTTTTGCGCGTAAAAGGCCGCCGCCCAGCGGCGCCTTGTGAGGGCTACTTACTATGGCCTCTCTTGCCCCGCCTCAAATTTTGTTTGTGCCGCGCCGCTTCATGACGCCGCTGGGCTGCCTTTTCGGCAGCTGCCCTCAGTATTTCAAGGGCGCCGCCGCAGGCGCCCGGAAATTCCTGCTCCAATTTCTCCGCCAAGGCCGCTGCCATACCTACATCCAGTACAGCCATAATCCCCGACTGACCGCGCCCTGCGGCTGCCCCCAGCTCCGCTTTTGTGCAGGGGAGAGAGACGCCTGCGACGCCGTAGGTGCGGATAATTGCGGAGACTTTTGACGCGGCGCCGGCGCCTGCGTCAGAGGCAGTCAGTATCAGGCGCGCTTTGCCGGATCTGGCGGCTGCCGTACATGATTCGACGCCTATGGCGAGATTTCCTGAGCGTTCTATAAGGCCCAGGAAAGTGAGGGCGCTCATTGCTGCTCCTCCAATTGCTGCCGGAGTGCGTCGTAAAGTTCTTCCGGTATATCCACTTCCAGCACCCGAGAGAGCGCCTTGGAGCTTATTGCCCGCTTCAGGCATTTTTCATCGGGGCATATATAGGCGCCGCGGCCGGGTGAGCGCCCCTTTAAATCCACCGAAACCTGGCCCTCAGGTGACCGGACTATGCGCACAAGCTCACGCTTTGGCTTCATCTCACGGCAGCCCACGCATTGGCGCATTGGTATTTTCTTCTGTTGCATCGGACGCCTCCCTGAAGGTCATTCGGCCTGGCCGCCCTCGGCTTTTATATCTATTTTGTAGCCGGTGAGCTTCGCAGCGAGGCGGACGTTCTGCCCCTCCTTGCCGATGGCAAGGGAGAGCTGGCTCTCAGGCACGGCTACGCGGCAGCTTTTAGGCTCGTCGAGAAATTCCACATTCAGCACGTCTGCCGGAGCAAGGGCCGCTGCTACAAACTCGGCAGGATCGTCGCTGTACTTCACAATATCTATTTTCTCGCCCCGCAACTCGTCAACAACCGCTGAGACACGTCCGCCCTTTGGGCCGACGCAGGCGCCAATGGGCTCCACCTCCGGCTCAGAGGAGGCAACTGCCATTTTCGTGCGGCTGCCGGCTTCCCTGGCAATGCTCTTTATTTCCACGTACCCGTCGTATATCTCCGGTACTTCCAATTCAAAAAGACGTTTGACAAGTCCAGGGTGCGTCCTTGATATGACAACCTGCGGACCGCTGCCGGTACGGCGCACCTCCACCACATAAACCTTTATCATATCGCCCTCATGAAGCTGCTCCCCTGGCACCTGCTCGCTTGGCATAAGCACAGCCTCGGTGAACTCAGAGTTGGAGCTTATGCGTATTGAGACGCTGCCTCTGACAGGGTCTATGCGGGAGACTGTGCCGGTGAGTATCTCATGTTCGCGGGAGGTAAATTCGTTATACACCATGCTCCGCTCGGCTTCCCTTATACCCTGTATTATAACCTGCTTTGCCGCCTGGGCGGCGATGCGTCCGAACTTCTTTGTATCCACAGGCACGTTGACACTGTCGCCAATCTGAGCCCGCTTTGAGTACTTTTTGGCCTCATCCGGAGATATCTCAATAGCCGGTTGAGTTACCTCCTCCACCACCGTTTTGCGGATGTACATGTCTATCTTCTTCTTGGCCTCGTCCACGTCTACAAAGACGTTGCTCTCGGCCTCGGGGTTGTCCTTGCGGAGCGCCGCCAGCAGCGCCTGGTTAATCCTGTCCAGCATATACTCCTTTGGGATGCCCTTCTCTTTCTCGATATCCGCAATGGCGGAAAAAAATTCGGCGTTCATGTGGTTTTAACCGTTCCTTTCACTAACCGTGTATTTCGTACGTTTATTTGCTATGCAAAAGCATTGCCAAAACGGCCATGCGCCGCTTTGGCGGCACGGCCATAAAATCAAAGCGCGTGGGCAGGGAGGGCCAATATGCGCGAGACTTCATGCGCCGCGCCCTTTTGCCTTTTAGTGGTGCGCTCATGGCGCATGAAATTGTATGCGGAGCCTTACTCCCGCTATCTGCTTTTTTTCAAAGCGCTTAGAGGACCCGCCTTCATCTTCGATTGTAACGGCGCCGTCCTGGTAGCCTCTCAGATATCCCAGGTGCTCCCTGGAACCGTCCACAGGCGCGTAGAGCTTTACGGCGCAGTAGCTGCCCATAAACTGCTGAAAATCCTCCGGACGCTTCAGCGCACGCTCGGAGCCAGCTGAGGACACTTCAAAGGTATAGCTGTCAGGGATAGGGTCAACCTGATCCAGAATGGGATCCAGTTCCTTGGAGACGGCCTCGCAGTCGTCAATTGAGACGCCGCCCTCCTTATCGATATATACCCGCAGGAACCAGTCGCCGGCCTCCTTGACATACTCCACGTCCCATATGGAACAGCCGGCTCGCTCGGCTATGGGTTCTGCCAGCTGCCAGACGGTATCTGTTATCTTACTCATAAAACCTCTCTCTGAGCCGCCTGCTCATATTACAATTTGTGGAAAATTTAAGCTCTGATTTTTTTGCAGAAAAAAGAGTGGAACGGAACCGCCCACTCAAGCCTGCCTATCTTACATGGAGATTATAACACCAATTCTGGTAGTTTGCAATACTTTTTTGTAATTACACCCTTTATCAGTGAAGTTTTCGCTGCAAAACCCTTTGACAAGTATGCCTCTATGGAATATTGTCAATATGAAACCCGGGATTAAGGCCAATGCTCCGCCTGCCAATGCGGGGTGCGGCGGTGATAAACAGTTTCGGAGGAATAAAAGTATATGAGACCATCTAACGAACTCAGGCAGCTTCTAAAAAAGATAGACAGGCGAGGGTATCCTGCGTATAAGGACATCAAGGGGCAGTATTCGTTCCCCAGTTATGTGCTGTCCATCGACCATGTACAGGGAGACCCTTTTGCGGCGCCTTCCGATTTAAGCGTAAGGGTTCCGGGAATAAGGGCCTGTCTCCCTGGAGAGATCTACGGGAGAGAATACACTCGGATAGCTGCCCAGGACCATTTGACAAGGCTTTTTGGGAAAGCGGCGGGGGAACGCTCATTTAAAGTCAGGGGATCAGGCCACAGCGGTCTTATTTCAGTAAGCCGCTGCGGCCAGGAGGTGCTGGCGAGGACAGCGTGCCGCATCGACCCTGACAGAGGCGATGTTGTTATGAGATTTCGGATGGGATTCCCTGCCAACGGGCGTACAATAAACGCCGGCGCTTTGGAGAAAATGCTGTTTGACTTTCTGCCTGAGTGCGTGGAGTCTTCGCTGATATATGCAAATATTGACGCTCAGGCCCTGATGAGACAGGTGAGGCTGGCTGAGGATCAGCAGTATATAAGGGAGGCGCTTCCCAAGTTGGGACTGTGTGCATTTGTAGCTGACGGCAGCATCCTTCCAAGGGAGAGCGGCGTATCGCAAAAGCCTATGGAGGGCGCCGTGCCGTTTGCCTCGCCGGAGGAACTGGCGGTGACGCTCCGGCTGCCCAACAAGGGGAACATAAGAGGGATGGGCGTCAGAAGAGGGGTCACTCTTATTGTAGGCGGAGGGTACCACGGCAAATCCACTCTTTTGAAGGCGATGGAGATGGGCGTATATAACCATGTGGCGGGCGACGGAAGGGAATATGTGATAACAGACGGCTCCGCCGTGAAGATAAGGGCGGAGGACGGCCGCGGCGTCGCGTGCGCAGATATATCCATGTTTATAAATAACCTGCCCAACGGGAAAAATACAACCAGGTTCTCGACCAGGGACGCCAGCGGCAGCACGTCTCAGGCGGCCAATGTGGTGGAGGCTATTGAGTCAGGGGCCTCTGCACTGCTTATCGACGAAGACACCAGCGCTACAAATTTTATGGTCAGAGATCAGCTGATGCAGCGGGTAATAAGCAGGGATATGGAGCCAATAACGCCTTTTATCGACAGGGTGCGTCAGATTTTCGATGACTTCGGCGTATCTACCGTGATAGTCGCCGGAAGCTCAGGAGCTTTTTTCAATGTGGCTGACACCGTCATACAGATGGACAGATACGTGCCGAGAGACATAACTGCAGCTGCGAAAAGAGAGGCGGCTGCCTTTGGAATTCAAGTTTCCGCCGTCAAACCTGCGCAGCTTCCCCGCTATAACAGATACCCCCTGGCCTCCGACGGGTTTGGCAGGGGAGAGAGGATAAAACTCAAACCCATGGGCAGGGACGGCGTAGCTGTCAATGGGGAGCCTGTTGAGCTAAGATATGTGGAGCAGCTTGCCGATGCGGAACAGTCTGCGACCCTGGGGATGTGCATTGTCTATGCCCAGAGACGCCTTTTTGACGGGAAGAGGGATATGCGGCAGGTGGTGGATGAACTGGAGAAGCTTATGGAAAACGGCTCGCTGGAAAAACTGATGGATGGGATGCGGACAGAGCCTGCAGCCAGACCCAGAAGACAGGAGATATTCGCCTGCTTCAACAGGTACAGGAATTTAAAACTCAGGTGACGACGCAGACAGCAATTTGCAATTATGCAGTTTCCACTATTTTTAAATCTTCACAGAGTTTGCTTTGTCTAAACTTCCCCTTGACAAATTCAGTGCCCTCAGGTAATATACACGGCGAAAGTGTATCATATGAGACAAAAGGGAGCGCTTGAAGGTGGAAAAAACTGCTCTTACCAAAAGGGACCTGGCGCTGGTTGGAGAGAGTTTCCTTTTCCGCGGGACCGGGGATGAGTTTATAGACGGCGCCATTGGAGACCCTCGATGCGTTGTGGAGAGCTTCCAAAAGGGACAGATTATATACGACCTTCGGGACTACAGGAGAGACATCGGCCTTATATTGGACGGCAGGGTGCAGGTAACCAAGTTCCCGCCCGACGGGGGAAACTTCCTTATGAATACCCTGGTGCCCGGCAGCCTGTTCGGGGCAGCGGCGGCGTTCTGCGATGAGCGGGAGTACGTGACGCGCCTGACAGCTGTAAAGAACGCCAGAATTATGTTTTTCCCACAGGATCTTCTCTCAGATCTTATGCGCAGAGAGTTTGCCGTAGCGGAGAACTATATAAGGTTCTTATCGGACAGGATACGCTTTTTGAATAATAAGATCGGCGGACTGCTTATAAACGGCGCCGGTTCAACCCTTCGCCACTGGCTGGTGAATAACGCGGCGGAGGGAGAGGGAAAGCTCTATGTGGATGTCGGTGTCAGCATGTCAGCTCTGGCGGGTATGCTGAATATTGGCAGGGCTTCTCTCTACAGATCAATCGAAGAACTGGAGAGGGAGGGCCTAATAAAAAGGGACGGGCGGAGGATATATATTCTGAAGCCTGAGAATTTGTTTCCAGAAAGGGAGTAAAAACAAGATGAAAAAGAGATTTTTGGCGCTGCTCATGGTCCTGGCCATGGTGTTTGCACTTGCTGCCTGTTCAGACAGCGGGACACAGGAGCCTGACAACGGGGACGCGCAGCAGGAAGAGACCAACGGCGATCAGAATGAGACTCCGGCAGATGATGGGCAGCAGGAGGAAGAGGAGCAGCCCCAGGAGACTGAGGAGAAGGCCACTATAAGGGCAGGATTCCTGAAGGGCCCCACGGGTATCGGAGCTGCGTATCTTATGCAGCAGAGCGAGAACGGTGAGGCAAGGCTTGACTACGACGTGACTCTGGATACCGACGCCCAGAATGTAAACGCCGCGATTATCAGCGGTGAGCTGGATATAGCAGCCGTACCTACAAATGTGGCGGCAGTGCTGTATAACAAGACCATCGACACAGAAAACGAGATACAGATCGTGGCAATCAACACGCTGGGTGTACTCTATATCCTTGAAAACGGCGACACAATACAGTCGGTGGATGACCTTGTGGGCAAGACCATCTATACGACAGGGCAGGGCTCAAACCCCCAGTATGTGCTTGAGTACATCCTTTCAGAGCACGGCCTTACAGTTGGTGAAGATGTATTTGTAGAGTACGCCACCGGCGATGAGGTGGCTACGCAGATGGCTTCAGGCATGATCGATGTGTGCATGCTGCCTGTTCCCAATGTAACCAGCGTCCTTGTGCAGAACCAGGATGTGCGTATTGCCCTGAGCATGGAAGAGGAGTGGGAGAGCGTCACAGGCGGATCCAGCGTACTGACTCAGGGGTGCATTGTTGCCAGAGCCGATACTGTGACTGACGATATGCTGGCGGACTTTCTTGCCGACTATGAGGAGTCAATTAACTTTATGGCAGATGAGGCGAACCTTGACGAGGCCGCGGCATTGGCTGTAAAGTATGAGATAGTTGCCTCTGAGGCAATTGCATCGGCTGCTCTGCCGGACTGCAACCTGGTGTATATCGCTGATCCCGACACAATGAGGGAGTACCTCCAGGGATACTTTGAGGTGCTCTACCAGGCCGACCCAACAGCCGTTGGCGGCAGTGTGCCTGACGATGCGTTCTACAGATAAGGGGAAAAAACTGATAAGGGGAGTGATCGCCGCGGCCTTCTGGATAGCCGTCTGGGAGGCGGGCGCGCTTATAGTGGGGCAGGAGCTTATCCTGCCCTCGCCCTTATCTGTGGCAAAAGCGCTTTATGAGCTGGCCGGTGAAGGTGAGTTCTGGATTCTGTCCCTGACCTCCATGTGGAGGATAATCTCCGGACTTATCTTCGGTGTAGCCCTGGGGACTCTGGCGGCAGTGCTGACGGTGCGGTTTAAGCTCTGCGATATGCTTCTGTCACCCCTTGTCAAGATAATCCGCACAACGCCTGTGGCGTCGTTTATTGTACTGGCGATGCTGTGGATAGTGAGGACAGGGGTGCCGGGCTTTATAGCGGCGCTTATTGTAATACCCGTGGTTTGGGCAGACGTGCGTACGGCGGTTCTTGAGACAGATCAGGAGCTTTTGGAGATGGGCAGGGCGTATGGTTTCGGAGCATTTCGGACTTTCCGCTACATCTACCTGCCCTCTGTGCTGCCAAGCTGGAACTCTGCGTTTTTAACGGCTCTGGGCCTGGCCTGGAAGTCGGGTATAGCGGCTGAAGTGATGTGCCAGCCCCGGGACGCCATAGGCACTGAGCTTATGCGGGCAAAAAGCGTGCTGGATATGCCCAAAGCCTTTGCCTGGACTGTGGTTGTGGTGGTATTGAGCCTTATCCTTGAGTTTATATTCAAAAGGATCATGAAAGGCAGGGTGAAGGTTTGATTATATTTGACGGCATATCCTTTGCCTATAAGGAACGCCATGTTTTCCAAAATTTCTCTCTGTCGCTGCCGGACAAAGTGACAGTCCTTGAGGGACCCTCGGGATCAGGTAAGACCACCCTCCTGAAGCTGGCGGCGGGGCTTCTGAAACCGCAGGCAGGGCGTATATCCGGCGTGCCGGAGCGAGTGTCCTTCACTTTTCAGGAGAACAGGCTTTTGCCCTGGTTTACGGCGCGCGGCAATGTTGAGGCGGTGCTCCCTCGGGATAGGCGCCATGAGGCGGAAATATGGCTGAAGCTTATGGAGCTTTCAGATGTGACGGACAGCCTGCCTGGGAACATGTCCGGCGGCCAGCAGCGAAGAGTGGCAATAGCCCGGGCGCTGGCCTTCGGCGGGGAGCTTTTTATAATGGATGAACCGCTGAAGGGACTTGACGAGCCTCTGCAAAAGAGGATCGTGCCGAGAATATTGGAACAGGTGCCCAGACTTATAGTTACGTCCCACTCTGCCTTTGAAACGGAACTCTGGGGCGGCGTGGTGGTTGACATAGGCGCTTTGGGATGAGAGAGCGCAATTACCTGATTGGAGGATTATATGTTCGATACGAGAGCTGAGATAATGGAGGCCCTGGAGATGCCCATGGAGGAGTTCCGGAACACCTTTTTAATAAAAGCCGGGGAACTATATAGAGACAGCGGCAGGGGGCTGATGGCAGTGGCGATGCTGGGCTACAGCAACATATGCCGCAGCCAGTGCCTATACTGCGGAATGAGGGCCGGCAACAGCTCCATACCCAGGTACAGGTTTGGGCCGCCTGAGGCTCTGAAACTTACTCAGGCCGGACGGGACTTGGGATTTGGAAGGCTCTTTCTAATATCAGGCGAGGACATGGGGTACGGCTTTGAAAATCTGCTGGCCCTGGTGTCTGGGGCAAAAGACCAGGGCTACCGCCAGATAAGCCTCGCCTGCGGGGAGTTTACACTAGAGCAGTATAGGCAGCTTCGGGAGGCCGGAGCCGACGAGTACGTTATGAAGTTTGAGATGTCCGACGCTGAGGATTTTAATAGATTGAATCCATCTACGGACTTTAGCCGGCGCATGGCGGCAATTGAGGCCGTCAAAAAGAGCGGGATGAAGCTGGCTTCGGGGAACATAGTGGATTACCCTGGCCACACGCTGGACAAGATTGCTGACGATATTGAGCTTATGCGAAAACTTGAGATAAGCTGGGCGCCTGTGGTGCCGTATATGCCGGCGCCGAATACGCCTCTTGCCCTGGAGGGGGGAAGGGGCAGCCTGGAGCTTATACTGCGGGAGATAGCCATACTGAGGCTCATGATGCCCCAGGTGAATATAACGGCAGGTCAGCCGGGGGAAGATCCGAAAAACGGTTTCGGCGATCGGCAGGGGAACCTGAATGCCATCGGCGCCGGCGCAAACGTGCTGTTTGCCGACTTACTCCCTGTCAGCAAAGCGGACGCGTTCTTTGTGGTGGAAAACAGGAACCTGCCGGGGCTTCAGCAGATGGAGGCGCTTTCAAAGCTCTCTGGTTTGCAGCTGAGTATGGGTTGAAGACAAAATACATACAGGACAGCCCATATCGAAGAACCGGCTTTGCAGTTTCTTCGATATGGGCGCAGGACGGTATTGACTATACTGTCCCATATGTTATACTCTGACTTACTGACTCCTATGAGGTGGGATACGGGATGCTTAGAAAGTACATAGGCGATAAGAAGTTTTACAAGATGGTGATGACTGTCGCCGTGCCGATTATGATCCAGAACTTCATAACCAATTTTGTCTCCATGCTGGACAACATAATGGTGGGGCAGGTGGGTACTGCCCAGATGAGCGGCGTTTCGATAGTGAACCAGATACTGTTTGTACTGAACCTGTGTATTTTCGGCGCCACGTCAGGCGCCGGAATATTTACCGCGCAGTTCGTGGGCTCCGGCGACAGGGAGGGCGTCCGAAGCACCTTCCGATTCAAACTAATTGCCTGCGCCATGCTCACCGTGCTGGCTACGGTCATATTTATATCCTTCGGGAAACCGCTTATTTCATTCTATTTAAAGGGTGAAGGGGCCAGCGCACAGGAGTCCAGCCAATATTTATCATACGGCTGGGACTACCTGCTTGTAATGCTGTGGGGACTGCCGCCATTTGCCATTTCAAATGTGTACAGCAGTACCCTCAGAGAACACGGTGAGACAGTTGTTCCCATGGTCTCGGGAATATCGGCAGTGCTTGTAAACCTGACTTTTAACTACATCCTTATATTCGGCCATTTTGGAGCTCCGGCCATGGGCGTGGTAGGCGCCGCTATAGCCACAGTTATGTCCCGCTATGTGGAACTGGCAGTTGTGGTCCTTTGGACCCACACACATACTGAGAAAATGCCGTTTGCCAAGGGGCTTTATAAAACGCTTAAGGTTCCGGCGGCCCTTACCCAGCAGATAATACGCAAGGGCATGCCCATACTTGTAAATGAGGCCCTGTGGTCAACCGGAATGGCGCTGCTTACTCAGTGCTACTCTGTAAGGGGGCTTGCCGTAGTTGCTGCGGTTAATATAAGCTCCACGATTAATAACACCGTGGGCGTGGCGTACCGCTCCATGGGCAATGCTGTGGGCATAATAATAGGCCAGAAGCTGGGTGCGGGAGAGAGCAGGGACACGGTGGTGGATACTGACAGGAAGCTTATATCATTTTCAATTTTCCTGGCGCTGATATTCGCCCTTATGATGCTTGCGCTCTCGCCTGTGTTCCCAAGGATATACAACACCACCGACGATGTGAGAAGCCTTGCCTCTGACTTTATGAGGGTCATGGCGGTTGTGATGCCCTTTGCCGCGTTCACAAACAGCGCATATTTCACCTTGAGATCAGGCGGAAAGACCATGATAACTCTCATCTTTGACTGCTGCTTTATTTGGGTAGTAGTTGTGCCGCTGGCTTTCTGCCTGAGCCGGTTTACCTCCATGCCGATAGTGCCCCTTTATTTCTGCTGCCAGATAACCGAGGTGATAAAATGCGCCCTGGGCGGCTATTTCCTGAAAAAGGGCACATGGATCCAGAGCATAGTTAAAGATTATGCCAAGTGATATTGAACCCTGATGAGCTTGGCAGGAAATTTGCTGCCATTTGATGGCAACAAATAGTATTAAAACTAATAAAGGCAGCCCGCCGATGTACGTCAGCGGGCTGCCTTTACTATTTAAATGAAGAATCCGCCGCCGAAGATCCTCAGAAACAGCGGCGGAAAGGGTGTGAAGCGCAAAAGATTTCCGCTAGCCTCGCCTGTCAGGACGCACAAAGGGCGGGGATATACCGGCGTCTGTTATCAGGCTGTACATTTCAGGGCGGCGGTATGCGTTGCCGTGAACCTCAGCTGCCCTGTACGACCTGAGCATGTCCATATCCAGATCTGCGGTATATATACCTTCGCCCTCTTCCGCCATCATGACGCAGGTATCCCTGGAATCCGGCATATCGGGCATATAGGCGACGCCGTCAAAAAGAGTGGAGCGGCCATTACAGTCGGGGACTCCGGCTGGGTAATTGCAGGTGGCTATTGCCAGCATGTTTTCGTAGGCCCTTGCCCGCAGCTGGGCAAGGCGGTTTATCTCCATTGGGCAGGCGTTGGGCACAAGGATAAGCTCCGCGCCTTTGAGCATAAGTATGCGTGCACTCTCCGGAAACTCCCTGTCGTAGCAGATCATTGCCCCAACTTTAATAGGCCCCTTGCAGGTATCAAGCTCCGTTACGGGAAAGCTGTCGCCTGGCGTCAGGGCGCGTTCAGCGCTGAAGTCGCAGGTGTGGACTTTGGCGTAGATGAGCTTTGTGCCCCCGTGCCTGTCAAAAAGCGCCAGGGTGTTTCTGGGGCCGCCCTGCCATTTTTCCAGGAAGGTCACGGCTACGGCCATATTGAGTCTGGCTGCCGCAGCCCTGAAGGCTCCGGTAAAGCTCTCAAAAGAACTGGCCTGGGCAGTCCAGATCTCAGGAGGGCGATTTAGAATGTCATATCCGATACTCCACATCTCAGGAAACAGCGCGATATCGGCGCCCATAGCCGCAGCCCTGCCGAGAGCATCGATGCCGCGGCGTATGTTCCCCTCCACGCTGCCGGCGGGGAGAAGCTGCAAGAAGGCTATTTTCAGATGGGCCATTGAACTATACCTCCTGTAATTCCCGCCCTTCCGGATTTTTAAGCACTGCGTCCGGACGGTTTTTATAGCGCCGGTAGACGGTAAAATACATTGTGAGCCCACAGGCAAGACCGCCTATTAGCTGCGAGGCCGCTTCAGCCACGAAGACACCTGTGGTACCCATCCAGATGGGCAGGATGAGCGTCAGCGGAGCGTTAATTATGGCTTTTCTCAGCAGAGAGAAAAAGATAGCCTGGCCCGATCGGCCAATCCCAACAAAGACGCCCTGGCTGGACATCTGCAGGGACATGGGGATAAACATGCAGAAATAGATCCTCAGAGCCGGAATTCCGGCTTCTACGACCTGGCTCTCCCTGTTGAACACCATGATAAGAAGACCGGGGATCGCCATTGCCAATACCCAGAAGACTGCTGATACCGCCGCAGTCCATATGACGCTGAATTTTATTGATTCACAGACGCGCTTATATTTCCCTGCGCCGTAGTTATAGCTGGTGACAGGCTGAGCGCCGTTGGAGAGGCCCTGTATGGGCATGTTGAACACTTCCCGCAGGGAATTTATTATTGTCATGACGCTTACATAAAGATCGCCGCCGTAATTTTGCAGGGTGGCATTGCACACGACCTGGACAAGGCTGTTGGTGAGGCTCATAAAAAATCCTGAAAGCCCCAGGGACACAATCCTCTTTACCCTGGAGGCCTGCAGCCGCAGACAGTCCAGCCGCAGACGAAGTATGGCCTTTTTGCCGGTGAGGAATTTCAAGACCCATATTGCAGAACACCCTTGGGCTATCACGGTGGCGAGAGCAGCTCCGCTGACGCCCATGTGAAAAACGAATATGAACAGCGGGTCCAGCACGATATTTACAATCGCCCCAAGCCCAACGGTCATCATGCCGATTTTGCCAAAACCCTGGGCGTTTATGAAGGGATTCATACCCAGGCCGATCATAACAAACAAGTTACCGAGAAGGTAGATGGTCATATATTGATTTGCGTAAGGGTAAGTGTCATCGCTGGCGCCGAAAAGGTAAAGCATCGGCCGCTTTATAAGCAGGAATACTGCCGTCGCCGCCACTCCTAGAATCAGCAGCAGCGTGAACGCGTTACCCATTACCCGCTCCGCCTCCTCCTTATCGCCTTTCCCCCGGGCCATGGAACTCAGCGGCGCTCCGCCTGTACCGCACAGGTTTGCAAAACCCATGATTATGGATATTACCGGCATGGTTATCCCAAGACCGGTAAGGGCCAGATGCCCTGGGAGCATACCCAGATATATCCTGTCAACAACGCTATAGAGTACGTTAATCAGTTGAGCGGCAGTCATGGGAATGGCCAGTGACATTATGTTTTTAGATATGCTGCCTTTGGAAAAATCGTAATTTTGCTGTTTTTGCACCTGAGGCGCCTCCCTATTTTGCTTAACAACGTATATTTTACACCCACAAGGTCTCAGGGACAAGGGCGTTTTGGCATGGCAGTGCAATTTGAAAGCCGGCCTGGTGCAAATCCCAGGCCGGCTGTAAATGAAATGCCCTGCAAATTACTCTCCCATGGCTATTCTGGCGGCTCCGTATATACCGGCGTCGTTGCCTAGCTTGGCCAGGAGTATTTTTGCCTCTGTGGAGGCATGGAAGGCGTACTTCCTGAAGGCTTTCTCAAGGCCGTCTACCAGATACTGCCCCTCTTTGCTGACGCCGCCGCCTATGACAAAGGCCTCCGGGTCAATTACGCAGGAGACGTAAGAGAGCGTCTTGCCCAGCATATCGAACATCTGATCTATTATGCCCTGGGCGGTGGGATCGCCGGCTCTGGCCTCTTTGAATATGTTTATACTGCTAAAGGGGATCTCGCGGCCCAGTTTTGTGCCGTTTTCTCCGTGCTGGGCGATGTACTTCTCGGCAAGGTAATTTATACCATTGGCAGAAGTGTACTGCTCAAGGCATCCCTTTTTCCCGCAGCCGCAGGTGCGGGTTTCGCCGTCCATAACGTGTACATGCCCTATCTCGCCGGCAGCGCCAAAGAAACCTGTGGCGATTTTTCCCTTATATATAACGCCGCCGCCGACTCCT
Organism: uncultured Oscillospiraceae bacterium; assembly: GCA_944386875.1. Taxonomy (GTDB): domain Bacteria; phylum Bacillota; class Clostridia; order Oscillospirales; family Oscillospiraceae; genus RUG626. Next base: position 26,955 of record CALXCS010000080.1, read on the forward strand.
GTGCCTATGGTTACCATGACGATGCTGTCGTGACCGGCTCCGCCGCCCATCCACTGCTCGCCCAGGGCAGCCACGTTGGCATCGTTACCCACGGCAACGGGAAGGCCACTGATGCCTTCCAGAGCCTCTTTAACATTAAAACGCCCCCAGCCAAGATTTACGCACCTGTTGACAGTCCCGTCATCAAGCACGGCTCCCGGCACACCCAGGCCTATGCCCTGGAATTCATCGGCTGACATGCCTTTTTCGGCCATTTTCGCTGAAGCCGCTGCCCATATGTCCCGAAGAATGGAGAGTTCGTCGTCAGAGAGCACGGTGTCTATGCTCCATTTTTCCAGAAGTTTCCCCTGAAGATCGAAAATACCCAGCTTAACCATTGTCCCGCCTACGTCAACACCTAAGAGATACTTTTTCATCTTTTTCTCCTGTTCGTAAGTTAATATTTTCCCGGCAGAAAGCCGGGCAGCGTGTAGATCAAGATAGAGAATATTTTATCCCATTTGACAGCTTATGTAAAGACTTTTAGGGGCTATTGACGCAGTTATATAGACAAATTTTATAATTTACAGGCGCGGCGGCCTGCAGGGGACGGCGACTTGTGAAAATGCCGCAGTCGCCCTTGCCCCAGATGCCAAGATGCAGAAAAGAACCAGCCGGCGCGCTCATGTGCGCCGGCTGGCAAAAAAGCCGTTATTTTACGTGAGAACGCCGCCAGACTGCCTTCACAGTTGACAGGCTGGACCTTACCAGCCAAGGATCTTCAGATACTCACGGCTGCGGCGGGCGGCCTCCAGCGGCTCCAGCTCGTAGTGCTGATCCTGCTCGACAACAACCCACTTTGCGCTTGAGCGGAGAGACGCCTCCAGGATAGGCTCCCATATCTGCTGGCCGAAACCAACGGGCCGGAACTGGAAAAAGCCCTTCTTTGCGGACTTATGGCTGCTCTCAATACCTATTAGCTCATACATATCGTCGGGGTCGCCCTCTTTTATAAAGTCCTTGAGATGGATTACCTCGCAGCGGTCAGAGTACTTGTCTATATAACCTGCGGGATCCTGCCCTGCAACCTTAATCCAGCATGTGTCGGGCTCCACCATCAGCAGATCCGAGGGAACCTGGGCATAAATATCATCGAAGCCGAAGGTGCCGTCGGGCATGGTCACAAACTCAAAGTCGTGGTTGTGGTAGAGGAGCTTCATACCGTTGTCCTTGACGATTTTACCTATGCGGCGCATCTCTGAGAGCGCCTTTTCATACCCCTCGTGGAGAGGACGCAACTCCTCCGGCAGATACGGCACTACCATGTAGTCGCAGCCGATGGTCTTGTATGTCTTGGCAGAACCTTCGGCGTCCTCCATCATCTCAACAAGAGGAACGTGGGCGCTGAGCGGTTTAAGCCCCACCTCAGCTAGAGTGTCGTGGATATATTCAGGGTCAAGGCCGTAAAGCCCTGCAAGTTCCACTCCGTCGTAACCCATGGCTTTTACAGACTCCATAACGGATTTGAAATTCTCGGGAGCGCCTTCAAGCAGATCCCTGAGGCCATAAATCTGCAAACCTACTGGCAGTTTACTCATAAACATATCATCCTTTCGTGTTAGTATTTTCATTATCTAAAGCCCCTTCCGGCTGGCCGGACAGGGTCTTTATCCAGGTGTAACTGTTTGTCTTAAGGGAGACGGTGAGGCACTTTATTATCTGGTCGCAGTTGAGCGCAAGAGCAACCAGGGCTACAGGGCTGTGCCATACAAAGGCGGTCAGAAGTCCCAGCGGAACTGCCAACAGCCAGCTATATACAAAGTCGCTTATCATTGTGTAACGGGTGTCGCCGCCGCCGCGGATAATACCGATTTGGCACGGCATCTGATATGACATGCCGACTGTTATAAAGACGTATATAAAGAGCATCTGCATGGCGTATTCCATGGTGCCGTCGTTAATGGAATAGAAGCTCAGGAACAAGTCGCTGATGGAAAAGAGCACAAGCCCGCAGACAAGACCAATCCCCAGGAAAATAAACTGCAGGGAATGGACGTAGGCGCGCAGCTGATCCAGCTTGCCGCTGCCTACGGTTTTTGCTATGAGTACACAGGAAGCGGACGCAGCGCTGACGGGAATCATTTTGAAATACTGGAACAGCGTGCCGGATATACTGGAAGCGGCCATGGCATCGGCATTAAGGTGACCGAATATGGCGGTTTGAATTGCTACAGAACAGCTGAAAAGCAGGGCGGAGGCCATACAGGGCAGAGTGGTTTTTAAATATAAACGCATCTGCGCTCCGCTGAAGCTGAACAGCTCTCCAAAGCGGAAGGGAGCGGGACCACGGCGCAGGGTAAACACGATTACCATGACAAGCTCTACAGCCCTGGCTACAAGAGTACCGACTGCCGCGCCCTGAATACCCATCTCAGGAGCTCCGAAATGGCCGAAAATAAGGACGTAATTTATGCACACATTTACCACCAGGGCCACGCAGGAGGCCCTGAAAGCTATACCCACAGACTGCATGCTCCGGAGCCGTGCCAGAAGGATGTTCATCAGGATAAACGGTATATATGACCACCGCATAAGCTCCAGATACGCTACGCCCTGCTGAAGCACCGGCTGGGAGTCGGTAAAAATGCCCACTAAAGCCCTGGGGAATATAAACGCCGCCGCCGTCAGAAGCGCGCCTGCTGCGGTTCCCAGGAGCATTGCCGCCCCGGTATACTGCTGTATGCTGCGGGTATCGCCGCTGCCCCAGTGCCGGCTGGCAAGCACTACAAAGCCCTCTGATACGCCTCCGATGGCAAACTGCTGCAATATGGCCTGTATCTGGTTCACTGCCGCCGCCCCTGACAGGGCTGACTGGTCATAGGCGCCCAACATGACGTTGTCGGCTATATTGACACTGTATGTTATAACATTCTGCAAAGTCAAAAGGAGCATCATACGGAAAAACTGCTTGTAGAAACTACCGTCCCTGGAGAAAAACGTTGCCCCTAACGGGACCTCTACTCTCTGGTGTCTTGACATCCCGCACCTCCTTATCCAAACTTGCAAAATACCGGCTGAATTTGGGTCCGCACCATGAAATTTATATAAAAACGGCGCGTCTGTGCCGCAGCTGAATTAGGGCTCCAGCGCAGTAGGCAAAACCCTATAATAAGACAATTATAAAGGCGGAAAGACGTTTATCTCTATGGTAAAACCCCCGCGTTTTTATAATAATCCGCTCAAAAGAGCGCTTCTGGCAGTGAAGAAAGTGACGAATACGGGCTATTGTTTTCAGAAAGTTCACTATGCAGCGCAGGGACTGTGCTAAAATCCATTCAAATAATTTGAAAATGAAGGGACGGGGTAACATGAATGAGGTAAAAACGCCAAAGAAGCCTCTTATCTATTACTACGGCATCGCGCTTTTAGTACTTCTGCTTTTCAATCTTCTGGTGATGCCTGCCATACGCCAGAGTGAAATAGTTGAAGTGGACTACGGTACGTTTATATCCATGCTGGATGAGGGAAGCGTCTTAGAGGCGCAGCTGGATGAGTCGGAAAATGTGGTCTATTTTACCGAAGGGGACGGCTCAACGATATATAAGACGGCCATGGTGGGGGACCAGGAGCTGCCGGCGCGGCTGCTGGATGCCGGCGTTAAGTTCTACGGGACGGAGATACAGCAGGAGTCCTCTTGGCTCTCGGTGGTACTCTCCTGGCTTATACCGATAGTTATATTTGTGGGACTTGGCCAGTTTATGGCGAAGAAGCTCCGAGACCAGGCCGGCGGCGGAGGGGGCTCCATGATGTTCGGCGGCGGGAAGAGCAGTGCCAAAATATACGTAAAGTCCTCCGAGGGAATAAAATTCTCCGATGTGGCAGGGGAGGATGAGGCCAAGGACAACCTTAAAGAAATTGTGGAATACCTTCACAACCCATCAAAATATACGGAGATAGGCGCGTCAATGCCCAAGGGAATACTGCTGGTAGGCCCTCCGGGAACTGGTAAGACGATGCTTGCAAAGGCGGTGGCAGGAGAGGCCAACGTTCCGTTTTTCTCCATATCGGGCTCTGAGTTTGTGGAGATGTTTGTAGGTATGGGAGCCGCCAAGGTCAGGGACCTTTTCAAGCAGGCCAAGGAGAAAGCCCCCTGCATAGTGTTTATAGATGAGATTGACACCATAGGCAAAAAAAGGGACGGACAGCTGGGGGGCAACGATGAGCGGGAGCAGACCCTGAACCAGCTTCTCACCGAGATGGACGGCTTTGAGGGCAACAGCGGCGTTATCATACTGGCTGCCACCAACAGGCCAGAGTCTCTGGATCCGGCCCTTACACGGCCGGGCAGGTTTGACCGTAGGGTGCCGGTGGAGCTGCCGGATTTGCAGGGCAGGGAGGCGATCCTTCGGGTACACGCCAAGAAGATAAAGATAGCCGATGATGTGGACTTTAACAAGATAGCGCGCATGGCCTCAGGCGCCTCGGGAGCGGAACTTGCCAACATAGTAAACGAAGCGGCCCTGCGGGCGGTGAGAGACGGGCGCAAGGTGGCCACCCAGGCTGATCTGGAGGAGAGCATAGAGGTGGTTATAGCCGGGTATCAAAAGAAAAACGCCATACTCACAGATCAGGAGAAGAAGATTGTGGCTTATCACGAGACAGGCCACGCCCTTGTCGCCGCACTGCAGAGCCACTCGGCGCCTGTACAGAAGATAACCATAGTCCCGCGTACTTCCGGAGCCCTGGGTTATACCATGCAGGTGGAAGAGGGCAACCACTACCTGATGACGAAAGAGGAGATGGAGAACAAGATTGCCACCCTGACAGGAGGCCGCGCGGCCGAGGAGGTCAAATTCGGACTTGTGACCACAGGCGCCTCCACCGACATCGAGCAGGCAACAAAGCTGGCAAGAGCCATGATAACACAGTACGGTATGAGCGACGACTTCGGCATGGTGACCCTGGAAACGGTTACCAACCAGTATCTGGGCGGAGATGCAACCCTGGCCTGTTCAGCCGAGACCCAGGCGAAAATCGACCAGAAGGTCATGGAGCTTATATCCCGTCAGCACGAGAGGGCCCGTAAGATCCTTGAGGAAAACAGGGCGAAGCTGGATGAGCTTTCTGAATACCTCTACGAGAAGGAGACTATAACCGGCGATGAGTTTATGTCTATATTGAATAGAAAATAATAAGAGGCGGGATTTCCCCTGCTGCCGCGTATCAGCAGCAGAGGAAATTTTTTGATGTGGAGATTCATCGCCGTATGCTCTTTAGGAAAACATCTCCAAAGTATTGGTAGAAAATCTCCAAGATATTGACGGGCCCTCAGGGTGAATATATAATTTATATAAGCTGCAAAGCGGCGCGAAAATATCAGATTGAGAGGTGCATTACTGTGAAACTGGGCTTTTTAACATCCCTCATGAGAGGATACACGTTTGAGGAGACTATTGAGATAGCCTCCCAGCTGGGGTATGAGTGTGTGGAACTTGCCTGCTGGCCTGAGGGCGCCAAAGGCGGCCCGTGCCATCTGAACCCGGACACTGCCGATTTGGGATACGTAAAGGATTTCTGCGCCTCCCACGGAGTGGAGCTGACGTCTCTCGGTTTTTACCCCAATAATTTGGATCCCGACATAGCCGCCAGGGAGGCGAACCTGCAGCATTTAAAAAAACTGATTGTCACCAGCGCCAAGCTGGGGATCGGCCTTGTGACAACTTTTATCGGGCGTGACCCCAAGAAGACTGTCAAAGAGAACTTTGAGACCTTTGATAAAGTATGGCCCGATATGATACGTTTTGCTGAGGACAACGGCGTAAAGATAGGTATAGAGAACTGCCCAATGCTGTTCCAGGAGGATCAGTGGCCGGGGGGACTCAATATGGCCTCCACGCCGGCTGTGTGGAGGGAGATGTTCAGCCGCATCCCCAGCCCTAATTTTGGGCTGAATCTGGATCCCAGCCATCTGGCCATGCAGATGATAGACTATGTGGAGCCGATATACGAATTTAAGGACAGGATATTCCACACCCATTTTAAGGATGTGCGCCTTAACAGGAAGAAACTCAACTCCCTGGGCTGCAGGGCGTTCCCCCATGACTACATGGACGCCAAGATACCAGGCCTTGGTACTATAGACTGGTCGGCCTTTGTCTCGGCATTGAAGGACGTCGGGTATGCCGGTCCTGCTGTTGTGGAGGTAGAGGACAACGCATTCTGGCACAATGAGCGGGAGGCGCTGGAACTGAGCCGCAGGTATTTAAGACAGTTTATAATATAAATAAAAGTCTTTGATTTTAAGGGCGCCCAGGCTTTGCCTGGGCGCCCTTAAAGTTTGCCCGGCGTCCCAGTGACGCGGGGATGAGTAATTAATTTTTTATAAATGTTTCCCCTTTGTAATTTACAAAGGGGAAAAAGTGTGCTTAATTTTATCTGTGGGTTGAGTACCTTTAAAAAGGATAACGCCTTTTGGAAGGAAACCCATATTTCCAAAATACGGCCTGCCTTGCTACTCCACAAAATAGTCTGGCGGGTCCGATCAAGGAGGAAAGACTTTTCCGATGGGCTGACGGTGCGGCAGAGTGGAGACCTGCCGTAATGCTGTGCGGGAATACCGGCGGCGAGGCGCCTTATGCGGAGGCATCGGCGCTGCAGCCCGGCAGATGGCTAATGTTGTACTGAAGAATGTCAAAAAAATTTACCCAAATGCACCTGGGGAGAACAGAAAATCGAAAAAAACGGCTGATAAGCAGGTAGAAACCGCCGTAAACCTTCAAATAACCGACGAAGGGGTGGTGGCGGTACAGGACTTTAACCTGGAGATTGCCGACAGGGAATTTATTGTCCTTGTGGGGCCGTCGGGGTGCGGAAAATCCACCACGCTGCGCATGATTGCGGGCCTTGAGGAGATCACCTCTGGACAGATTTACATAGACGGGCAGCTTATGAACGATGTGGCGCCCAGGGACAGGGACATCGCCATGGTGTTCCAGAACTATGCGCTGTACCCGCACATGACTGTGTATGAAAATATGGCTTTTTCACTGAAACTGAAAAAGATGCCCAAGTCTGAGATAGACAAGCGGGTACGGGACGCGGCGGAAATTTTGGACATTACCGAGTATCTGGACAGAAGGCCCAAGGCCCTGTCTGGTGGGCAGCGGCAGCGTGTGGCTATTGGGCGGGCGATTGTCCGTAGCCCAAAGGTGTTCCTGATGGACGAGCCGCTGTCAAACCTGGACGCCAAGCTGCGGAACCAGATGCGCGCCGAGATAATTAAGCTGCGCCAGAAGATAGACACCACGTTTGTATACGTCACTCACGACCAGGTGGAGGCTATGACGCTGGGCGACAGGATAGTCGTCATGCGGGACGGGTATATACAGCAGGTGGGAACCCCCCAGGAGGTGTTCAACCACCCTGCCAATTTGTTTGTCGCCGGATTCATTGGTACGCCCCAGATGAACTTCTTTGAGGGCTGCCGGCTCTTTAATGAGGAGGGCGAGTACTTTGTAGAGCTGAAGGGCGTCAGATTCAGGTTGCCTGAAAACGGGCAGGAGGCCCTCAGAAATTCCGCAGTTTCGGAAAAGACAGTGACTGTCGGCATAAGGCCCGTATACCTGCAGATAGGCAATCAGGGAGTGGAGGCAACTATTGAGATGTCGGAGATGATGGGCTCCGAGCTGTACGTACATATGGACGCCGCAGGCACGGAGACGGTGGCTGTAAT
>CALXCS010000081.1 GCA_944386875.1 uncultured Oscillospiraceae bacterium
CTCAATGCCGTATTTGGCAAATGGAGAACCAACAATACTCATGGAGTATGGAATAACATACATTGTACGGCCCTTCATACTGCCGTCAAAGAGGTCATGGAGCTTAGCGTACATCTCTTTTGGATCCATCCAGTTATTGGTGGGACCTGCATCTTCTTCTTTTTCGCAGCAGATAAAAGTACGATCCTCAACACGGGCAACGTCGTTAAGGGCACTTCTGTGATAAACACAGCCCGGCAGAACTTCCTGATTCAGCTTAATGAGCTCGCCGGTTTTGTAAGCCTCCTGACGGAGCTCCTCCAGCTGTTCCTCAGAGCCGTCAATCCAAAGGATTTTGTCAGGCTTTGTAAGGGCAGCCATCTCATCGACCCATGTAAGGATCTTCTGATTTTTTGTGTACATTTTATTGTCCTCCTTCTTGTTAGGGAATTAACAAGGCGCTTTAAAACTTATTTTACTCAATTTTAGAAGAATTTGCAATAGTTGTTTTGAAATTTTTAGACCTACAAAATTTTAATTTTTTGTAAAGTACGCTGTTTTTAACATAAATCAATATAGTTAAGGGAATAAAAACGCAATTTTTAAAAAGAGAAAAATTCAAAACTTTTTCTTACTAGCAATCAGCAGCTGAAAATTGCCAGTCACTTTTTTAAAATCTTCAATATCGAGTTCCTCGCCTCGGGCAGATTGGTTAATACCCGATTGCATCAGGACGCCAGCAATATCGCCTTTTGACAGACTTTTGGAAAAAGCGGATGACAGGGAATTAAGAATGGTTTTTCTACGTTGGTTAAAAGCAGCTCTTACTATTTGAAAGAATAACTTCTCGTTGACGCCTGCATTATTGGTTTCTTTTAAAGTTAATGAGATTACGGAGCTAGTTACTTTTGGGCGTGGTTCAAAACATGATGGAGGAACGTCAAACAAGAGCTTTGGATCAGTGTAGAAAGAAGAATAGATTGAAAATGCGCCGTATTCTTTGCTGCCGGGCGAAGCGCAAATGCGGCGAGCTACTTCTTTTTGAACCATCACCGTGATAGACGAAAAGCTTTTAGAATTTATAAGCTTTGTTAAAACGGGCGTTGTTATGTTATATGGCAGATTAGCGCAGACCACAGGCTCGAGACCAGAAAAGTATTTTCCTACAAGCCCGGCGAGGTCAACTGACATTATGTCGCCAGATACTATGTCTACGTTTGGCAGCGTTCCTACGGTTTCCGATAATATCGGGAGTAACCGCTTGTCCAATTCAACAGAAACAACACGCCCTGCAACAGGGGAGAGGGCCTGGGTAAGACACCCTATACCAGGGCCGATTTCAAGAACGCCATTTCCCTGACCTATCCCAGACTCTCCGGCAATGCGCTTCGGAACCCAGTCCGCAATTAAGAAATTTTGCCCCATGGACTTAGAAAAACTGAATCCGTGGCTGCACATGAGCTGCTTTATCACACCGAGATCGCAAAGATCCATATTTTCCTCCAGAATTGATATATATATTCCTGCACTATTTTAAAACAAAAGTGCAGCGGACACAAGACCTACTGCACTTAGTATGTATATTAAGCTGTATAGTTTTTACATAGAGAATTTGATTATCAGTCCAGGACATATACGAGGGCATCGCGTACACCAAATTGAATACATTCGTCATATGTCTCCATAAACAAATCTATGATGTTCCTGGCCGGCTTGTCGCCGACTATAGCCACACCATACTCCCAGGAGCCGTCCGCAGCAACAATATATACTTTTGTACCTTGCGGGAGAGTACTCGGCAAAGCTGCTACAATCCCTACTTGAGCAGGTGCGCCGCTGTAAGTGATATTAGCTCCCGAATTATACGTATATGCCGTTGCAGTCATATTTAAAACTTTAGAATATGCCAGAGTTTCACCGGAGAATGTACTGACTGAGTTCTCAGATGCTGCATCCGTATTGCTAATGACAGCCTCTGACTGAGCTGACTCAGCGGCTCCTCCTGTTGTGCTAGATGAAGCTTTGACATAATCATTTTCTGAGCCTGACACTAAATCGGCAGGGGAGCCTTTTGTGCCATGGGCGATAACTGCATCGATGGGCTCAGATGTAATCTGCTGACTTTCCACAGTAAACGATTCAAGTATACCGTCTACGTAAATTCCCTTGTATACAGTTTCTTTAGAACCTGAGGAACCTTCAGTAATAACCTTGTCTGTACCATATGGAAGATATGGACTATCCACATACTTTGTGGAGTTGGGGATTTCAGTTATAACTGTTTTATATTCGGTATTAACACGGGTGACCGAGATCTCCATGCCGTCATAGACCTGCTCTTCAAGACTGTGGGACAGGGTGTCATCGCTGTCTAAGACTATGTTGAGCTTTGAAAGTACATCTGCAACACTTCCGCTTTCTAACGTAGTGAGCGTTGTATGGCCGTCGCATACGACAGTAACAGTCATGGGCCTGTAAACTGTAATTTGGACAAATTCGCCCATGTCGTGAACTTGGTAATCAATGATGTTCTCTTTTATACCAGCTTCAGAGAGAACGGACTCAGGAGACTGGGAGTAGGAACTGATCATTATGTTTGTGTTACCATCGGTAATGACATAATCTATCTCTCTGCTGCCGGAAACCGCGGCGAAAATCACAGTGATCGCACAGACAATAATCACTATTGGATAAGCAGCAACCAATAATTTTTTCTGCATGGAAGACTTGGCCTGGGCCTTATAAAATGCTTTCACCAAACCACTCCTTTTTAGACAAAATACTGTGCAAACCATTCATTACAAATAGTTACAAATTAATACACGCGCATTATAGCACCACGCCCCACTTTTGTCAAATTTTAAGGGAAAATTAGTGGTTAATTCCCCACGATGCTCCTATTATGTAAACCCGAGTGCCTTCCCTTGTTACTAATTTGAAGGAATTGTAACTTTCCTGATTGTGCAGCCTGCCTGTTAATTGTAAATCATAGGCAAAAAGAAATTTATCGAGAAAAGCATTTTCCCTCTTGAAATATGAAAGAACTTATGCTAATATCATTAAGCACGTTGTTTAAGGTGTATTTCCGGGTGTGGCGAAGTTTGGTATCGCGCTTGAATGGGGTTCAAGAGGCCGCTGGTTCGAATCCAGTCACTCGGACCAAACAATGATAATCCGAACTACATTATCCAAGTGGGTAATGTGTTCG
>CALXCS010000082.1 GCA_944386875.1 uncultured Oscillospiraceae bacterium
GCTTCTGCTTCTGCTTCTGCTTCTGCTTCTGCTTCTGCTTCTGCTTCTGCTTCTGCTTCTGCTTCTGCTTCTGCTTCTGCTTCTGCTTCTGCTTTCACCTTTGTAAACCTGAGATGCTTTTCAGCGGATCGGGCTTACCTGTACATTGGACTCCCCTCCTGTTTCTTTATGGTTAAACTATACTATATCTAAACGAGTTTGTCAATAGTTTTTTGTGGAAAATTATAATTTTTTTAAAAATTTTGTGCGGGCAAAAAGCGCCCGCACATACCTTATTCATCAAACAACGGGGTGGAGAAATATCTCTCGGCTGTATCAGGCAATACTGTGACAACAGTCTTCCCGCTGCCCAGCTTCTCAGCAAGTTTTAACGCTGCCGCTACATTCGTCCCGCTGGATATACCGCACATAATACCCTCCAGCCGCGCCAGCTTTCTTGCGGTATCCAAAGCCTCTTCATCAGACACTATGTATATGTTATCGTAGATATTAAGGTTTAAATTCGTGGGTATAAGTCCGTCCCCGATTCCCATCTGTATGTGGGATCCCACCGTTCCGCCGGCAAGAATTGCAGCATTCTCCGGTTCCACAGCCCAAATCTCCATATTGGGATTCAGCGCCTTCAATGTCTCCCCGATTCCGGATAATGTTCCTCCTGTACCTACTCCCGAACAAAATCCGTCTATCGGTCCAGCCACCTGTTCAAGTATTTCGAGGCCCGTATGATGCTTATGAACCAACGGGTTTGCGGGATTTTCAAACTGCTGAGGGACAAAGACACGCGGGTCTTCCTTCTGCATCCGCATTGCCTCTTCCAAACATTGGGCTATGGCTTTTCCAATATCCCCATCGTCATGAATAAGGCGGACTTGGGCACCGTAGTGTTTTACAATTTTTCTTCTCTCTTCACTGACGGAATCTGGCATAATAATTATTGTCTTTAATCCCCACACCGCCCCCACCAAGGCCAGACCAATGCCCTGATTTCCGCTTGTTGGCTCCACAATTATTGAATTTTCATCTATAATGCCTTTCTTTTTAGCATCAAGGAGCATATTGTAAGCAGTTCTTGTCTTTATAGATCCGCCCACGTTCAGCCCCTCATATTTCACTATCACATCTGCCCAGCCAGGCTCCACCATGCGGTTAAGCCTTATCATAGGCGTATGGCCTATTGCTTCAAGGATGTTATCGCAAACCATCAAAAATCTCCATTCTGGCAGGCGCCGTTATTTTATAACTACATTTTCTTTTCCCAGCATCTCTTCAAGCTCTCTGATGAGAGCCCGATGTATCAGGCAGCTGGTGCCAAACTTTTTCTTCGTATTTTCAAAATACACAATAAGCTGGTCATGCCCTGGGAACATAGTGAGAATTAATTTTATTCTATCAAACGCAGGATCTTCCTGGCTTTTTAGTCTTATATAAAGTTTCCCCTCACGCGGCTGCTCTTCCCCTGGATATGGATCCGCATCAGAGAGGGGGCGAATAATGTTTGCCACCACCTGCGGGTCCTTATCATCGCGTACAGACAGACGGCCCTTGATCCACAGCAGGGCTCCCTCCCTTACATATCCTCCGCCATTATCAAGCGTCTTCTGAAAAGCAAGTATTTCTATCGCACCGGTACCGTCATCCAGGGTAATATACGCCATAATTGAACCATTTTTTGTGGGCTTCATTTTTACAGTAGACACCACACCGGCAATCGTCAGCTCCTGGTCATCAGTGTATTTATGTTCCTCCGCTTCGTCTTCAGCGTCAGACAATATGCTGCCGATAGTTACAGCACCCAGGTTTCGTGCTGCCCTTCTATAGGAATCCATAGGGTGTCCTGACAGAAAAAGTCCTGTAACCTCCCTCTCCATCGCCATCATTTCCCCTGGGGAATACTCTGGAAGATCCGGCAGTTTGATATCCAACCGCGGCGTATTGTCAATATCTGACCCTCCAAACAGGTCCATCTGCCCTTCTACATTTTTACGTCTTGCATCGGCAATGGAGTCAATTGTAGAGCCGCACACCTCCATAAGCTGTCTTCTATTTGCGCCCAAACCGTCAAATGCACCGCATTTTATGAGGCTCTCAACAGCGCGCCTATTCATATCCGCCCCGAACATCCGCTCGCAGAAGTCAAAAAAAGTGGTAAATTCTCCACCCTGGGCTCGCTGTTCCATCACATTCTCTATAAACTTGCCGCCAATATTTTTTACAGCTACCAGTCCGTATCTTATATTGTTTCCTTCAACTGTGAATCTGTTCTCCGACTTGTTTATATTCGGAGGCAGCAGCTTTATCCCCAGCTGAGAACACTCTGCCGTATATTCAGACACCTTTTCCGGCTGATCCAGCACTGAGCTCATAAGTGCCGCCATATATTGGCGTGGATAGTGGCATTTCAGGTACGCTGTCTCATACGCAACAATGGCGTAGCTGACAGCATGAGCTTTATTAAAAGCGTAATTTGCAAAGTCCAGTATCTCATCGTAAATGCTCCCTGCAATCTCAGCTGGGACACCGTTCTTAACCGCTCCGGGAATATCCCTGGCTGGGTCGCCATTTATAAAAGTATCTCTCTCCTTGATTATTTCCGCCTGCTTTTTCTTGGACATGGCGCGTCTTATCATGTCAGCCTGGCCCAGAGAAAATCCTCCCAGCCTGCGGAATATCTCTATAACCTGCTCCTGATATACTATGCATCCGTAAGTGATGTTGAGAATAGGCTCAAGAAGCGGGTGTTTATAGGTAATCTTTTCAGGGTTAGAGGCAGCCTCAATAAACCTGGGTATTGAGTCCATCGGCCCCGGCCTATAGAGTGCGATCACAGCTGTTATATCTTCAATACTCTTTGGCCTAAGGCCGGTGCAAACCCCCGTCATGCCAGTGCTCTCCAGTTGAAAAACCCCGCTTGTCCTGCCTGCAGAGAGCATATCATATACTTCCTGATCGTCATCCGGAATGGTTTTAATATCAAAGTCTGGGACTGTACGCCGAATGTCTTTTACAGCGTCATCAATAATCGTAAGGTTCCGAAGCCCGAGAAAATCCATCTTAAGGAGCCCCAGTTCCTCAAGCGTCGTCATTGTATATTGGGTGGCTATTGTATTATCCTTTTTAGAAAGTGCCAGTGGCACATAAGTATACACCGGATCGCGGGTAATAACTATGCCTGCGGCGTGTGTGCCAGAGTCCTTTGGCATATCCTCTAGTGCCATTGCGGTATCTATCACACGCTTTATGCGCTCATCGCCATCATACATCTGCTTCAGCTGCTTTGAAGCAGACAGGGCTGCTGACAGCTTCATATTCAGCACATTTGGAATTGCCTTGGCAAGTTCATTCTCCTCCTGGAAGGTAAGTCCCATGGCCTTCGATACGCTTCTAACCGCATTTTTTGCTTTAAGCGTATTGAATGTTATTATCTGAGCTACCCTATCTTCCCCATATTTTCTCTTCACATAATCGACCACTTCACCTCTGCGGCGCTCGCAGAAATCCATATCAATATCCGGCATTGACACACGTTCAGGATTTAAAAAGCGCTCAAAATAGAGGTTATATTTTATCGGGTCAACGTCTGTTATACCCAGGCAGTACGACACTATGCTCCCAGCAGCGGAGCCACGTCCCGGGCCCACCGGTATGCCTTCCCTCTTGGCATACCTCACGAAATCAGCCACAATCAGAAAATAATCGGTAAAGCCCATCTTGTTAATCATGTCAAGCTCATACTCCAGCTGCCCCATAACCTGGCTCTTATCCTGATACCGATGTTCAATTCCCTCAAGGCACAGCTTTCGCAAGTATCCTTCTGCATCATACCCGTCAGGCACGTCAAAGCGCGGCAGGTGGTAGTGTCCGAATTCAAATTCCAGATTACACATCTCCGCTATTTTCACAGTATTATCGGCAGCTTCCGGTACGTTTGGAAAGAGCGTGCGCATCTCTGCCTCAGTCTTAAGATAGAGCTCGCTGCCGTGGAATTTCATTCTGTCCTCTTCTTCCACAGTCTTTCCCGTCTGAATACACATAAGCACATCCTGTGCCTGTGCGTCAGACCTTCTCAAGTAGTGGGCGTCATTGGTCACTACAAGCGGAATACCAGTCTCCTGGCTCAGCTTTATAAGTCCGTTGGCAGCGACTCTTTCCTCTGGTATTCCGTGATCCTGCAGTTCGAGATAATAATTTTCCTCTCCAAAAATGTCGCGCATCTCCAGAGCTTTTCTTTTAGCCTCGTCGTATCTGCCGTCGATTATGAGTTTCGGTACAATCCCCTGTATACACGCCGACAGGGCTATTAATCCGTCTGAGTGTTCTCTCAGCAAATCCATGTCGACTCTTGGCTTCATGTAGAACCCCTCTGCAAAGGCCATGCTTACCATATAACACAGATTTTTATATCCCGTCTCATTTTTACACAGTAAAATCAGGTGATATCGTTCGCTGTCAGCGCCATGCTCTTTTTGGAACCTGGTTCTGGGCGCCACATATACCTCGCAGCCAATAATCGGCTTTATTCCCTCTTTCAAGCACTCTTTATAAAAGGCCACAGCGCCATACATAGCTCCGTGATCTGTAATGGCCAGCGACGTCTGCCCCATCTCCTTTGCTCTTGCAGGCAGGTCTTTTATTCTGCAGGCGCCGTCAAGGAGGCTGTATTCACTGTGTACATGAAGATGTGTAAATGCCATTATATATCTCCCAATCCAATTTAGGTTAAAACAGATAATGCGCGGACACTGGCCCGCGCATTATCTGTCCAGCTTTGCAGATATCTCCACAAGTTTTCTTAAACGGTGATTAAGGCAGGATTTGGTCACAGGAGGTACCGCCACTCTGGCAAGTTCAGAAAGCGCCAGCTCTGGATATTTCTCCCGTAGCTGAGCTGTCTCTCTAAGCCTTGCGGGCAACTCGTCAAACGCCATATATTCTCTGAGTTTTTTTATTGCCGCCATCTGTGCAGCCGATGCCTCAACCGTCTTTGTGACGTTTGCCGTATCACAGTTAACCTTCCTGTTCACTGTGTTTGTCATGTCTTTTTCTATTTTTGCAGACATCACGCCCATAGCTGCGACAGGCGCGCCTATGGTGGTGAGTAAATCTTCAATTACAGAGCTCTGCTTAAAATACATTATATAGTTGCCGCCGCGAACTACGCACTTTGGTTCAAATCCCATATCGACAAAAAGCGCGGTTATTTCACGGCTTACCATGTAATGGTCGGTAACAAATTCAAGATGATACCTTTTCTCAGGGTCTGTTATGCTGCCGCCTGCCAGAAAAGCTCCGCGGATAAAACTCTCTCGGCAGGCATCTTCCTCCAGAATTCCAAGGTTGACATGGTGTGCCACTACGCCTTTCATGTCATATCCAAAAGCCTCCAGCATTTTTGATATTTTTACAGTATCTTTAACTGAAAATATGTGTCTCCCGCCATCCACCTGTGAAGGCAGCACATCAAAGGCTATATCAAAGGCTTTCCCAAAAAGTTTGGGCAACCTAGCCGCAAAGTCATCAGATCCTGTAATTATCCTTACCTCATTGGCGGTAAACATATTGCAAAAAAGCAATACTCCATAACATTCCGCAACTGCACACGCTCTAGTCCCTATGTCAGAGCGGCAGAGTTCAGCCTTGACTTCCGACGAAAACGACAAGGTGCCTTCCCTCCTTAGCAAGTTCCGATCGTCTATTCTCAGCTCAGACCTTATCTATATCTCTGTGTATACACTCCGTCTCATGCCCTTTATCCGCCAAATACTTTGCAAGAGACTCTGTTACTGCCACCGATCTATGGCGTCCTCCCGTACACCCAATACATATTGTAAGTGATGTCTTCCCTTCCTCCTCATAGTTGGGAAGCAGAAAGTCGATAAGGTCAAGCAGCTTCTCCATAAACCTGTTGGCCTGTTCAGAGCTGAGGACGTAGTCGGCAACGTCTTTCTCAAGGCCGCTTTTTCCCATCAGCTCCGGTACATAAAACGGATTAGGCAGGAAGCGCACATCAAACACTATATCAGCCTCAATAGGTATGCCGTATTTGAATCCGAAAGACATTACGCTTACCCGCATCCCATCTTCTCCGCCGGCTCCAAACATTCTGAAAAGCGTCCTTTGGAGTCTTCCCAAGGTAAGTCCAGATGTATCAATAGTGTAGTCTGCCCGTCTTCTGACCGGTTCTAGTATCTTTATCTCTTTCCTAACGGCCTGCTCAAGGCCGCCGCTCTCCCCGTCCAGAGGATGCCTACGGCGCGTCTCCTTGTAGCGTTTGACAATTGTCTCTACAGTCGCGTCAACATAGAGTATCTTGTATTCAAAGCCAAGCGCCATCAGTTCATCAAGCGCTTCAAACAGCTCGTCAAAGCTCTCCCTGCTCCTGACGTCTGTGACAAGGGCAACCCTGTCATACCGTCCCCTTGTGGCGGTACAGAGCTCGGCAAACTTTGGTATTAACGATACAGGCATGTTGTCTACGCAGTAAAAGTCCAAATCCTCCAGCGCCGCAGCAACACGGCTTTTTCCAGCCCCTGAAAGCCCCGATATTATAAGTATCTCCACAGCCTGTCATCTCTTTCTTTAGCGGATTATCTTTACCTCTGGGGATAAGGTCACCCCTGTTTTGCTTAAAACAGTTTTCTGTACATAATCTATCAAATTCAGGACATCATCAAAAGAAGCCCCACCTGTATTGACTATAAATCCGGCGTGCTTTTCCGATACCCTGGCTCCGCCAATGGCAAATCCTTTAAGTCCTGACTCTTCAATAAGGGCAGCGGCGTATCCCTTCTCCGGCCTTTTAAATGTGCTTCCGGCAGATGGCATCGCTGTCGGCTGCTTCTCCCTTCGTCTGGACGCCAGTTCCTCCATTTTCTGCCGTATCTCCTCAGGCTCACCGTGTTTTAGCCGGATTACGGCAGAGAGAATAATGTCGTCCCCGCTGAATCTGCTCTGTCTGTAGCCGAAGCCACATTCAATATTACTTAAGGATTTTATTACCAGGCCGCCTTCCAGCACATCCACGCTAACAGCCACGTCCTTAATCTCTCCCCCATAGGCGCCGGCGTTCATTATGACCGCGCCGCCCATGGTGCCTGGTATACCCGAGGCGAATTCAAAGCCGGAAAGTCCGTTTTTCTGCGCACACGCAGCAATCTTTGAAAGTTTTGCCCCTGCTCCTGCAGTAATAGTCGTGCCGGTTATCTCCACTTTGTCCATGCGGCACATATTTATAACCGCCATATCATGTTCCCTGTCAGAAATAAGCAGGTTAGACCCGTTTCCTATAATCAGCCGCTGAATACCGTAGCAACTACACAGCTGGACAAACTGCTCCAGCTGCCCTATCTTCTCCGGAAATGCCATCAGCCTCACCGGACCGCCTATCTTAAAAGTGGTATAATCCCTCATCTGTATATTTTCAAGTATGCACATACCCGGGCACTTTTCGGCAGCCTCTTTCATAAGTGGGACAAAACTATCCATTGTCAGCCCTCTTCCAAAGCGTCAAAATACTGATCAAGCCTCTCAGAAAAGTCTCTGGCGGAGTCGTAGCCCATGCGTTTCTGCCTGTTGTTCATGGCAGCCACTTCCAATATTACAGCCAGGTTCCTTCCAGGCGTTACCGGTACAGTCAAATACGGGAGTTTGACTCCCAATATGTCAATGTACTGTGTATTATTCCCCAATCTATCATATGTTGCATCCTGTTTCCATGTCTCCAGCCTCACAACAAGGTCGATCTTCTCACCCATCTTCACTGAGCCGTTTCCAAAAATATGGCGTACATCGACTACTCCTATGCCTCTCAGTTCAATATAGTTGCGTATAAGATCCGGAGCAGTTCCCATAAGAGTAGATGAGTTGATCTTCTTTATGTTGACAGCATCATCAGAAATCAGGCGGTGTCCCCTCTTTATCAGTTCAAGCGCCGTCTCGCTTTTTCCCATGCCGCTCTCGCCGATTATAAGCAGTCCTTCACCATAGACTTCAACAAATACACCGTGGCGCATAATCTTCGGGGCAAGGGCATTGTTAAGCCTGGTCATCATTGTTACTATTATTTCAGAAGTATCCTTACCTGATTTCAAAAGCGTAACATCATATTTCTGCGCGGCAACAACACACTCAGGCATGGTCTCAACATCATGGGCTATGATAAGCGCCGGTATTCCGCTCTCCATTAGATCGTAAAACTTCTGCTGTCTTACTTCTTCTGGGAACTCATGGAGATACGCATCCTCAATTATTCCAATTATTTGTAATCGGTTTGCCGTAAAATGGTCATAAAAACCGGTAAGCTGAAGACCGGGGCGGTTAATAACCTGGCTTGAAATCACCACTCTGTCGTAATCTGTTGATTTATACACTACTTGCAGGCCAATCTCCTCGACAAGGCTCTTTAATAACATCCCGTTCTCTGGTTCCATTTACGCTGCACCTCCATATTACGGCGCTGCCGCCGCATTTATCATATACAAAATATTAATCAAAAACAGCGATTTTGGCAAGTGTTTTTGGTCAATTTGATAGTGCTAATTGCTAAAAATGCAAAAGCGCTGTCATTAAGCATACCTGCGAATAAAGGAACTGTATCTCCTGTCCCTTTTAAATATTTTACCACGGCTCTTATTCTTTGGCAAATACTATCTGTTTCCTCAATTTCATTCAGATCAAAACTCGCATTTTTATTTAAAGTATAGATTGAAATAATAGTTGACATCGGCGTTCAATTAAATTATAATACTTTAGCGCAACTATCAGGCGCAGGAGATGTTCTCTATATGCTTCTTGATTTAAGAACTATCATAAACATACCCGGGGGCATTGTTCCATTTGATATGGAAATGGACTTGAGCAAACTCCATTTTGATTCTGTGAAGGAATTCCTGGCCCCGCTCCATGTGACCGGTCAGGTGGAAAACCGTGCCGGTGTCCTGGTTTTGGAAGGTCATCTTTCAACAGATATGACATGTGTTTGCTCCAGATGTCTCAAAGAATTTCCAAAGCATCTGGCTCTCAAAATCTATTCCCTGTTGGCCAATGAGCTTCAGGATCAGGATAATACAGATTATTATCTGCTTGACAATGGCTTTGCAGATATGTGGGAGATTGCGGGCACAGCCTTGGTTCTAAATATGGAGCAGCGCCAGTTGTGCAAACCTGACTGCAAAGGGCTTTGTCCCAAATGCGGCAAAGATTTAAATGATGGCCCCTGCGATTGCAGGGAAGACCGCGACCCCAGGCTGGCTGTCTTAGGGCAGCTCCTGGAGAACGATAAATAACAGGAGGTGTCATTATGGCAGTACCAAAGGGGAAGGTTTCAAAAGCAAGAAGAGACAAGAGGCGTGGCTCCAACTGGAAGCTGGCTGTTCCCGGTCTCGTTGCTTGTCCCAAGTGCGGCGAACTCCGTCTGCCCCACAGGGCTTGCAAAGCCTGCGGCTCTTATAACGGGCGTGACGTCGTCTCTGTGGAGAGCAAATAAACGGAACCTGAAAAACGGCGGGAATTCCCGCCGTTTTTTATTATCATTCTTATGAACGGAGGCAGCAATATGCTCAATACGGTGAGCCATGTTGATGAAGGCAGCGCCGCTTTTGACGCCGGTATAATTCCAGGCGATGCTCTCCTTGAAATAAATGGGCACTCTATTTCCGATGTACTTGACTACATGTACTACTCCTACGATGCCGATCCCTCTTTTTTGGTCCAGCATAGGGACGGAAACCGTGAGATTTTGGAACTTTTAAAAGACGAAGGTGAGGATGCAGGGCTGGAGTTTGAAGACTACCTTATGGACTCACCCAGGTCATGCGCCAATAATTGCATATTCTGTTTCGTCGATCAGCTTCCCTCAGGGATGCGGAAAACCCTATACTTTAAAGACGATGATGTCCGCCTGTCTTTTTTGACAGGCAGCTACGTCACACTTACAAATATGTCCGAGCGCGCCATTCAGCGGGTAATAGACTTGAAGATAAGCCCAATAAATATATCTGTCCACACAATGGATCCAGACCTTAGGTGTACGATGCTTGGCAACAAGAATGCAGGGCGCGGCATTGACGCAATACGTCGTTTTGCAAAAGCCGGTATTGAGATGAATTGCCAGATAGTCTGCTGCCCCGGCATCAACGACGGCAATGAACTTCTCCGTACAATGGAACAGCTTGCTGCCCTTTACCCCTCAATGCACAGCGTGTCTGTGATACCAGTTGGTCTCACTCGGCACAGGCAGGGCTTATACCCTCTTACGCCTTTTAGCCGTGAAAAAGCCGTTGAGACGACCCGTCTGGTAGAAAAGCAGTCTGAAATATATCTTCAGAAATACGGGAGCCGCATATTCTTCTGTTCAGACGAGTTATACCTGAAAGCAGGTCTACCAATACCTGAAGAAAATTTCTATGAGGGTTACCCACAGTTGGAAAATGGGGTTGGCCTCATACGTCTGCTGATATCTGAATTCCAGGACGCCCTCGACTCAGTTGAAGGTCCCGCTGCAGGAACGCCTTTTTCCATCGCTACCGGTGTATCTGCCGCAGGAACCATTAAAGAGCTCCTCGACATGGCAAGAAAGCGTTTTCCTGAAATTGACGGGCGCGTATACCCTATTGTTAACGATTTTTTTGGGCACAGCGTAGATGTCGCAGGGCTTATAACCGGCAGTGATCTTATCGCCCAGCTCAGAGGGCGTGACCTGGGAAAACACGTATATATTACGAATAGAATGCTCCGTGACGGCGGCGGGATTTTTTTGGACGACATCACATTGGACGAAGTTGCGTCAGAGTTAGGTGTACCTGTTATACCCATAGAAAATGACGGCGGCGTCTTATTGGACGCTATGATGGATTAGGAGGGATATTATGTCAAAACCCTTGGTTGCCATAGTGGGCAGGCCCAATGTGGGAAAGTCCATGTTGTTCAACAGACTTGTCGGCAGGCGGCTCTCTATAGTTGAAGATACTCCCGGAGTCACCAGGGACAGGCTTTACGCCGAGTGTGAGTGGGCTGGACGTACCTTTGACCTTATTGACACAGGCGGCATTGAGCCGAAAACCGACAACCAGATACTGGAGTTTATGCGCAGCCAGGCTCTCGCTGCGGTGGACTCAGCAGACGTTATTATATTTGTGGGAGATGTCGCCACAGGCGTCACAGCCGCCGATAAAGATGTTGCTACCATGCTTCTGCGCTCCGGAAAGCCGATAGTCCTGGCAGTCAATAAAATGGATTCCGTTGGAACTGTGGATCCTGGAATATATGAGTTCTACTCTCTCGGGCTTGGCGATCCAATCGCAGTGTCGGCAGTCCACGGCCACGGCACCGGAGACCTTTTGGACGCATGTATGAAATACTTTCCTGCCGAAGATGAGGCCGTCCAGGATGACGACGCTGTTAAAATCGCCTTTATTGGCAAACCGAACGTGGGGAAATCTTCTATCGTCAACCGCATCCTGGGTCAGGAGAGGGTTATTGTCTCCGATATAGCAGGTACAACCAGAGACGCAGTAGACACACCTTTTTCAAATGAATACGGAAAATATATATTGATTGACACAGCCGGTATGCGCCGCCGCTCAAGAGTCGAGGATAAAGTCGAAAAGTACTCTGTTCTCAGGGCTCAGATGGCCATTGACAGAGCCGACGTCTGTCTGATAATGATAGACGCCCGTGATGGAGTAACCGAGCAAGATACTAAGGTTGCAGGTATGGCACACGAGGCCGGCAAGGCCAGCATAATACTTGTAAACAAGTGGGATCTGGTAGAAAAAGAGACAAAGACAATGGACAAAATGAGAGAGTCCATACAGCGCGATCTCTCCTTTATGTCGTATGCGCCTATTCTATTTGTCTCCGCCCTGACAGGTCAGAGGGTGGACAGGATATTTGAACTTGTTAATTTTGTAAACGAGCAGAGCAGCATGCGCATTACCACCGGTATGCTCAACAATGTTCTGGCCGACGCTCAGGCCAGAGTGCAGCCTCCCAGCGACAAGGGCAAGAGGCTGAAGATATTCTATATGACTCAAACCGGCATTAAGCCCCCCTCTTTTGTTGTATTCTGCAATAATTCCGAACTATTCCACTTTTCATATCAGAGATATATTGAGAACCAGCTGCGCAGTGTATTTGGTCTGGAGGGCACTCCAATCCGGCTTGCTATACGGCAGCGCGGGGAAAACGCTTAGGGCTACTTGTGACTGCCGACTTTGCAGTAATTTTTCGCTTATAATTGACTACCGGAGGCTTTATACATCGCCTCCGGTAGTTTGTTTCCGCATACATATTCCGGTGCTACTCCACCCTTGCTCCGAAAAAGGCGTAAGGGCTAGCTTTGCAAATTTAAAACACTGCAGTCCAAAAGGTATGCCTATAATAGTTATACAAAGCACCAGCCCGTTCAGGACAGCCGACAGAGCCAGGGGAATACCTCCGAATATCACCCAAAACACGTTGGCAATTGCCGACGCAGCTCCGCCTTCGTAATATACCTCTTTGCCAAAAGGAAAGAAAACAAGGGATGCAAGCTTAAAGCACTGCAGTCCAATCGGTATTCCAACTATAGTTATACACCAAAATACACCATCTAGCGTCCAGGCCAACCCCTGCCACAATCCGCAGAACAGGAACCACAGTACATTTCCCAGGCACCCTATCGCCGCCACCTCCCAACTTCGCTATCACTATATTTCTGCTATGACAATCCCCCTGCTTGCAGCGCTAAGCAGCAGGGAGCAATGTCGCTTCTCTGTAAAACTCTTAATATACCCGTATTAAATCAGTAGTGTTTTATATCTGTATATCTCTTAATATCTCTCATCTACGCAAGCAGGTACTGCCCCTTGTCAATCATATCAGCTATTTTTTCTGCTGCGCCCTCTGGGGTCAGTAATGTTGTGTCCAAAACATTCTGCTCGTATTGACCCAGTCCGGAAAACTGTTCCCACATGGTCTCCACAAGCTGTACATTAGTCTTTCTGTCCAGCTTTGTCCTCCCTGTTGCCCGTTTTAGCGTCTCCTCTTTCTCCGCCCGCAGGACTATATAGTATATTTCATATCCTTCTTCTGCAGCTTTTAACCAGGGATTTAAAAACCATGGGCCGATTATCCCATCTACGATAACAGTATATCCGCCTCTGGCAAAACGCTTGGCAGCCTCCAAAAAAGCCTCAATAACCACAAGGTTCTGCCTATCCGCCCCCTCCTCAAACGGTGGTATAGCTCCATTTCGCAGATAATGGTAGAAGTCGTCAGTAGCCATATTTACAGTCTGTCTAAAAATGATGTTTTCAGCCACAATATTTGACACCGTGGTTTTTCCCGTCCCAGGCGGGCCGGTAACTACAACTATTCTCCCCTTCATAATCTTACCCTCCAATCCAGCGCTTAAAAGACCGTCAGATATTCTCCATTTTACCGCAGCCTCTGTTGCATTAATAAGCCAGTTGCGCTATTTCCTTCGCAACTTCATCTGCCGTCTTGCCGTCGGTATCAATTTTTACCGTATCAAGCCGTCCATACAGCGGCAGATAGTTAAGACTTTTTTGCATCGCATCGCCGCTGCGCACTCCCTCAGAAATATCCTTCCAAATCCTGCCGCGCAGTGTTTCTGCGCTGGATATAAGTGACACATTTATCACCCTGCAGCGTGACAAATCCAGTTTTGAGAGTATATCATCGATTATCTCCTGCATGTGCATAACCCAGCAGAAAACTATGTTTTTATAAGCTGAACACCCTATAAAACTGTTCAGCAGGAACTGTATATTTTTCAGGACCATTACTTTTGTCTCTTCCGTTACTTTAAACGGATGCGCATCCCAGCACCAATCTCCATCAAGGAATACGCTGTCTGGCAGAATCTTTTTAAGGTGGTTTGACACCGAGGTCTTTCCTATACCCATAGGTCCGCCGATAAGATATAATGTCTTTGTAATCATTTTGCTCTCTTCATTGTGAACAGGGCTACACCGGCAAGTATTGCCCCCAATCCAATTTTTATGATCCCGCCGATTAAGGCATTATTGACCAGGCGAGTCACGCTATCCACATCATCATATATTGTTAAAAGTTCCGTTCCGATGGTGAAATAGTTGAAAAAATCAACTGCTCCCCATACAATCAGTAAAATACTCACACCTAATAAAAGCATATACACTTTTCTCATTGTTGCTTTCCTTTTAATTTTAAAAATCCTTTTCTTTCAATATTAAAAAATCTCCGCAGCGACGCTGCGGAGATTTCGTACGGTATTTGCAGGCTTACACAGCGCGGGTAACTTTTCCGCTGCGGAGGCACCTGGTACAGACATAGACGTGACGATTAGTTCCGTCAACAACCGCCTTCACGCGCTTAACATTTGGCTTCCAGGCACGGTTGGAACGCCTATGGGAATGGCTAACCTTAATGCCGAAAGTAACACCCTTACCGCAAAACTCACACTTTGCCATCTGCTGCACCTCCTTGCCTTGAATTAAAGAGCTAGATTATAATACCAGACAGAACGGAAAAATGCAAGCATAATTTTAAAAAATATATTCAGCGGAACTATTTTTTGTCTCCCGCTTGCTAGTTTCGTTGCTACATAGGCTGTTTAATGGTATAATTACAGCGAAAATGATTGTATTAAGGCAGGTCAATATGAAGGAACTCATAATAAACAAAAATGACGACGGCCAGAGGCTCGACAGGTTCGTGAGCAAGGCAGTTCCACTCCTTCCTGAGTCCCTTCTGCAAAAATATATCCGTCTAAAACGTATTAAAGTCAATGGAAAAGGCTCGAAAAGGGATTTCCGTCTGGCAGCAGGAGACGTAGTGCAGCTATATATAAACGACGAGTTTTTCCAGCGCCCCACCGAAGATAATGCGTATTTGAAAATTAACACCCCCAAAGTTGACATAATATACGAAGATGACAATATACTGCTGGCTGATAAGAAGGCAGGAGTCCTCTGCCACTCTGCAGGAGAGTGGGACTACAACACGCTTATTTCAAATATAAAGGCATATCTCTATAAAAGCGGCCAGTGGAATCCAAAGGATGAAAATTCTTTTTCCCCTGCCCTCTGCAACAGGATCGACAGGAACACCGGCGGAATAGTGATCGCCGCCAAGAACGCCCCCTCGTTGCGGATAATCGACGATAAAATACGTGCAAGAGAGATAGACAAAGTATATCTTGCAGCAGTCTGGGGAAAATTGTCCCCTCCTTCCGGAGAACTGCGCAGCTATATCTTCAAGGACGCAAAGCTGAACCGTGTGTATGTGCGTACAACCCCCGAGCGCGGGGCAAAGACAGCAATCACGCGCTACAAGACTCTGAAAGTCTCAAATGGGATGTCTCTGCTGGAATGTGAACTCTTAACCGGACGCACGCACCAAATACGCGCACAGTTCTCCTCAGTCGGCCATCCCTTGGTTGGCGACGGAAAATACGGCAGCAGGAATTTGCCTCAGGGTCTGAATATCCCAGGCCAGGCCCTCTGCTCATATAAGCTCCGTTTCTCTTTTAAAAGCAGCGCAGGGTTACTGGACTATTTAAACGGAAGGGAATTTACAGCGGTTTTGCCTGAATTCGTCGAAAAATTATTTTATTTAACATGAATACACATTGACTTTTCAGTAAGGAATATGTATATTTAAGTCCTGGTCCTGTAAAAGGCCTTAATTATTCGGTGAAATGAGGGGGAGGATAATGTCAAAAGAGCTCATTCGTCTTAAGGACGTGTCCATGACATTTGACGGCGATACCGTACTGGACA
>CALXCS010000083.1 GCA_944386875.1 uncultured Oscillospiraceae bacterium
TATAAGACATTGCTGTGTGAATAAAGGTAAAAGTTTTATGCGGAAGATCAAAGCATAAATGCTGTCAGAACCCATGCAAGTCCAGTTGCACAAGCGCCGAAAATGGCATAGACCGCCGGCGATAGTCTAGGCCAATGCCGCCTGACTTTTTGGGACCTAATATAATTTTCTGCTATACCCTGAGCTTGACGGAGTATTTCCTGATTTGTAACGCCGCTCTTTTTAGATGCATCTTCCTTGACGATAAAGATCGCCTCGTCAAATATACGAGGGTCAGGAGATTTTACGACTACGACCCTTTTTGCTATTCCTTTGACCATTGCAAAACCACCCCTGAAAACCATCTGCTTCCAGTGTACCCCTACTTTGGGAAAGATATACATATTGCAGGAAAGAAAGGCTAAGGCCGTTCATCTGTTTTTATTACTATAACGGTAATGTCATCTGTCCCGTCTGACATCTCCTTTGCATTGGCTATAATCGATTTTGCAAGCTCCTTAGGGTCATCACCCTGATACAGGGAAATAGTATCCCGCAGCCATTTGTCACCGCCGGTGATTACGCCGTCGGATACCATAATGGCAAAAGTTCCGGGGAGCAGTTTTAACTTGGGCGAAGAGAAATTGGACGAAAGGGATGATACTGACGTAACGGGAAAAAGCTTGCGAACTGAAGTTCCCTTTTTTATATATGAAGGCGCTGCGCCGCACTTAAAAATTCTTGCCTCTCCGGAGAACATGTTGAGACATAAAAGATCTATAGTGGCGCTGGATATATCATCATCGCTTTTAAGAAGCATAAGGTCGGAGAGTATATGTAAGGTGAGCTCTGGGGAGATACCTGCCTTTAGGAAACTCTCAAGAATGGAGGAGGTACTGCGGCTTAATGCCGCCGCCTCCTGTCCGCTTCCCATACCATCAGACAGAAGGGTGAAAAGATAACCCTCATCAGTTCTGAAATACAAAGTGCTGTCGCCGCTTACGGCTTCTCCGGCTTTTTTCATTGTGCCGGAACCTATGCTTACCATCAGCGGTTCCGCTTCAAGAAGTACCATCCTGTCCTGATCAATTCTGTTTTCTGATGTGCACAGTCTGGTACCCAAGACAGCGGACAGCTTGTCCAGGTACTCTTTATCGCGCCGCAGGTCGGAAAGGCTATTGCCTCGGATTTCTGCTCTTAATCGTCCGCCTTTTACACGAAATACAGCTGTGGAGGCGTCAATATTCAAACCGCGCAGGTATTTTTGAAGTTTCTTCTCAAGAGACGGCTCTACAACAACTTCGCTTCCCAACTCCAGGGACAGGCCGTGCAGTACTGCAGATATATCATTATATTGATTATATGCCGCTCCTCGGCTTTCATACAATCGGTTGATGTATTGCCTGCGGCAAAGGAAGGTGCGTGTCTCGGCGTTTATTGCAGCCGTGAGCTGAGGGAGACGCTGACAGCTGTCTGAGAACCTGGATGGGAAATCACCCACAGAGACGGCACCGTTTTTCATGAGCAGAGGGGTTATGTTATTCATTATGTCTACAGTATCAGAATAGTCCTGCTGCCAACACTTGGAAGAACGCGGGCATGAGAGGCATACGAGCTCAGACGCCCTATCGAAGACAGAGGCTATGTTGTCACAAGTACCCTCCCCACAGTTGTCCTTTACGGTTTTGTAAAGCTGATGAAAGGCTTCGGAAGCGAGTTCAACTCGGTCTCTTGTGTATTCGCGCGCCTTTAGAAATCCGAAACCTGACAGGTTAGCGGGGAAAAGGGCACTTACACGTGTCATTGCCTGGTCAGGAATAAGCATAAATATTATAGAAGCGGCAAAAGTTTCATAAAGTGACGGAAGCATTATAAAATCAAACCATGTCCAAATGACAGCGATTGCGTTAGCCGCAATATATGAAAGGAGGAACAAAAGCCTGCCGCTTTTTGAAAATATACCCGATATCATGGCGCTAAATGCGTAAGCCATTGTAAAGAACGGAACGGAGCCGCTTGACAGATCCATTGCTGCGCCTATACAGGTGGAGATGGCACAGCCTGCTCCTATGCCGCCGCGATATGTGGCGAACATCATAACTAAAACACCGGCAAAACGTCCTATGGAGACTACACCAAAGAGCACATATGTGCTTAAGGACATAAGAATAGTCGATATCAGAATAACCGAGCCTATAGTGTGGCATACCCTGCCGTACTTCCCTGATGAGGATTCTTCCCATGGGGAGAGAGCTACGTTGTAGAAAAAAGCACATCCGCCTGCCAGAAATGATTCGACTACGTATATTACAGTTGGAGTTAACAACCAACCTGTGTCTGCGGCGTATACAGCTCCAATGCAGGCTGTAGACAGCAACGCTACGGCAGATGGAAATATATCCAGTTGGCCTGCGCCGGTTCCCCTGAAAATGCGTATGGCAGCACGTATTACGACAGCAATAGAGATATACTTCACAGACCAGAATATATCCAGGCTGCTGAGACTGCCGATTATTGAACCTGCTATGGTTACAATACCAGCTACGCCTGATGGGGCAGCGGCAGTAAAGCCTATGCCGAAGGGACAGAAATCAGAAAATATTCTGGCCCTCGCCAATAAGAATGCCATTGAAAATCTCAGAGCCAGTTCGATTGGTATGTAAGCATCGAGCTTTTTCAGCTTGTCCACAAAGCCTGTAATAAGAGGTATTTGTCTTCCTGTCACGATAAACGTCCTTTCGCATCATGATATACGTCGATTTTATATCTATGTTTGTGAAAAAATAGTCGCAACAGGTAGCAACAGTAAAATTTTGGGATATTACTATTTTACATGCGCCGCATAAGGCTTAATGAAAAAACAGGTCAGCACGGCAATTTGCCATGCTGACCTGAAAAAGATAAAGATATTAAATTAATTTGTTAAGCCTGCTTCTGAGCGTTTATTTTAACGCCAGGACCCATGGTAGAAGCTGTAACACAGCTTCTGATATACTGTCCCTTAGCTGCGGCGGGCTTTGCCCTAACGATTGCGTCAATAAGGGTGTTATAGTTTTCAGTGAGTTTTTCAACACCAAAACTGACTTTGCCGATTGGGCAGTGAATGATGTTTGTCCTGTCAAGACGGTACTCAATCTTACCGGCCTTTACTTCACTGACTGCCTGAGCAATATTTGGAGTGACAGTACCGGCTTTTGGAGAGGGCATAAGGCCCTTGGGACCCAGGACCCTACCGAGACGGCCCACAGTACCCATCATGTCTGGTGTAGCAATAACAACGTCAAAGTCAAAGAAGTTTTCCTTCTGGATACGCTCAACCATATCCATTCCGCCTACATAATCAGCACCGGCGTCAAGTGCTTCCTGCTGACGCTCCTCTTTGCAGAATACAAGAACCTTGCGGGTCTTACCTGTTCCGTGGGGGAGAACGACAGCGCCGCGGACCTGCTGGTCAGCGTGACGTGAGTCAACACCCAACTTAACATGGAGTTCTACAGTTTCATCAAATTTTGCCTTTGAGGCCTTTGTAACAAGCTCAAACGCCTCGGCAGGATCGTAGGAGACAGACCGATCGATGAGTTTTGCGCTCTCTTTATAATTCTTTCCTCTAAACATGGCCTTAGTCCTCCTCTACAACGATGCCCATGCTGCGGGCTGTACCGGCGATCATGCTCATGGCAGCTTCAATACTGCCGGCGTTCAGATCGTTCATCTTTGTCTCTGCGATTTTGCGGACCTCTTCTTTAGAGATCTTTGCAACCTTGTCCCTCTGAGGAACTCCGGAGCCCTTCTCAATACCAGCAGCTTTCTTGAGAAGCACTGCGGCGGGAGCAGACTTGGTTATAAAGGTAAAGCTGCGGTCAGCGTATACTGTGATTACAACAGGGGTGATCATGCCCAT
>CALXCS010000084.1 GCA_944386875.1 uncultured Oscillospiraceae bacterium
AGTAGCAATCGGCGGGGACGGAACTGTTATGCATGTCGTACGTGCTGCAGCGCCATGCGGGAAAGCTGTTATAGGAATAAACAAAGGTAAGAAGGGCTTCCTTGCAGAACTCGACGAATCCAGTATAGAAATGATTTTAAACGCTACCCAGGGCGATTACATTTTTGACAAGAGAATGATGTTGGATGTTACAGTGTTTCGCAATGGCGAGAAGTTGTTTTCGGATTTTGCCGTAAACGACGCGGCTGTAAGTGGTTTTTCAAGAATGCTGGATATCAGCGTTTTTGTTGATGGTATAAAAATGACCCAGATTTATGGCGATGGCCTGGTAATAGCATCGCCTACAGGGTCTACGGCGTACTCCATGGCAGCCGGAGGTCCGATAGTTGAACCAGAGGCGGAGAACTTCATTATAACTCCTATATGCGCCCATTCTCTGGGAGCAAGGCCTTATGTTTTAGCGCCGGACAGAGAGATACTCGTCATTATAAATAATTTGGCCAACAAAAACGCATATGTGTCGGCAGACGGATGTGAAGGAGTAAAACTTCAATCTGGAGATATTATAAAAGTCAGAAGATCAAGACATAAAATGAGATTTATAAAAGTTACTGATAAGAGCTTTTATGAGACTGTAATAGAAAAATTGGGTGAGAGATAATGAAGAACAACAGACAGAAGATAATACTTGATATAATTTCAAACAACGATATCGAAACGCAGAATCAGCTTATAAAAGCCCTAGAGGATGCAGGCGTAAAGAGCACCCAGGCCACGATCTCCAGGGACATAAAGGAGCTTCGACTCATAAAAGAGCTTACGCCTAAGGGCACATACAGATATGCTACTGCTATAAAAGAAGGTACCGACTATATGGATAAGCTCCACACAATTTTCAAGGAATGTGTTGTATCGGTAGAGCAGGCGCAGAATCTTATCGTCATAAAAACCTTACCTGGTCTCGCAAACGCGGCCAGTAGTGCCCTTGACAACATGAATATCAAGGACCTTGTAGGTACTCTGGCAGGCGATGACACAAGTTTTATCGCCATGATCGATACTGAAGCGGCCAAGAGATTTTGTAAGGAAATCAGAGAATT
Source organism: uncultured Oscillospiraceae bacterium (assembly GCA_944386875.1). Lineage (GTDB taxonomy): Bacteria > Bacillota > Clostridia > Oscillospirales > Oscillospiraceae > RUG626. The sequence continues at coordinate 1,101 of CALXCS010000084.1, forward strand.
TATGTGATTTAGCCTTTTGAAACAGGAGGCGGTTATATGTTAAAGACTCTTCATATAGAAAACGTTGCCGTTATAGAGAAAGCGGATGTGGAACTTGCGCCGGGGCTCAATGTGCTGACCGGTGAGACAGGTGCGGGAAAAACCATTGTTATTGATTCTCTTGGGGCCGTTTTGGGCGGCAGAACATCGAAGGACCTTGTGAGATCTGGCGCAAATAGTGCCAGTATTACGGCTGTGTTCTCTAGTGAAAATGTGCAGTCGTGGTGTGAGGAGAACGGAATAGAGCCTGAGGACGAAGAGATATTTATAATGCGTAGGATATCTTCTGACGGCAAAAACACATGCAGGGTAAATGGTATCCCAGTTTCAGTATCTCAGCTCAGAGAGTTGGGTAGGCTTCTTTTGGACATACATGGCCAGAACGATGGCCAGAAGCTGCTTGATGAAAAATTCCATAGACAGTATCTGGACAGTTTCGGAAAGATGGAAGAGACCCTCCGGGAGTACCAGAAGGAGTATTCAAAATATACAGACATAAAAAAAGAGATAGAGTCTCTTGATATGGACGAGAGAGAAAAACAGATAAGGATAGATACCCTGCGTTTTCAGACAGATGAATTGAGACGTGCGGAGATAAGGCCCGGTGAGAGAGAGGAAAAGACAAAGCGTAGAGACCTTTTGCAAAACGCGGGAAAGCTCAGCGGTGCTGTGGATGACGCATTTTTTGCCCTTTATGGTTCGGATAGAGCTGATGGCGCAATAAGCCTTATAAGCCAGGCAAGATATTCTGTATTTTCGGCAACGAGATATTCTGATGAGTTTTCCGAGATAGAAAAAAGTCTTACAGACATGGAGTACACGGCTCAGGATATCGCTGAGCAACTCAGGGACATAAGAGAGTCTCTGGATTTTTCACCAGAGGAGCTGGATGAGCTTGAGTCAAGACTTGCACTTTTAAGAAAACTGTCTGTAAAGTATGGCGACAGTGAAGAGGAAATGCTCCAGTATCTTGAGCGCTGTGAAGAGGAACTGGATAGTATAGAATACTCAGCGGATAAAATAGAGCGGCTCCATAAGGAACTTGAAAAGCAGCACAAAATAACCCTTAAAGCTGCGGAAAAACTATCATCAGAGCGGGCAAAGGCTGCGAAAGAGCTGGAAGAGCGGATAAGATCAGAGCTTGCCTCACTTTCTATGCCGAAAGTACAGTTCAAAGTCAGGATAGAAAAGCTAGACGAAGTTACTGCTTCAGGTATGGACGAAGTCAGGTTTGAAATGAGCGCAAATGCCGGGGAGAAACCCGGAAGAATAAGCAAGATAGCCTCCGGCGGTGAGCTTTCAAGGATAATGCTGGCTATGAAAAATGTTCTGGCAGAAAATGATGCTGTTGAGACGATGGTATTTGATGAGATCGACACAGGCGTTTCTGGTATAGCGGCTCAGAGAGTCGGGGAAAAGCTTGCAAGTTTGGCAAGGGGTAAGCAGGTAATATGCGTTACCCATCTTCCGCAGATTGCTGTTATGGCAGACGACCACTATGAGATAAAAAAAGAGGAATCAGAAGGCAGAACATACACAAAGATAACGAAGCTTGACAGCCGTGGCCGCAACATGGAGATCGCCCGTCTAACCGGCGGCGAAAATATAACGGAAACGACGATAATAGCTGCTGGGGAACAGATAAAGGCGGCGGCGGAATACAAAAAGTCAATAGCGGGATAAAATCAGCAGTATGCCCAATTTGGGCGTACTGCTTTTGTGTTTTTTGGCATATTAAATAAGAGTGAAAATATATTTTAAAGGTGATATACTGTAAGCAAGACGGGTTTCGTCGTGAGAAAATAGCTAAGGAGGTTTTGGCGTGGATCTTGGATTGAAAGGAAAAGTTGCCGTAGTAACAGGCGGCACGAAAGGCATCGGCAGAGGCTGCTGCGAAGCGCTGGCAAATGAGGGCGCGAATCTTGTGATAAACTACCGCAGCGATCCGGATGGCGCGGAAAATGTAGCCCAGTTTATCAGGGAGAAATATGGTGTTGAAGTTTTGCTTGTCTGCGGAGACGCCAGCAAGGAAGAGACGGTCGACAAGATATTTGACAAAGCCATGGAGAAATATGGCACTGTTGATATTGTTGTGAACAACGCCGGAGCCGGATTTGCAAAGAAAGATTTTGAAAATCTCACGTATGAGGACTGGATCTCCGGTCAGGATAACAATTTAAATGGCCAGTTCCTCATGTGCCACAAGTATGTAAAATATTGGAAAGGATTAGGCAGATGTGGACATATTGTAAATATAATCTCCAAAGCCTGCCTTATGACAAACAGCATAAACAACCAGATCTACTGTTCTGCGAAGGGTGGTCTAATGACGCTCACAAGAACTCTGGCCCACGAGGTAACGAAGTATGGAATTTATGTAAACTGCGTTGCCCCGGGATATGTCCAGACTGAGCGGCTGTACCAGCCTGGCTCTCCTGAATATGAGAGAAAGAAACAGTTCCTTAAGACCGGTGAGTATGCAAAGCCAAGAGATATAGGAAATGTTGTTACATTCCTCTGCTCAAGACAGGCAAGGCAGATCATCGGCGCCGTTGTGGACTGCACCGGCGGTATGCTGCTGTAAAAGCAGGATTTGAAAGTGATTTACTACATAACTTGTAATAGGGGGAACGACAATGGATCTTGGATTAAAAGGTAAAGTTGCTATAATTACAGGCGGCGCCAAAGGTATAGGCAGAGGCTGCAGCGAGATACTTGCCCAGGAAGGCGCGAATCTTGTAATCAACTACCGTAGCGACCCTGAAAATGCGGAAAAGGTTGCAAAAGAGCTGAGAGAGACATGCGGTGTTGAGGTAATAACAGTTCAGGGAGACGCCAGCCTGCCGGAGACTGTTGATAAAATATTTGACGAGGCTATCAAAAAATACGGTACTATAGATATTCTTGTAAACAATGCCGGAGGCGGCGGCGTCAAGAAGAATTTTGAGGACCTTACATATGAGGAATGGAAACGAGTACTCAATAACAATATTAACGGACAGTTCCTCATGTGCAGAAAGATGATAGAATACTGGAAGGGATTAGGCCGCGGCGGACATATCGTAAATGTTGTTGCTAAGTGCTGTGTAATTTCAAACAGCATAAATAACCAGGCTTATGCTTCTGCAAAGGGCGCACTGTTGTCTCTTACAAGAAGCCTTGCAAACGAGGTTACAAAGTACGGCATATATGTAAATGGCATAAATCCTGGCTATGTAATGACTGAAAGAGTTCATAGACCAGGTTCCGAGCGGTATATCCAGAAGCTGCCACTTCTGCCAACTGGCGAATTTGCAACTCCACAGGATATGGGAAATGTAGTGGCATTTTTATGCTCACCTCAGGCTTGCCAGATGATTGGCACCGTTGTGGACTGCACAGGCGGCACGCTCCTTTAAACTTTTCAAGAACTGTACTGAATGCAAACAAAATACCGGCGCATTTTTCGTGCGCCGGTATTTTTTGTTTATATTTTAGGCTTGGCAGTAGCAAAACTCCTAATATACTATTGCCTGCCGGGCTTTATTGCCGCCTGTGGTCTAATCAAAATAAAAGTTAAGTATCATGACCCAAAAGTTACGTCAAATATCATCATAAGAGTGAAGCCGATGGAGAAGAAAACAGTACCAATGTTCGAGTGCTTCCCAGAGGACATTTCCGGGATAAGCTCCTCAACCACAACATAAATCATCGCACCTGCAGCAAAGCTAAGGGCGTAGGGAAGAATCGGGACAATTATTCCCGCAAGAAGAATGGTTAAAGCAGCGCCAATAGGTTCTACTGCGCCGGACATGGCTCCATACAAAAACGACCGTCCTCTTGATAATCCTTCTGCTCTTAACGGCATGGAGATTATTGCCCCCTCGGGGAAATTCTGAACGGCGATGCCGATAGACAGAGCCAGAGCGGCGGACAGGGAGATATCAACACCTCCTGAAAGCCATCCGGCAAATACAGCGCCTACGGCCATGCCCTCCGGAAGATTGTGAAGAGCCACCGCCAAAGCCAGCATGGTGGTCTTACCAAGTCCGCTTTTTATACCCTCTGCTGTATCGCTTTCTCGGTGAAGATGTGGAACAAGGCGATCCAGGCCCAGAAGAAAAAGAATGCCAAGCCAGAATCCAAGTGCCACAGGTAAAATTGATAAACTGCCCATATGCGATGTCTGCTCCATCGCAGGCAAAATTAGGCTCCATATCGACGCGGCTACCATGACACCAGCTGCGAAACCGGTGAGAGCACGCTGTACGGATGTACTCAAGTTTCTATTCATAAAAAATACTGCCGCGGACCCCAATGTCGTCCCGGCAAAGGGGATCAGAAGCCCCTGCCATAAAGCCAAAGACATGTGCTGCCTCCAATCTGAGTGTATTTTGATGCTGATGAAGGTGAAATGTTTCAAATAGAAAATGCCGGCTTGAGTTAGCTTGAGCTAACTCAAGCAAAATAAAAATACCGAGCCAGTTAGCACGGGTTAACTGGCTCGATACTATCATAGCTTCAAAACTTTGTCAAGGCGCCATTCAAAAGCTGGAAATAGAGTGGAATAGAAGATTATTGCCTTCAAAAATGCATAAATTTTATGGAAATAAGATTTTTTGTGGAGGCATGCTGGGTGAATATTAATATAACTGTTGATGAGATGATAAAATCCACTGACAGCAGAGATGTTTAATTTCCCACATGGATGACAGTTTGTTTTTTATCATATAGCCACATTTTTGGAAAACAGATTTTTACAGATATAATTTGGCAAGTCCACCCTCGCTTGTTTCCTTGTATATTTTTGAAAGGTCCTTGCCGGTTTCATACATGGTCTGGACTACAAGGTCAAAAGATATTTTCCTGGTATTTGTCAAAAAATTGGCAAGTGTAACGGCATTTATTGCCCTACATGCAGCAACGGCGTTACGCTCAATACATGGGATCTGAACAAGACCTTTTATGGGGTCGCAAGTAAGCCCTAGATGGTGTTCCATAGCCACTTCGGCAGCATACTCGATCTGACCAATATCCATACCGAAAAGCTCAGCAAGGGCAGCTGAGGCCATGGAGCAGGCAGAACCGATTTCCGCCTGGCAGCCGCATTCCGCGCCACTTATGGAGGCGTTTGTTTTTATAAGGTTTCCTATTATACCTGCGGTGGCAAGAGCGTGGATTATTTCACGATC
>CALXCS010000085.1 GCA_944386875.1 uncultured Oscillospiraceae bacterium
AAGAGAATCCTGCGGATTTGGACGCTCTCATGGAGTGCAAGTACCCAGACAGCGACATGACCGTGAAAGATACGCAGAATGAGAAAGTGCTGGTTATCGGCGAGAATATCAATGTCCGCCGCTTCCAGAGGTTTGCCACGGGCATCTCTGTCCCATACGTCCATATGGGCGGCAAGATAGGCGTCATTGTCAATCTGGAGACTGACCTTTCTGCTGACAAGGTGGAGACTGTTGGCAAGGACGTGGCTATGCAGATAGCTGCTCTTAATCCCCGCTTCTGGGATAAGTCCCAGGTCACCCAGGATGTGCTTGACGAGGAGAAGAAGATCATGCTGGCCCAGATGGACAACGACCCTAGCATGGCCTCCAAGCCAGACCAGGTTAAAGAGAAGATTGTCATGGGCAAGATGAACAAGTTCTACTCTGAGAACTGCCTGCTCCAGCAGGAGTTTGTAAAAGACAACCAGGTCACAGTTGAGAAGTACATTGCCGATTCTGCCAAAGCCCTTGGCGGACAGATAAAATTTGTTGACGCCGTACGTTTTGAAAAGGGCGAGGGCATCGAGAAGCGCCAGGATGATCTGGCAGCTGAAGTCGCAAAACTGGTAAAATAAATAATAAAAATAAAAAACGTGTCTCAAATTTTTGAGACACGTTTTTTGCTTTACAGTGATGGAATTAGCTTGCGTCGCTAAATTCCATTGTAACGGCAAGCACAATATCCATACCGTCAAATTTGGAAGGTTCGTAATAATCCTCCAGGGAATAGGCGGGGATGCTGGCGATGTTGCCATAGGCCATAATAACTACTGGCGTCTCAGAGTTGACGCCTATTTCCTGAAAGCTGTCCAGAGCTACTCCGCCGCTGGCGGTTATGGAGGCGCTATTGGGGACAGGTTCGCTTTGAAAAGAATATACGCCGGCGGAAGAAATATTAAAATCAATAGTGAGATCCTCCATAAAACGGATTGACAGCGTACCAGAGAGGGCGTCAGCAGGAACGTCTCTGCCTCCTTTTGATATTTTCCCGCCGCCTATATCATCCCATTCGCCGCCGCCTGTGAGCCTGTACGCGCTGACCTCCAGGGACTGAGCGTCCTCAGGGGCGGTGAAAGAGATGATCTGTATATCTCTCGATATACCCAGAATTTCAAGAATTTCCTTCTGATCTTCTGAAAGCTGATACGGCCGTATGCCAGTTTCACCGTCTGAACTGCCGGCGGAACAGGCGGATATGGTCAGAAGTATACATAGGGCCGTCAGAATAGCATATATCTTTTTCATAGCTCGCCTCCTGAAAATTAATGAGCTTGCGCTGTCATCTGGAACTGAGAACGAAGCGTTCTATAACTTCGGCTACGGCATCCTCATTGTTGGTGCTCTCCGTTATTACATCGCACATGGGCTTAATCCCGTCAACGGCGTTTTTGACTCCGACGCCAAGGCCCGCGGCCTCTATCATAGGCAGGTCATTGAAATTGTCGCCGATGGCAATTGACTCCTGATAAGGGATTCCCAGTATTCCGCACAGGTTTAAAAGTCCCGCACCCTTGTTTACGCCTTTTTTGTTAAACTCCATGTACCTGTTTGAAGAGAAGCTGACGTCTATACATTCCCGCATGTCCTGAAGCTGCTCTTCAACTGCTTTAAGATAGTTATAATCTGTGTTTACATAGAGAAGTTTGGCTATCTCCTGACCGGACAGGAAGTTTAAATCTGTGTTGGATACAAGCTGTATCTGCATCCTCTTGGAGAGGAGCTTCCGCTCATCTTCACCCAGGTTGAATACGTATACACTGTCACGCGTATATACGTGCATGCACACGTCGTACTGCTGCCCCCTTCGGTAAAGCTCCTGGGCTACGTCCCAGTCAAGCCCCTCAAAGTGCAGCAGCCTGGAGCCTTTGTTTTCGGTTATCGCGCCCCCGTTAAAAGAGATAACATATTCCCCAGCCATATCCGCAAGGCCCAGGCGTGAAAGGAGGTCCCCCACAGAGGAGTAGCCGCGGCCTGTTGCGGGGACAAACTTTACTCCCAATTCCTGAGCGCTTTTGATAGCGCGCAGGTTCCCTTCTGATATTGCCCCCTGGTTATTTAAAAGCGTCTCGTCGAGATCGCAAGCGATTATTCTGTACATATAGTTGTTCACAGCCTTTGCAATTATTATCGCCACACCGGCTGCGGCTGGCGCAGGTATCGATATAGATTAAAATTTAGTATATCATGCCGGATAGATTATCTCAAGCTGTGAGATATATAATTGGATGTTTACCTTGGTGCCGCTGATATGGTATAATTTATTGTAGCGTGTTACGTAATAAAACAAGTCGAGTTAGGGAGGGTGAAATTATGGTAAACTATGATCTGCTGACTGAAAATCTTGAGAAGCGTGGGTACAAGGTGTCGCGATTTGCCACTGCCGCACAGGCCGCGCAGTATATTGATGGCAAAATAGACGGCACTACCGTGGGAATCGGCGGCTCTGTAACCGTAGAGGAAATGGGGCTCTATGAGATGCTGTGCAAGCACAACACAGTATACTGGCATTGGCGTGAGGAAGATGCAGAGGCGGCCCGTGCAAAAGCGGTGGAGGCGGAGGTCTATATATCCTCAGTGAATGGAATTGCAGAGACTGGCGAGATCGTCAATATAGACGGCAGCGGGAACAGGCTGGCAGCTACTATCTACGGCCACAGCAGGGTGTTTTTCGTCGTGGGATCAAATAAAATAGCCCCAGATGCAGACGGAGCTATGTGGAGGGCAAGGAATATAGCCGCACCTAAGAACGCGCGCAGGCTTGGCTGTCAAACGCCTTGCGCCCTGAAGGGAGACAAATGCTATGACTGTTCGAGCCCTCAGAGAATATGCAAGGTGGCTGTAACTATGTGGGCAAAGCCGAATTGCATAGGAAATGCCGAGGTAGTACTTATAGAGGAGAACCTGGGGTACTAAGCTGCCTGGTTGAGGCAACAAAAAAGACTCGGTATGATCTGAAACTCCGGATGAAAGACACTTTATGAAAAGACAGAGGACTCTGCCTATATGGAGCAATCGCATATGCAGGATGTATTATTTTTAGATCTGGCGAACGGATTGTCGGAGGTAATGGGATACGGCCAGGTTACGCGCGTTTTTCCGGAACATATGGCTGACGATGAACGCGGCTGGTCAGGGGCGGAGCTTATGCGCCTTAGATGTGTGCTTGCAGACGGCGGAACGGCGAGCTTTGTGTGTAAATATACCGAACGCGGCGAGCGGACGGTGATGAAGATACTTACAGAGCAACGGCGGGGGTATACGCCGCTGGCATACTCGGGTGGATCAGATACCGGCGGGAAAGCCTGGTTTATTATGCAGGATATAAGGGCATGCTCACCGATACCGAAAAATGAGAGCCGATGGAAAGAGCGAGTGGCAGAGGCGCTGGCAGATATCCACGGCGATAATATGTCTGGCAATGGAGATATGGGAGCCGTGCCCATAGCGGATGCTAAATATTGGAAACATATTGCGACAGAGATATCAGTTGACCATTTCGAGAGACAATGCGAAAAAGATGATGAGTTCGCCTTGGAGTTTGCATGGATGCTTCCAAAGCTCCGCCGGTGCGCCGACAAGTTTGCCGGCGATATGACGGAGCTGTGCAGAGAGGGCGCGGAAATGTCCTTGACCCATGGGGATTTACAGGACAAAAACGGTGATCATGTGCGGAATTTTAACGGGAGGCCTATGATCATTGACTGGGGCTTTGCAAGGTACGCTCCCATTTATATTGACCTGGTTGATTATTTTTCCATAGATGAGACTAAAACCTACCTGCAAAGACTGCGTGTGAAGGGGTACGATATAAAAGATGCGGATTTTGAAGAGCGATACCGCATGGCGTCTTTTTATCCTGCGCTAATATATATGTATCCGGCAATTATGCAGTATTTGGATGGCGCGGGGGCACGGCTCAGACGGATTTTGCATTTTATTGATAGAGAGTGTCAATAAGCTGCCTGGTTGCAGATGGGCATGGTTTAAATTTAAAGGCGGAGGTCTTTTTATATGAACACACAGCTGCGCCGAGACGCAGATCAGATAATTGCGGCGAGCCTGAAGGCGGTTATGCCTGATGAAGCGGTGCATAACGCCTTGAAAGATTTTAAACCCAGCGGCGGCAAAACCATAATGGTGGCAGTGGGGAAGGCCGCCTGGCAGATGGCGAAGGCAGCTGTAGAGACACTTGGCAGAGTTGACGGAGGAATTGTAATTACAAAGTACGGCCACGTTAAGGGAGTACTTCCCAGAGTCGTCTGTTTCGAGGCGGGCCATCCGGTGCCTGATGAGAACAGCTTCATGGCGGCTAAAATGGCTATAGATATGGTAGACAGCCTGAGGGAAAACGATACCGTACTGTTTTTACTTTCTGGCGGCGGCAGCGCCCTTTTTGAACTTCCGCTGATACCGCCAGGGGATCTCCAGAACATAACAGGCCAGCTCCTTTCGAGGGGAGCGGATATAGTTGAGATGAATACCGTGCGTAAGAGACTGAGCGGTGTGAAAGGCGGAAGATTTGCTCAGAAGTGCGCCCCTGCCAGAGTGTTCAGCGTAGTGCTCAGCGATATTGTTGGGGATCCCCTTGATATGATTGCCAGCGGACCTGCCAGTCCTGATACAAGCACGTGCGCTCAGGCTGCGGCCGTGGTGAAGAAGTACGGGTTGGACATTTCCAGCAGGGCCATGGAGCTTTTAAATGTTGAGACGCCAAAAGAGCTCAACAACGTGGAGACCAGGATAACTGGAAGCGTGCGGGAACTGTGCGCTGCCGCTGTAAGGGAGTGCCGTGCGTTGGGTTATAGGACTGTACTTTTGACTGACAGGCTCTGCTGTGAGGCCAGAGAGGCAGGCAGCTTTCTGGCCAGTATTCTGAAAACGTATGAGGGAGAGGGCGGAAATCTGGCTTTTGTGGCGGGCGGTGAAACTGTGGTGCACGTTACCGGACACGGCCTTGGGGGGCGCAATCAGGAGATTGCCCTTTCAGCCGCGGCTGGGATAAGGGGTATGGATGCGGCGGCAGTTTTTTCTCTGGGCAGCGATGGTACTGACGGGCCCACTGACGCGGCAGGCGGATATGTGGACGGAACTACAGCGGGGGAACTGGAAAGACTCGGATGGGACGTATCCGCAGCCTTAAGAGACAATGACGCATACCACGCCCTCGGCGCTGTGGGAGGGCTGATAATCACCGGACCTACAGGCACCAATGTCAATGATGTTTCAGTGGCGCTGCTGCGCGGTGGGGATTGAGATTAGAGGAAAGAGATATAAGTGATGCAGACCTGCTGCCTTTTGCTAAGACGGCAGGTCTGCTGTTTTCTCCACTTATCAGCATATGCTGATAAGTGGACATGTACCGCGTCAGTGGCGAAATTCCATTGCAGATATCGGAAATTGAGGACAAGTATTACTTATTGAGGACGGTAAAAAGTCAGATTGATTGTGTGGTGAGTAGCAATTTATAATATAAGCAAAATACACGCAGTTTAAGACGCTCTGAGAATTTTATGATAATGCTGAGGAGGGTATCATCGTGCAACTGAGGAAACTGGGAAACGACATCCAAATATCTGCGGTGGGACTGGGCTACACGGGCCTGAGCCACGCTTTCGGCGTGCCGCGTGAGAAGTCCAAGGACGCCAGGAAAATACAGGCTGCCTACGATAATAGAGTGTACTTTCTTTGATACGGCTGAGTGATACACAGGCACAAACCCGGACGGCACCAAGGCTTACAACGAAGAGGCGGTGGGAATCGGAATAAAGCCCTTCAGGGATAAGATTGCGCTTGCCGCAAAATGCGGAGTCATACGCTCCTAAAGCGGTTTAAAGATGGACTCGCGTCCGGAGACCATCCGCCGCTCAATAGAGGGGAGCCTTAAGAGGCTTGATACTGATTATGCGGACCTGTATTACCAGCGCCGTATTGACCCCAGTGCTGAGCCGAAGGTTGTGGCTGAGACTATGGCTGATCTTATCCGTGAGGGCAAAATACGCGCCTGAGGGAATCTCCTGCGTCGATGAAGAGTACCTGCGCCGGACCACGCCGTATGTCCGGTGACTGCGGTGCAGAACGTATATTCGATAATAGACAGGGATATAGAGAGGCTGTTCCCTGCATTTGAAGAGCTGGGTATTACGCTGGTGGCATATACGCCTCTGGCAAAGGGGCCCCTGTCAGGAAGGGTATACTCAGCGACCGGAGTTTGACCATCCCGAAGACAACCGCTCCGGCAGGTACCAGTTCTCCCGGGAGGGATTTGAATACTACCAGAAGGCCCCCTTTTCCTGATCCGTACCATGGCCCAGGAAAAGGACGCCGCCATGGCGCAGATTGCCCAGGCATGGATGATGCGCAAGAAGGACTGGACCGTGCCTATACCGGGTACGTGCGGCCCTGAGAGGATGCGGGAGAATGCCGATGCTTCAGGGATTGAGGCTACGGCGGAGGAGATAAAGGCACTGGACGATGCTCTTAACAAGATGAACCTGGCAGATACCATGGCCAGGAGGATCAGCTGCTATAGGAAGCTGCCTTTTGATGAGATAAAACAATTTGGGACTGGAGTATGGCTGACCGGCAGTATTCGTATATTTGCGGGCTTCAGACTTCCATACGCAGGCAGAATTGTACAAAAAGGGGTATCCGCTGCATCTTGCAGCGGATACCCCTTTATTTTTATGGAGAGATAAGAATCGAATCAGCCTATAAGTCAGATCCAGTTCTCCACGCCGTTTTTACGGACATAGTCGTGATTATTGGCAGCTTCCAGTATGTCGCCGTAACCCCAGTGGCTTTCAGCCACATCGGTGAAGGTGACAAGCTGGGACTTGTGGTCTGCCAGATATTCATGATCCGCTGCCCTGGCCAGCATCCTGTTCACAACGGCGGTAACTTCCGCGCGGGTGATGGAGTTTCCGCCGCGGAAGGTATCGTCTTCATAACCGCGGATCCAGCCATACTGGGCGGAAGCAGTGACTGCGCCATAGTACCAGTCAGACTCCGTCACATCGGTGTATGGATTTGTTGCTGCCGGTGCTTCCCCATTATTAGTGAACCGCATGGCCATAGCGGTGAATTCCGCACGGGTAATGCTGCGCTCCGGGTCAAAGGCGTTATCGCCTACGCCGTTCACTATGCCAATGGAGGCCAGCGTGTTGACCGCCTCGGCATACCAGGCGTCCTCCGGTACATCTATGAAGGTGACAGTCTCCGGCACATCCTGATCCCGAAGGAGATTATAGAACATCTGGGCAGCCTCTGCACGGGTCATGTTCTCATCAGGGGCGAATGTGCCGTTGCCGTAGCCGTGGAGGTAATCGATATGATCATCGGTATTCAGCAGGTCAGACACGCCGGTTATGTCCGGATCCACCAGGAAACACACGGTGATGGTGTGGTTCCCCTGCACGTTGGAGAAGGTGTAGGAGGATGCGACGGGCACCGCCTTGCCGTCAACCATGACGCCGGCTATAAGATAACCCTCGTCTGGGGTGAAGGTAAAGGTGCGGCTGCCGCCGGCAACGACGCCCACAGCTCCTGAGGGGCTGATGGAGCCGCCTATACCAGCATTGGCCTGGATGGTATAGGTGGTGGCGGTGTTTCCGACTGGCGCTCCGCCGGACACGGTCCAGCGGGCGTAGATGGTGTCGTCTTTATCAAAGACGGTGGAGCCGGTCGCTTCTTCGCCGCCGGTCTCTTCGGTAAACCAGCCGTCGAAGGTGTGGCCTTCGTAGGTAGGCGTGGGAAGCTCAGGCAGAGTGCCGTCGGGGTTGGTGGTGACGGTAGAGATCTCCAGCGCTTCACCGCCATTTACATCCAGGGTAATGATGGCCTGGAATACCCAGGCGTTGCCATAAACCGTACCGCTGTAGGTTTTCTCCTCAGTTGCTACTTCGTATATTAACTGGTTCTCAGGAATGACAGCATTGCTGTACACCTTGCCGCCAGGGGTGAGGGTGATGGTGCCGGAAATGTTGTCGGGGCCGGTGCCGTCGTTGGCAACGGTTCCATAGTTGGTTACGTTTACAGCCAGAGCGCCGGACTGGGTTTTGCCCTTCTTGATTTCCAGTGCGCCGTGGTTTTCAATGACGCCAACGCCAGTGACAATCCCTTCTGAGCTTATAGTCATCAGACTGCCTTTCGCCACCGTCAAGGTGGAGCCGTTGTCAAGCGTGAGGGTGGAGTCGTTGGCCACACGGAATTCAGTGCCGTTTACGCTAAGTGATGCACCGTCTTTTAAAGTCACGTCTACAGGTACGCCGCTCATAGACATGGTCCAGCGCTTCCCAGTGGGAATGACCGCCTTGGTATTCTCCTTCATAGTGATAGCTACTTTACCGGAGTC
>CALXCS010000086.1 GCA_944386875.1 uncultured Oscillospiraceae bacterium
GGGCAGCGCCAAATCGGCGACGATAGCCAGTACGTCCGATACCGCCACATTGGCGGCAAATGTACTGCTGAATGTGACAGGCGGAAGCGCCTCAATAACGCTTGATACTACTGAGGCAAACGTAACTCTTACAAATGCCGGACTTAGTATACAAAAATTGAACTGACGGTCAGACCGCAAATAAAACTGCAGGCGGGTGGCTTTTGCCGCCCGCCGCGTGTTGCTTGAAAGGGTGTTGCTGTTGAAAATCGCCGTTTATGCCATATGTAAAAATGAAGAGCAGTTTGTGGACAGATGGATGGATTCCATGGGAGAGGCTGATGAGATAATTGTACTTGACACAGGCTCCACCGACAGGACCGTTGAAAAATTAAAGGCCCGCGGCGCGAAAGTGGAAACTCAGATTATATCACCATGGAGATTTGACGTGGCAAGAAACCGTTCGCTGGAGCTGGTGCCGGAGGATGTGGACGCCTGCGTCTGCACAGATCTTGACGAGGTGTTCCATCCCGGCTGGCGTCAGGCGCTGGAGAGCGCGTGGAAGCAGGGGTGCAGCCAGGCAGTTTACAGATACACCTGGTCATTTAATCCCGATGGCTCTGAGGGAGTTGTGTTCTGGTACGAAAAAACTCATGCACGGCACGGGTATAAATGGACGCACCCTGTCCATGAGGTTCTAACATGGGTGGGCGAAGGGCTTCCGGGGCCTAAAGTGCGGGTGCCGGGTATGCAGCTGGACCACAGACCGGATCCAACAAAGTCTCGAGCCCAATATTTACCGCTACTGGAGTTATCTGTAAAGGAGGATCCGTATGACGACAGGAATATGCACTACCTGGGCAGAGAATACATGTATAAGGGAAGATGGGACGACTGCATTGCCACGCTGAAGCGCCACCTGCAACTGCCGTCTGCTCAGTGGAGGGACGAGAGAGCGGCGTCCATGAGATTTATTGCCAGATCGTATGCAATGAAAGGCCAGCGCCAGCTGGCAAGGGACTGGTATTTGAGAGCCATAGCGGAAGCGCCGCACCTGAGGGAACCGTATATTGACTTGGCAATGCAACTCTATGAGGACCAGGAGTGGGACGGCGTACTCTATTTTACCGGCTGCGCTTTGAAGATACGCGAGAGGCCTGACACATATATATGTGAAGCGGCCAGCTGGGGAAGCCTGCCGCAGGATCTGAGATCCATCGCACTTAGCAATACCGGCAGGACAGAAGAGGCTTTGACTGCGGCAAAAGCCGCCCTGGCTCTGGAGCCGTCAAATTCAAGGATACGCGGAAACGTAGAGGTGCTGGAAAAAGCCGTAAAGAGCCGGCAGGGGGTGCAGGAAACAGCGGATGCTTGATGGGAGAAGGCGGGTGTAGTATAATTAATATAGAAGTTTACTTCAGGAGGCGCCTATGGCCGGAGACAATACTACACTTGCGTTGATGTATGATTTTGACAGGACACTCTGTACAAAGGATATGCAGGAGTACAGCTTTATCCCAAATGTAAATATGACGCCGGAAGAATTCTGGATGGAGGCCAACAATATGGCGTCTGAGCAGAAAATGGACAGAGTGCTGGCGTATATGTTCATGATGCTGGATAAAGCCAGATCTGCCAGGCAGAGCGTCCGGCGTGAGAGCTTTGTGGCGCTGGGACACGACTTGGAGTTCTACCCTGGCGTTGAGAGCTGGTTTGACAGAATTGGGGCTTTTGCCCAGGGGCTGGGTGTGCAGGTGGAGCATTATATAATTTCATCTGGGCTTAGGGAAATTATTGAAGGGTCCACAATTTACAGGCACTTTAAAGAAGTCTTCGCCTGTGAGTTTCTGTATGACGTTGACAACGTGGCCCAGTGGCCGAAAAATGTTGTAAATTACACCACAAAGACACAGTTTTTGTTCAGAATAAACAAGGGCACTCTTGACCTCTCTGATGATCGCACTGTAAACGAATATGTGCCAGAGGACAGGAGACCGGTGCCATTCAGAAATATGCTGTATATCGGCGACGGCATGACTGATGTGCCGTGCATGAAGCTGGTAAAGGTAAACGGCGGATGGTCCATAGCCGTTTATCAGCAGGGACGTCAGGAGACAGCGGTGGGACTTTTGAGAGACGGCAGAGCCGATTTCATTTTTGAGGCGGATTATTCTCAGGGCGGAGAACTGGAGAGTACAGTTATGGATATCATACGAAAGATGGCTGTGACTGACACTCTGAAACGCAGGAGCGTAAACCAGGCGGAACAGATAGGCTGGTGATAGAGTGTCTGAAATTGAGGGACTTTTTGAAGGCGCGAAAATTGCCGTCTTAGAGGCTGGAGAGCTTTTAAAAGACAGGGCTATGTCCCTTCGTGTGCGCATGAAGGGCAGAGACGACTTTGTCACGGATACAGATATAGCCGTTCAGAACCTGGGCAGAGAGAAACTTGAGGCTTTGGAGGCCGGCATAGGATTCGTTGGGGAGGAGAGCCCCCAGAGCTGCAGCCTGGACGGGGCCGTGTGGATATTGGACCCTGTGGATGGGACGTCGAACCTTATACATGACTACAGGTATAGCTGCGTATCCCTGGCACTGGTAGCAAGCGGGCGTACGGAGCTGGGGCTGGTGTATAATCCTTTTTCGGAGGAGCTGTTTTCTGCTGTGAGGGGGCGCGGCGCTTTTTTAAACGGAGAGGCGATACATGTGACGGAAGTGGAAAACATACGGCTTGCCAATATATCTTTCGGCGTTGCGCCGGGCGACAGGGACAACGCCCAAAATGTATTTAAAGTCGCGCTTGAAGTGTATAAAAAGTGCCATGACTTGAGAAGAATGGGCTCGGCGGCCCTTGAGCTGTGCTATGTTGCCGCCGGAAGGCAGGACGGATATTACGAGTTTGGACTGAAGCCGTGGGACATCGCCGCAGGCGCGCTGATTGCCAGTGAAGCCGGAGGAGTAGTCGGGACGCCCTGGGGGGAGACGCTGAACTTTGTGGGAATCCAGAGCGTTGTTGCCGCGGGAAGCGGAATATGGAGCCAGTTAGCTGGAATAATATGCGGGAATATATGAAAAATGCGTGCTGCAGATGTGAATTGCAGCACGCATTTTAATTGGTATCTTTTAAATAAGTTGGCAGACAAGCTCCGTATAACCTGCGAGGTCGTCAACCGGCAGGCCAGCCAGCAACTTTGCCTGGGTGCAGAGCACCTGTGCAATTTTGCCCGCTTTCTCCTTATCGCTTTCAAATGCGGCCTCAAGCGCCGAGAAGATATGGTGCGATGGGTTGAGCTCCAGGACGCGCCTGGCTTTTACCTGCTGGCCTGCTTCACCTGGTATGGCGCTGAAATACCGCTCCATTTCCAGGGAGATGTCGCCCTCATAGGACATGCACACGGGGCTTGTGACGAGGGCGGAGGACAGCTTGACGTCGGCAACCTCATCTTTAAGGCATTCCTTCAAGTAATCGATAAGGGGCTTTGACTTCTCGGCTTCAGCCTCAAGTTCTTTTTTGTCCTCTTCACTTTCCAGGCCTAAATCTGAGCTGGTGACGCTCCGAAATTCTTTCTCTTCATAAGAGCCGAGTATCTGAGCTACAAACTCTTCAACATCATCGGTAAAGTAGAGTATTTCGTAGCCTTTCGACTTTATCTGCTCATTTTGCGGCAGGCCGGATGCCGTCTTAAGGCTGTCGCCTGTGGCATAGTATATATATTTTTGAGCTTCAGGCATACGGGATACATAATCTTTAAGGGAAGTTGGTTTGTCGCTACCTGAAGATGGGAACTTCAGCAGATCTTTCAAAAGATCCTTTTTAATACCATAGTTGTCAACTATTCCGTATTTAATCTGCCTGCCGAAGCTGTCCCAGAATTTATCGTATTTCTCAGGGTCTTTTTCCATGATAGAAGACAACTCTGACTTTATCTTTTTCTCAAGATTGCCAGAGATGATTTTCAGTTGGCGGTCATGCTGAAGTATCTCACGTGAGATATTCAGGGAAAGATCGGGGCTGTCGACTATACCGCGTACAAATCTGAAACAGTCGGGGATCAGATCTGCGCAGTTTTCCATTATCATGACTCCGGAGCTATATAATGTGAGTCCCGGCTTATAGTCACGGCTGTAGAAGTCGTACGGGGCTTTTGCCGGTATAAACAGCATAGCTTTATAAGAAGTCAGCCCCTCTGCGTCTACACGTATTACGGCGACGGGGTCGTCCAAATCGTGAAAATGCTCCTTATAGAAGGCTATGCAGTCCTCGTCTGAGACCTGGCTGCGGCTGCGCTGCCATATGGGGACCATACTGTTTATTGTCTCTTCACTTACGGTGGTAACGGGTTCGGTTTTTGCGTTGCCGTTTTCGTCTTTTTCGCCGGTCTCCTTGTATTCGGTGTGAGACACATCCATCTTTATCGGCCAGCGGACATAATCGGAGTATTTTTTGATGAGCTCCCGAATCTTCCAACTCTCCAGATAGATACTGTAATTTTCATCGTCTGTGTCGGGCTTGATGTGCATTATTATATCGGTGCCTACTGAGGGCTTTTCACACTCGGTTATTGTGTAACCGTCAGCTCCGGAGCTCTCCCATTTATATGCTGTTTCCGAACCGTAGGCCCTGGATATAACAGTGACCTTGTCACTTACCATAAAGGCGCTGTAAAAGCCCACGCCGAATTGACCGATTATATCTATGCTGCTGTCGCTTTCCTCCGGCATATCATTTTTAAATTGAAGACTGCCGCTGTGAGCGATAACACCCAGATTGGACTCCATATCCTCCTGGGTCATGCCG
This sequence comes from uncultured Oscillospiraceae bacterium, assembly GCA_944386875.1. Taxonomy (GTDB): domain Bacteria; phylum Bacillota; class Clostridia; order Oscillospirales; family Oscillospiraceae; genus RUG626. Next base: position 4,778 of record CALXCS010000086.1, read on the forward strand.
ACGCCATTATCTTTTACGGTTAGAGTCCGAGTGCCCTTGTCCGCTTCGATTCTGATAAAAAAGTCTTGGCGGTCAAGGCCGACCTTGTCATCTGTCAGGGAAATGTAGCACAGCTTGTCTATTGCATCGCTGGCGTTCGATATTATCTCCCTTAAGAAAATCTCTTTGTGTGTGTAAATAGAATTGATCATCAGGTCCAGAAGCCTCTTTGACTCGGCCTTGAACTGACGTTTTGACATTTGATGTCCCTCCTTGTTATTAGGAACCAGTTTTAGTGGCAAAAGATATTTTAGCACTCTCAAGGTGAGAGTGCAAGCGCACGATAAAATAATTAACAAAAAAGCCAAATAATCTGATTGTTCTGAAGCTGGGAAGCACATTTTTAAATGTTGTTGGGACCTAACCTATATGATATAATGGGCGCGGAATTGCACCAAAAATAACGTGTGCGCCCTGGGGAACCACCAACTTGTAGGCGTGGGCGTGGGGAGGAGACAATGGGATTATTCAAAAAGAAAAACAGGGGCGCGGGGAAAGACCCTCAGAAACTGTATGACATGGCCTTCTGGCGGGAGAGGGATCCAAAGCGCCGCCGGCAGCTCTACTACGATGCCATAGAGGCCGCCGTATGGGGCGAAAAGGACAAGTATGTTATCAGGGACGCCCTGAACCAGCTGCTGTTGGATGGCGAGCTGAGCCGTGAGATCCCAAAGATATTGAAGCTGGCTGAAAACCTCGACCAGGACGACTGTCAGGATTTCACATCCGCCGTAAAGGAACTGCAGAGCTACGGCATAGATAACGTGCCGTCCAGTCGCGACGCAATGCAGGACTTCCTGCTTGACGCCGTAAAGCGCGGCTCTAACGCCGCCGCCAGATACGGCTGGGAAGTTTATGGCAGCCGCACTTACAGGCTGAACCCGCGTAAGGACGAGTTTTTTGAGGCCAGGGCCCTGGCGGGACTCAGAGGCGACAGCGTGTGCCTGATGTTCCAGCTGGCGTCGGCAAATAACATATCCAATAAGGAGTTTACCGGCAGAGAAAATCAGTATAAATTCTGGGAGGAGTTCAGCGATAACCTCTATAATAAGAAGCTGCCCCTGCCGCCCTTTTCTGAGAGCCTGCCCCGATGGCAGGAGGCCGTCCGGCTGGACCGAGAGGCAAAAGAAGCCATGAACAAAAAGCTTCTTGAGGAGTGGAACAGGATGTGCCGGCAGCGGGATGCGGCTTGGGAACACATGATGGATCTGGAGATGTACGATCTTAGAGACGAGGGGCGGACGCTGGATGAGATTCAGGAGGAACTGGAGATTGTCTGCGACTGGTTTCTGGCACGGGAGAGGATATATCGTTTCCAGCAGGATCACAAAGAGCTGCCTCTGGAGGGAAAGAAGGAGTATTACCCCCTATTTCCATATAAGCCAGGCTCACCTATGCCACAGTGGAAATGGCCTGACTGGCCCCGTGAGGCGGAAGATCTCTTTAACAGGGCCAGGGATATGGAGCATGTGGGACTAGACTATAAGAAGATAGCGAGCCTCTATAAAGAGGCCGCTGAGATGGGCCATGGCGGGGCCATGTACTATCTGGAGTCTTTGAGGACCTTCTGGTCCGGTGCGGTGAGTGATGCGCGCGGGTACCGGACGGAAGATATAATCATGGCCGGATGGCCGTTGGCTGGCAGCTGGAGATGGCCGGAGGTGGACAAGGATAATCTGGCCGGCGTGATAGAGCTGACCCGACATGGGGACGTGGACGGCCTGCGGCACCTTACTGAGCTTATGATGGTCCGCTACAGGGAGTGCCGCGACGATCCGGAGGAGGCGCAGCGCCAGGCGAAAACGGATGCGCAGATTACTCTGAGCCTACAGATGAACTACAATCGGGCTCTGGCGGAGATGGGGGACTGCGAGGCCGCCTTCCGGCTTGTCTGGTTATATTTTGAATGTAGAGATGTGCCTGAATTTGACCTCTACCTGTCCTCTAAACAGCGGCACAGCCAGGAGAACCTGTTCGCAATGAACAGGGGACTGGGATGCTATGTGGCTCTGTTTAAAGAGGGAATCTTCGGCACGAATGAGGGGCAGTGCCTAACCCTTGCAAAAAGAGCTGGGCAGCTGGGATTTACTGGAGCTGTGGAGGAGTACAGAAATTATGCAAAGCAGAGGGCGGAGATGGACGCTCTTCAGGAGCAACGGCGACGCCAGGCACGCCAGGCGGCCTACGAGCAGGCCCGGCGGGAGGCCGTGGCCCGAGGTATGGAGGAATACAGACGTACTCTGGACTGGGCGGAGAGGGATATATCCATACTCTCCGGCGGCTCAGGAGGCACGCGGGAGGAGGACTTCCTGCGGGGCGGCGTGTCCACGCAGCAATATGCCAGAGAGCGCTTTATACGCAGCGAACTTGAGGACAGCCGGCGGCGGAAACTGGAAGAGGACTTTGACTATTCCAACAGGTATGATGAGGATGACTGACAGGGAAAATAGCGCCTTAATTTATTCCAATAAAACCTATACTGCTGTTTAACGGCAAAAAATGACGGAGGGCTTGAAATGGGACTTTTTGGGAAGAAACGCCCTAAGGTAGATGAAGGGGAGCGATGCTACATGCGGGCTTTGAACAGCTTTGCCATAGGGGACACAGGGCAGGCTCTGGATTACCTGTACAAGTCGGTAGAGCTAAATAACGGGCATGGAATGAGCCGGCTGGCCAGGTACTACTTTGAGAATTACCCTGATAACGAGGAAAAGCTTCTCAAGGCCGCCCAGCTTATGGAGCAGGCTGAGGCTGCCGGAGCTATGGTGGACAACTACGAGCTGGGGCGGCTTTACGATAAGCTGGAGAGGCCCCAGGAGGCCTTCCAGAGGTATCTTGCCGCCGCCAAATCGGGGGAGAAAGAGTCGGCTTTCCAGGTAGCCTACAGGTACGCCTACGGCAAGGGCGTAGAGCGGGATTATAAGGAAGCCGTCAACTGGTATGAAAGGGCAGTGGAGCTGGGCGTCCCCGGCGCCTACAACAATCTGGCAAATTTATATAATTCAGGCAGAGGCGTTGAAAAGGATCAGCGGCGGGCCATGGAGCTTTATACCAAGGCGGTGGAGCTGGGCGACAAAAACGCCCCTGGGAACCTGGCTGTGGGGTACTTTAAAGGGGAGGGCCCCTGGCCCCAGGATGACGAGCTGGCCTTGAAGTACGCCAATATGGGTGATACGCAAAGCTGCCGATACGTCTACGCCATGCTCCTGTGCGCAGGGCGCGCCGGATTTGAGGAGGACCCCATTAACGCCACGGAGATAATGCAGGCCCTCTCCCGCGACGGATATAAACTGGCCCAGGATGAGGGCCTGGGACTCTGCCTTGACAGGCGCACGGCTTACGTGCGGGGACTGGTGGGCGAGGCCATGGCAATAATGGAGGAAGACCCTGAGGCCGCCAGAAGAAAGCTGGAAAAGATACAGGAGATGGGCTTCAGCGTTGCCGTAAGGGACGGTATGGCCGCCTATAGGAAGATAAAGTCCAGGGAATATGATAAGGAGTACATGAAAGCCAAAGAGGAAGGGGATACCTTCACTGTCCGGCGTATGGCCGACAGAGGGTCGGCGCTGGCCTGTCAGGAACTTCTGGAGGCATTCCTCAAGAACATGGAGCAAAAACGCCCAGGATGGAGCCAGTCGGTGGGGCGGGGCCTTAAATACTGCGATACCTGCCTTGATATCACAGGCGAGGAGCAGTATAGAGAGATACGCGGACGAATTCTCTCGGAGATTGCCCAGGAGGCAGAAAAAATCCTGGAAAGCGGATCCCCCTGGGCGGCCTATTCAATGCTGGCTCAAGTTGAATCATACAACAACGTCCGGTGCCTGCGCCTGCAGGTCAAAGCTGCGCGGGAGATGGGCGATAAGGCCAAGCTGGCCGACAGCTTGGAGAGCTTAGTGGACTGCAGAGATGCAAGTCAGGAGGAGAAGCAGAAGGCCCACGCTGAATTTGTCCAGGTTAAGTTGGATATAAGGAATCAGAAGGCATAAAGAAAATCCGCATGGGAAACGTAACAAAGCCCCATGCGGATTATAATTTTTAAAAGTTTGTGCCCGAACAGCAAAAAGGACATCCAATAGGATGTCCTTTTGGTGCGAGAGATGAGACTTGAACTCACACGCCTTTCGACACACGCCCCTCAAACGTGCCTGTCTACCTATTCCAGCACTCTCGCAAAGCAAAGTCATTATATCAGAAAGTTGGCGTTTGTCAACAGTGAATTTAAGCTTTTGTTAAAAAGCCAAGAAAAAAAGGCAAAACATGAAGTTTTGCCATAATATAACTTGACATTATAATCTATACATGGTATAATTAATCGATTTTCTTGCCGAGTGGGGACAACTACCCATTCTTTGATATTACGATATTTACTATAACACAACGGCTGGAAAAATCAAGCGTGCCGACGCAAAAAGATGCAACGCCCCCGGGCGTGTCAAAAAGACACGCAGGGAAGAACATATAAAGGAGTGAAGCCAGTGCCAAAGGACGTGTGGTATGGCAAGACCTTGAGAAAGAGTTTTGCCAAATCTCAGGAAATTCAAGACATGCCGAATCTTCTGGAGATTCAAAAGGATTCATACGAGTGGTTTCTGAAAACGGGTTTGAGAGAAGTGTTCAAAGATGTTGCCACTATCACGGATTATACAGGCAACCTTGAACTTTCTTTTCTGGACTACAAGATGGATGAACCGCCTAAATATTCTGTGGAAGAATGTAAGTCCAGAGACGCCACATATGCCGCTCCCATTAAGGTCAGCGTTTGCCTCCGGAACAGGGAGACTGAGGAGATCAAGGAGCAGGAGATATTTATGGGCGACTTCCCTCTTATGACTGAGGGCGGTACCTTTGTTATAAACGGCGCAGAGCGAGTCATTGTCTCACAGATTATACGCAGCCCTGGCGTATATTACGAGAGAAGCCTGGATAAGACAAATATTCCTGTCTATGCTACCACCGTAATACCATATAGAGGCGCTTGGCTTGAGTATGAGACGGACGCCTCGGATATGTTCAACGTCCGTATCGATAAGAACCGTAAACTGCCGATTACCTGCTTTTTGAGGGCTGTGGGACGCCGTACAGAGGATCCATATACCTGGCTTTCCATGACAGGCGGAGAAGTTGGCGCCGTTACAAACGATCAGCTGAAACAGGTGTTCGGCGAAGATGAGCGTATAGTATCTACTATTGACAAAGACGCCTGCAAGACGCGCGAAGAGTCGCTGCTTGAGATATACAGGAAGCTGCGTCCCGGAGATCCCCCCACTATAGATTCGGCTGAGACTCTTATCTATAACCTCTTCTTTGACCCGCGCAGGTATGACATTTCCACGGCGGGACGTTATAAATTCAATAAGAAACTTGCCGTTTGGACGCGTATTAACGGCAAGACGCTGACAAGGCCGATTGCCGACCCTCTCACAGGCGAGATTGTCGCAGAGGTGGGCGAGACGCTGACACGTGCGAAGGCTGAAGAGCTGGACAGGCTGGGCGTTATAGAGGCGTATGTTAAGAGCGAGGCCGGCAAAGAAGTGAAAGTGTTCTCCAACGGAATGGTCTGGCTCAACAGATTTGTGGACTTTGATCCTCTGACGGAGCTTGGGATCAAGGAACGTGTCCGCTGGATAATATTAAAGGATCTTCTTGAGAAGTATTCAGGCGAGGAACTTAAGGACGCCATAAGGGAAAATGTTGACCTGCTTGTACCGAAGCACATAATTCCTGACGATATTTTCGCCTCGGTGAATTATCTGGACAGCCTGGCCCATGGAGCCGGAGAGACAGACGACATAGACCATCTGGGAAACAGGCGCCTGCGCAGTGTGGGCGAACTGCTCCAGAATCAGTTCAGAGTGGGCTTTTCCCGTATGGAGCGGGTAATTAGAGAGCGTATGACACTCCAGGATATGGATGTTGTGACGCCTCAGAGCCTGATTAATATCCGTCCGGTGACGGCGGCAATAAAAGAATTTTTCGGTTCCAGCCCGCTTTCTCAGTTTATGGATCAGACCAACCCTCTGGCTGAACTTACCCACAAGAGGCGTCTTTCCGCCCTGGGACCCGGCGGACTTTCCAGGGAGAGGGCGTCCTTCGATGTGCGTGACGTACACTACAGCCATTACGGACGTATGTGCCCTGTGGAGACGCCTGAAGGCCCTAACATCGGACTTATCTCTTACCTTGCTTCCTATGCAAAGGTGAATGAATACGGGTTCCTGGTAGCCCCTTATCAGAAAATTGATAAGGAGACCGGATGCGTCACAGACCAGGTGGACTACCTGACGGCAGATATGGAGGATCAGTTCTATGTGGCCCAGGCTTCAGAGCCGAGGGATGAAAACGGCGCTCTGCTCAATGACCGTATTATATGCCGGCACAGGGATGAGATTATAGAAGTCGAAAAGCACATGGTGGACTATATAGACATCTCTCCGCGGATGATGGTGTCTGTAGCCACTGCAATGATACCGTTTCTTGAGAATGATGACGCCAACCGTGCGCTGATGGGAGCTAACATGCAGCGCCAGGCAGTGCCTCTGCTGGTGACTCAGGCTCCTATAGTCGCCACTGGAATTGAGCATAAGTGCGCCGTGGATTCGGCAGTTGTGATCTGCGCTTCCGGCGCCGGTACAGTAACTTACGTTGATGCGAACACGATCACCGTAAAGTATGACGGCGGCGAAATCAAAGATTACCACCTGACAAAGTTCTCTAGATCCAACCAGGGCACCTGCATAAACCAGAGGCCGATAGTCTCAGCTGGCGATAGGGTCGAAGCCGGAGATGTCCTGGCTGACGGCCCGTCCACATCAGGCGGCGAGATAGCCCTTGGAAAGAACA
>CALXCS010000087.1 GCA_944386875.1 uncultured Oscillospiraceae bacterium
CGGAGTTGCCGCAGGCACCGCCGCCGGAAGCACGGCTGCCGCAGGCACCGCCGCCGGAAGCACGGCTGCCGCAGGGGCCTCGGCTGGTGCCGCTTCCGCAGGCGCCGGCATACTCAGCGGGCTGGGAGTCAAAATCGCCGCGGCTATTGTGGCTGGGGCCGTTGCAATAGGCGGCGGTGCAGCCATAATAAACGGCCTTTCAGAGGAGGAGCAGGTAGACGAGATTCCTCCGGAGCAGAGCCAGCAGATAACTGAGCCTGAGGATTATGAAGCGGCGGAGGTGGCTGACCCGTCGGCGCCGGTGCCGATAGCCTCATACACCACCCGCCGCACCACGGTTTTGGATGAGGGGCAGTGGCAATATGAAATATATTTGGAGACGCCTGTTTTTGAGGAGGTCAACCAGGGCTACGCGCAGATAAATGCCTTCTTAGACCAGATACACCAGTCCTTCAATGCGGAGGATGATCCGATGGTGGCTGCCCAGATGGAGGAGTACAACAGCGGGGCAGTTATGGCAAGGTACGTGAAGACCTGCGGCGTGGTGTACCAGGATGAGTACTATCTCTCGCTGTCCTTCTCCGTGCCGCCTACCTCGGATGAGCGCAGCGACTACACCTTTGACGTGCGCACAGGCCAGCTGCTGGAGCTTTCGGACCTCTGTGAGGACACGGGACTGCAGACCGCCGACTGGGTGGCTGAGGCCATACGCAACAGCACCTTTGGAGAATACCTGACCCAGGAAAATTACCCCGACGGGGAGGAGGGATTCTACCTGGCCAATTCTGACCTCACCATGGAGGACATATGGCTGGAGGGCGAGACAGCATCCTCAAATGACGGCGGCCCCCATAAGCGTTGCCAGGCCATATACACCTGGCACATGGACGACACCGTAGATAATGTGAACATACCACTGCCGGCAATGGCGTCTATGGGGGAGATGTTGCCAATAGGCGGGTGACGCCGCCACGGCTGAAAAGATATATTGATAATATGGGAGCCTGCAAAACTCTGAATGCAGAGTTTTGCAGGCTCTCTTTGTATATGCGGAAATAAAAATAAAATTTTTGAAAAATTATAAAACCTGGAAGGAAAAACATGTGTCTGAGTATATGTAAGGAAAAACCTGAGTGTGATTAAGACGCGGTAGAGGAAAAACAAAAAATTTTTTAGATATTAAAACCTGTCTGACCTGGCATGTGTCTTATAAGCATAGGGAAATAAAAATTGAAACCGGAGGAACATACTATGAAAAAGAAACTTAAAAAGCTGTTTACTGTAGCGACTGCCCTCACTGCTGTTCTGTCCCTGACGGCCTGTGGCGGCGGGGAGAAGGCCCAATTGGAGGAGGACATCGGCGGGACAGAAGTTCAGCAGGAGCTTCCGGCGGAAGTCGATGGATCCGCCGTCTCCGCCGACAATGTGACACTGGCGGAGTATCTTGCCGGAGGCGAGAGCGTATGGTATTTGGTGAGGGGCAACCTTGACGATCTGGACAAGGACGACCAGGTTGAAAAGGCGTACATAATTGAGCCCGACGGCAGCGTATATTGCGGAGCTTTAGAGGAGATGACCCTGGGAGATATTACGCAGATGGAGCTGGAAGAGGTGAAGGGCCTTATATATGAGGCCAACAGGGAGCTGAACCTGGGTTCCTACGTCAATGCGGAGGACATATCCCAGATAGCGGACGCATTGTACGGCGGAGAGGGCGCCCTGGCATTTTTGCTGGAGGAAATGGTGGCAGCCCAGAGCTTCTCATCAGAGGAGATGATAAACCCAAAGACAGATGAGGAATTTGCCAAGGTATGCAGTCCTTTGTGGCAGGCCATCGACAGCTACGCCCAGGAGCTGTACACATCGTCCATGGGAATAGATCTGCTGACGCTGGGGGATATTTTATACTTCGGCGACAGTGAGGAACTCATTGACGAGATCGTCTCCGATCCGGCGCTTTTGGAGCCCACCCACGATTTCTACGGAGAGTACATAGCCGCCATGGAGGGGATGTTGGAATATATAAACGCTTATGAGACCATGCCCGGCCAGTATAAGATGTCATTGGACACCGATCAGACAGGTAATCAGACCGAGATGGTATTCTTTAGCTGCGGCATCCCTACTGTAGAGGGTACCACTGAGGTTGTCAGCGTGGCATACAGGGAGAGCGCCGGCGAGCCTCAGCCCATATACGACGCTACCTACGGCGGCGTGTCCATAAACGGCGGCTCCCTTGTGACCCAGATGGAGGACAGCTTCCACTTTATTCTGGAGCAGCCGGGAGAGAGCGGCCTGCCGGCAGATGTAAATACAAACGAGTTGTTTTCATAAATCGTACAGCACCGCCGGAGCTGGTTTTTTAAAAGAAAGGTGAGAGATTATGAGAAAAAACAGGCGGATTTCGGGACTGCTCTTGCTGTGCCTGTGTGCGGCGCTGTTTATAGGGCTGGCTCTGCCTGCCCAGGCGGCGGAGCCGGCAGCGCCGGCTGCCGGATACCAGGCCGCCCAGGAGGACAGCCTTACGCATCTGCGTACCTCATATAACGACCAGGACTATCTGGACATATCTATAAGCGGCAGTACGCTGACAGTCTCAGGGAGCATATTGGCCCAGGGATTAAACAAGGTGCAGGTGAGCTGCGGCACCGCCAAAAAAACTGTAGACGCCGCCAGCGGCCAGTACTTTTCGGTCCAGCTGACATTGAGCCACAGCGGCATCCGGCCGGTGAATGTGTACACCAGCTGCGGCGGCTCCACATTCAGCAGCTATATGTACAACCGCATATACACTGAGAAGACATCAGAAGGCTATCAGATCATGCCGTCCCTGGTGATGGACAACAACAGCCGCTACAATGAGAGCAATATGAATCCGCAGTTTTATTTAAATAGCCAGGTGCCCTCATCGGTGGCGGCAAAGTCGGATGAGATAGTTGGAGACGAGACGGACCCATATACAAAGGTTTTCCTTATCTACCAGTGGGTGGTGGAGAATATCCACTATGATTACCCTGCCATAAGCGGAGGCACAAGGCTTGACGACTCAGCAAGCGTGCTGGAGCGCCGCTGCGGCGTCTGCGCCGGCTACTCCTATCTGCTGCGGGACATGATACTCGCCCAGGGCATCCCCGCCATATCCAGTTCAAATCTGGCAAATTACGGCTCCTACGCCCTGAGTGAGAGCGGCGGTGAAGATCACGCACATACAGAGGCCTATGTAAACGGTCGCTGGATCGTCATGGACGCCACTTGGGACTCAAATAATAAATATTACGGCGGCGATGACTATCGGACGAAGGCCCCCAACGGCTACTACTATTTTGACATCACACCCGAGGCCTTCGCCATGGATCACAAGATAACCACCAGAGGCGGTATATCCGGTTTTATAGATCAGAACGGATTTATTACAGACTCGTCGGATCCCACCCTGCTTTTGGGATATCAGGGCAAGGCGGGCAAAGTCGTAGTGCCGGAGGGCATCACGGTAATCGGCGAGTATGCGTTTTCTACAGACAATCCACATTTCCCAATGACCCAGGGTATAACCCAAGTGGTACTGCCGGACAGCGTCACCGCAATAGAGGAGTACGCATTTTTAAACTGCGATAGGCTAATATCCGTCACCCTGCCTGAGGGACTGCGGACCATCGGCAACCAGGCCTTCGGATACTGCACCGCCATGAAGTCCGTGTCATTGCCGGATACCCTGGCCACCATCGGCGACAGCGCGTTTTACGGAAGCGGCCTTACTGAGATAACATTCCCAGACTCGCTGGAGAGCGTGGGACGCAATGCCTTTTACCAGTGCGCCGGACTTACCAGCGTAACCATTCCCGCGGGAATCCGTTGGAACGGGGATTTTATCTTCGCCTTCTGCACCGGCCTTCGCAGCGTAACCCTGGAGGAGGGCGTCACAGAGATACACGGCACCATGTTCTATGGCTGCACCGGCATAACCAGGGTATCTCTGCCAGCCTCCCTTACGTCGGTGGGCGTCAGGGCCTTCTATAACTGCGGCAGTATAGAGGAAGTCATCTACGGCGGAACAGAGTCTGAATGGGCCCAGATAGACATAGGTGCTGACAATGACGCTCTTGAAATCGCCGCCGGATTTGGTGGAGAGCCCGTACCGGAAAAGCCCTCCGGGCCCGCCGGAGGCTCCGGTAGTTCAGGTTCCTCCGGCTCCACCGGCGGAGCCGGAGGCAGCGCGGCTCCCACAATAAGCGCCTGGGCAAAGCCGTATATAGCAAAGGCGAACCAGCTGATGAATTTCCAGAACATATTGAACGCCCAGGGGGGTCTTGACTATGTTGTGGGAATAACCAGGGAGAAATTTGCCGCCCTGGCCGTCAGGACGTATGAGACCTGCACAGGCAGGGCAGTTCCCGTTGCAGCCGGAGACGATATGTTCTCCGACTCCACCGGCAGTACGGCTCTGGCCAAGGCGTATAACCTGGGTATCGTCACGGGCTGCAACAGGGCGGAGGCGAGAGAGGACGTCCTTATGGAGCCCACCAGATACATAACCAGGGAGCAGGCCGCCACAATGCTGGCCCGCATGTGCGAGGCTATGGGATGCCGGTTGACTTTAGCCGAGAGTATCCCCTTTACCGATGAGATATCCTCCTGGGCATATGACAGTGTGGCAAAAGTCTATAAAGCGGGGCTTATGAACGGTACCGGCAGCTACACCTTCGATGCCTCCGACGGCTTCTCCGTGGAACAGGCCGTCACAACCATGTACCGGGCGTATCTTGTGTACACCACAGGTTCGGCTAAGGAGAATATTTAAGAAGCGGCACTTATTTATAAAAAGCGGCGGAGTCTTCCGCCGCTTTTGTACTTTTACATCACCATTTCAGGGACAAAAACACTATGCAGCCAGCTTATTGTTTTAAAATTGGGAACATGATAAAATTAGTTTACCAATTTTGATAAAAAAGGGAGCGGTGAAACTTGAAAAGGAAACTTGTAAAAATTACAACACTTGTAATTTCCGCCTGTCTGCTGGCCGCGCTGGCGCTGCCAATAGGCGCCTCGGCGGCTGGCGAACTGCCGGACTGGGCAATTGAGGCAGGATTCTATAAAGGGGAGGAAAATCACACCTTCTATGAGGCCGACGGCCTTATATATATGGTAACTGGCTCGCGCTCTTATGGAGATACATGGGAGCCCCAGATGATGGACGTTCACGGCTATACCGGCAGCCCCACAGATGTGACAATTCCCCAGACAGTCACTGTGGGGAAATATACGCTCACGGTAAATGCGATAGACTCCGGCGCCTTTAAAGGATGCACATCTTTAAGGAGCATTACCATAAACGCGCCTGCAAGCTCATATTTTTCCCTGGGCTCCGAGGCCTTTTCAGGCTGCGTAAACCTCCAGAGCGTAAATATATCCGACAACTCCATAAGCAGGATACCCCAGAGCACGTTTTACGGCTGCACCTCCCTCAGGAGCTTCCGCGTCCCTGCGGGTGTCACGGCCATTGATAACTTTGCCTTCCAGGGCTCCGGCCTGACCTCCATCGAAATATCGGAGGGGGTCAACTCCATTGGAAATTACGCTTTTTCAGACTGCCCCGGCCTCACCGAGCTTACGCTGCCGAAAAGCGTCACAAGTTTAGGTACCCTGGGCCAGCGCAACGCCACAACCCAGTATGTGAGCTATATAAGATCTGTGACGCTTCTCCACACTGACCTGAGCTCCTTTGATTATGGCAACTATCAGCCCCTGAATACGGTGTTCTTGGTCCAGCCCTCGGCCACAGGGTATGAGGAGCTGGCGGAGGAGTATATCGTCAGGACAACAACTCAGGGCATGCCCAATATCTCCATCACCGCCTCCCCCAGCAATATTGATTTCGGAACCGTATCCCAGTATGGCGACACGCCGGAACCCAGGGAGGTAACTCTTACAAATACGGGAGATGTGACGGTTGAGTTCATAATGGGATATACCGATTACAATATTCTGCCAGAGACAACAGGCGCTTATAATGCTTTTGGCAGTGTCGCTTTCGATGTTGAAACTTATGCGCCCATAAATATGGTGCCGCTGGAGCCTGGAAAATCTGTCACGATAGAGATGATAGTCAATCCTGCAATACAGGACTATCCCGGAAGGTACGCCGGCGAGAAGCTCTTCAGGACACATCAGGGAGCTTCAGCATCCGTGACGCTTACTGCCGATGTCGTCGGCGCTACTCAGGGCGTCTATATTGAGGAGGGCGATACCCTGGACTTCGGCACGGTGCAGGAGGGATATTCAAAGCCCCAGAACCAGCGTGTTGTGATACGCAACAACAGTGGCGGAGAGGTGAAGCTTAGCAATCTGCGGAATAATGATAACTATGATATCGGCAGCTACAGCCTCAACCTGAAAGACGGCAACTACACAAGCCTTTACATATCCCCCAAGAGAGGGCTTAAACCCGGCACCTATGACGAGACCCTCACCTTCTATGACGGCGCAACTGTCCAGCTGCGCTTTACGGTGACAGGCGAGAGCGGCATCAGCCTTTCGCCCACATCCCTGGACTTCGGTACTGTGAAGGAGGGCTACAGCCAGCCGGCTGCAAAGAGCGTCACCATAAAGAACACGGGTACAGGGAGCATAACCCTGAATAGCCCCGCATCCGCCAACTTTACAATTACGGGAGTGCCCAGCTCCCTTGGAGCGGGGTCCTCAAAGACTATCACAATAGTGCCAAAGAGCGGCCTTAAGGCGGGTACGTACAGCGAGACTGTTACGATCAGTTCTACTGACGGCAAAGCCACTGCCACCCTCGCTCTCAAGTTCACTGTAACATCCGGCAGTTTTGAGATAACCCCGTCTTCCGTAGACTTCGGTACCGTTCAGGAGGGCTACTCCACCCAGTCTTCAAAGACTGTTTCAATAAAGAACACGGGTACCGGCAGCCTGAGCTTAAAACGCCCGTCTTTCACAAACTTTGAACTCGCATCATTCCCGTCTTCTGTCTCCGCCGGTTCCACTGCCAGCTTTTCCATAAGGCCGAAAACCGGCCTTAAGCCCGGCACCTATAGGGAGAGCGTGACTATAGAGAGCACCGACGGCAAGGCCAAGGGCTCCTTTACAGTGTCCTTCACGGTAAAAGGAGAGGAGCTGTACT
>CALXCS010000088.1 GCA_944386875.1 uncultured Oscillospiraceae bacterium
CATGAACGTCCGCCGCTATGAGCTCTCGGGATGGGAGGCGGACGACCTTATTGGCACTATCGCCTCCGCCTGCGGCGGCAGCCAGTGGGACTGCCTTATCGTAACAGGCGACAAGGACAGCTTCCAGCTGATTGACGGCCACACCAGCGTAAAGCACGTGAAGAGCCGCATGGGACATACCGAGACTAAGCTCTATGATATCGAGGCATTTAAGGATGAGTACGGCTTTGAGCCTGAGAAGATAATAGACTTAAAGGCGCTGATGGGCGATGCCTCTGACAACATACCGGGGGTAAAGGGCGTCGGGGAAAAGACGGCCATGGAGCTTATTCGCAAGTACGGCTCTCTGGAGGAGATATACGGGAACCTGGAATCACTGGACATCAGGGATTCGGTAAAAAAGAAGCTCTCTGAGGGCCGGCAGGAGGCCCAGATGAGCTATGAGCTGGCCACTATACACAAAGACGCCCCCATGGAGTTTGACCCCAACGATGCACTGGCAAGGCCGGTGGATAACGACAGGCTCTGGGAGATCTTTCAGCGCCTGGGCTTCCGCAGGCTTGTGGAGACCTTCGGCCTTACGCCGCCGGGCGATGGGGAGGGAGAGCCGGCAGCGGCAGGGCAGACGCCCGCGATATTTAAAGGTGAGTGTAAAAGCTGCCGCGTAGAGTCCGCGGAGACGCTCTCTGAAATGGAGGCTGATCTCGACGGGAAGGTCGCTGGAGTCATGTTTTCCCAGGACTATTCCCTGGCGGCCTGCGTGCCGGAGGGTGGCGGTACGGCATATATAATCAGTGAGACGTCGCCGGTTTACCAGGGGGCAATGGAGTTTATATTCTCCCAGAGGGTGAAAAAAGCGGGCCACAATATAAAGGATATCCAGCACAAACTGCTGGATATGGGTTTTTCTGCCCAGGGGTGGGAATTTGACACGGCGCTGGCGGCGTACCTTATTGATCCTACGGCAAATAACTACGACCTTGCAGTGCTGACGCCAAAATACTGCGGCTTTGCAATAATGGACGGCGCGCATCCGGAGCAGATGCAGCTTTTGGAAAATGTAGATGGGGATTTTACCCAGATTATTGGCAAAGCCTCCGCAATACTTGCCCTGAGGGACGCGCTGGTTCCTCGGCTGGAGGAATTGGGGCTCACAGGGGTGCTTCGGGATATAGAGATGCCCCTGTGCCCTGTGCTGGCCAAGATGGAGCGGGCGGGATTTTTGGTGGACAGGGACGCGCTGGAGAATTTCAGCGCTCTCCTGGCCGGTGAGATCCATAAGCTGGAGGAGGCCATATATACCCTGGCCGGAGAGGAATTCAATATAAACTCCCCAAAGCAGCTGGGAGAGGTGCTTTTCAACAAGCTGATGCTCCCTGCCCCCAGGAAGACAAAGACAGGTTACTCCACCAACGCCGACGTTCTGGAAAAGCTAAAGCCAAAACACCCTATAGCCGGCCTTGTGCTGGAATATCGGGAGTTTGCAAAATTAAAATCCACTTATGCCGACGGCCTCACCCGGGTGATAGCCTCAGACGGCAGGATTCACACCAGCTTCCAGATGACGGTGACCGCCACAGGGCGCCTTTCGTCCACGGAGCCGAACCTTCAGAATATACCAATAAGGCGCGCCCTGGGCGGAGAGATCCGGAAAATGTTCGTATCGCCTGAGGGGTATACGCTGGTGGATGCCGACTACAGCCAGATAGAACTGAGGATACTCGCCCATATATCCGGCGATGAGACTATGAAAAGGGCTTTTTTGGAGGGCCAGGATATACACAGGATAACTGCTGCCCAGGTGCTGGGCATACCGCCGGAGGAGGTTACTGCGGAGCAGCGCAGCCATGCAAAAGCTGTCAACTTCGGCATAGTGTACGGCATATCCGCCTTCTCCCTCTCCGAGGATATAGGCGTGCCGGTGAGCGTTGCCAGGGACTATATAAACACATATCTCGCCCGCTACCACGGCGTAAGGGATTACATGGAGCAGGTGGTGGAAAAAGCCCGGGAGACGGGATATGTATCCACCCTTTACGGCAGGCGCAGGCCCATGCCGGAGCTCCGTGCCTCCAACAGGAACGTCAGGGCCTTCGGGGAGCGGGTGTGCAGGAATATGCCCATCCAGGGCACGGCGGCGGATATTATGAAGATTGCCATGATAAACGTCCAAAAGGCCCTTGAGGCCTCCGGAACTAATGCCAGGCTCCTGCTGCAGGTCCATGACGAGCTGATAGCCGAGTGCCCCGCCCACCAGGCGGAGAAGGTGGCGGCCATATTAAAACGGGAGATGGAGGGAGCCGCCAGCCTGTCCATTCCCCTGACGGTGGACGTGCACCAGGGCGGCAACTGGTACGAGGCGAAATGATGGAGATTATACGTGCGCGAAATGAACTTATAGACAGCATAATGGAGATAGAGCGCAGGTGCTTTTCGATACCCTGGTCTGTAAACTCCGTGCGCTTTGAGCTTGAAAGCGCCGACGCCATTTTCCCTGTGGCGGTGGAGGAGGGACGTGTGCTGGGCTTTGGCATACTCCACAAGATCGGCGACGAGGGCGAGCTATTTAACCTGGCGGTCACTGAGGAGCGCCGCGGACGTGGAATAGGTGCGGCGCTTTTGGACGCCGCGCTGCTTCAGGCAAAAGAGATGGGTGTGAAAAAGGTGTACCTGGAGGTGCGCCGGTCAAATACGCCCGCAAGGAGACTTTACGAGAGCCGCGGATTTGCCGTCTGCGGAATGAGAAAAAACTACTATGAAGAGCCCCGGGAGGACGCGATGCTGATGGATTTGGAATTGCTGTCCCCAGACGCGGGCGTGGAGATGAGAGAGTGAAAATACTGGCTATAGAATCGTCCTGCGATGAGACCGCCGCGGCGGTAACACAGGGCAGGGAAGTTTTGTCAAGCGTAGTGCTGTCCCAGGCGGATATGCACGCCATATACGGCGGAGTGGTGCCGGAGATAGCCTCCAGGAACCATATAACCGCCATATCCCGCCTTGCACAGGCTGCGGTTGACCAGGCGGGCATTGAGAAAGAGGAACTGGATGCAATAGCCGTTACGTACGCCCCCGGCCTTATCGGCGCGCTTTTGGTGGGTGTGAACTTTGCCAAAGGTGCCGCCATGGCCCTGGGCATACCCCTTATACCAGTTCACCATGTGAGGGGGCATATCGCCGCAAACTACATAGCCTTTCCCCAGCTGGAGCCGCCCTTCGTGTGTCTTGCCATATCCGGAGGCAATACGGCCATAGTCGATGTGCGGGGCTACACCGACATGAGTATAATCGGCACCACCCACGACGACGCCGCAGGCGAGTGCTTCGACAAGGCCGCCAGGGTGCTGGGACTGCCGTACCCCGGCGGGGTGCCTCTGCAAAACCTGGCAAAGGATGGGGACGACGGCGCCTTTGACCTGCCCCACGCCAAGATACAGGGCCACCCCTACGATATGTCCTTCTCAGGGCTGAAGACGGCCGTGGTGAATATAGTGCATAACGCCCGCCAGAAGGGCGAGGCGCTGGACGAGGCGGGCCTTGCTGCCTCATTCCAAAGGGCCGTCAGCGAGACGCTGGTGCCAAGGACTATGGCCGCGGCGGAGTCCCTGGGCTATGATACCGTTGTCGTGGCCGGCGGCGTGGCCGCAAATGTGCGGATAAGGGCCGATTTTGAGAGGGCCTGTGAAAAGAGCGGCAGGAAGCTCTTTGTGCCGCCTCTGAAGCTCTGTGGAGATAACGCCGCCATGATAGGCTGCCAGGGCTACTATGAGTATATGGCGGGGGCAAGAGCCGGTATGGAGCTGAATGCATACGCCAATATGGATATTGATAAGGTTGTGTTCTGACCATACCTGCAGGACTTGCAGCAGAAATATTCAAATGTGGTCCTTTTTGGGGAACCGTGGCGGTTTTCGCGTGTTATGTAAATCCTGCCGCAATTTTGAGTTTTCCACAAACTGAGCTTAGAAGAAATTGAATATTATGGCAATAAAGCGGAGAGCCGTTGGGGCCCTAAGTGTAAAGAGCTGTGGAAAACCCTGTGGATAATGTGAATAACTATCTGTAGATAGACAGAAAAGTAAAATTTACGTCAACTCACACTGAAAATTTACAGAAGATTATGGTTTTTCCTAAATTATAAAATCCATATAAAGCGGCCGAAATGCTGAACATTCTTACAGACAAAAAAAGCGCGCCGCCGCCGTGCCGGCTGAAAATATGAAGGGAAAGCGGGCAGAAAACACCCGCGATTACACATTGTAATATACAGAGGGGAGGAAGTTCCTGTATGAATACTCATGAAGGGCACAGAAAACGGCTGAAAGAGCTGTTTTTGACTAACGGGCTGGGCGGGCTTGCCGACCATGTGATAGTGGAACTGCTCCTTTTTTATGCCCTGCCCCGAGGCGACGTAAACCCGCTGGCCCATAAGCTCGTGGACACCTTCGGCAGCCTGTCCGGAGTCTTTGACGCCAAAGTTGAGGAATTGATGCAGATTCCGGGGGTTGGCAAAAACGCGGCTATCCTGATAAAACTAATACCCCAGGTGGCCCGCAGCTACCTTATTTCCAGGACGGAAGCGGTGAAGGTGCTCTCTACTGTGGAGGAAATAGGCCGGTACGCCGTTCCACTTTTCTACGGGGAGAACGATGAGGTGGCGTACCTTATATGTATGGATGCCAAGAGAAAAATACTGGGCTGCAAGCAGATAGCAAGAGGCGGCCTTAATTCAGTAAATGTGACGCCCAGGAAGATTGTGGAGACCGCACTGAGCTTAAACGCCAGCCATGTGGTGATGGCCCACAACCACCCCAGCGGAATAGCCGTGCCCTCAAGAGAGGACGAGGAGACTACGCTGCGCATCGCCTTCACCCTGAAGATGATCGACATAACCATGGTGGATCATGTGGTTGTCAGCAACGACGACTTTGTGTCCATGGCCAGCAACGGGCTCTTTAAAAAACTTGAGGACAATACCGGCGGACACCGCCAGTGTTAGGCATCCCAGGGGCAGTTTCGAGTATTTTAAAATGCTGGATTTTATTTTAAATCACACACAATAAAGGAGGGGCATATTGTGAGCAAAAAAGCGAAACTGGCGCTATGGCTCGGCGCCGCGGTTGTTGCTGCCGCGCTGGTTGTCACCTGGCTCTTTATGACCGATAAAATCCTCTGGCGCAAGGGGAGCCTCCTGGAGATATATAACGCTGATGACCTGACAATAAGTGAGATAAACTATACCGGAACTGTGGCCACAGTAAGCCCCGTGGACAGCGATATGATGATTTACGGGTGGTATTTTGACAACGAGGATGAGATTGAGGAATTCAGGGAAAAATTCCTTGAACTTGACTGGCAACCCGTTCGCAGTTTGGGTGAATGGGACACAGAATTGTCCTATATCGATTTTCGAGTGCTGTTTGAAGAAAATGAGAATTACTCAATATCGATAGGTCTAAGAAGCGGAAATACTATATCTGTAAGCGTAGGCGGAACTATGATTCCCTCGTACCGCAGCAGGAGCGGATACTATACGGTTGAGGGCGGATTCGACGTGGACTATATACTGGAAGTTGTGAATGGGAGAAGGCCGTAGCCATGACGTTATGGCGGACTTGACTGAATAATTAGCGCGGGGCGTCTCTACGCCCCGCGCTTTTTCTCTGTGGTACGGAGAATGTAAGATAATGCGCGCTATTATGCTATTTTCAGTATTTACACTTGAGGCGAAAGGTTATAAAATAATTAATTGTAATTGATGATATTTACACTTTTAAATTGAAAAAATAATAATTTGGGAGGAATATAAATGATAAACTACCAGAAAGTCAACGGCGATTTTGACCTTACAGGCAAAGCGGCCATAGTAGTGGGCGGAGCCGGCGGTATAGGAGAGGCCACAGCCAGGATGTACGCCAGGAAGGGCGCCAAGGTGGCCATAGTGGACTGCAAGGACACCTGCCCTGAGATAGCCCAGGCCATTGCCCAGGAGTACGGCGTTGAGACCGTGGGCGTCAAGTGCGACGTCACCGTCCAGGAGAGCGTGGACAACATGATGAAGGAAGTTTTGAACGCCTTCGGCGAGGTAGATATCCTGGCGGCTATGCCCGGATTTGTGGACCTATATAGGGCAGAGGAGATAGAGATATCCACAATAGAAAAGCACCTGGCTATAAACGACGTAGGCGTGTTCAGAGTGTGCCAGGCTGTGGCAAATCAGATGATACGCCAGGGGCACGGCGGCAAGATAGTCTGCGTCACCTCCCAGGCGGACTTTATAGCTATCAACAAACACGTGGGCTACACC
>CALXCS010000089.1 GCA_944386875.1 uncultured Oscillospiraceae bacterium
AACGCCTGTTGATATAGTGCGCCCCGTTGCCATGGCTGATAGGCGCATCTGCCTTGGAAATATCGAATACCACTATTTTGCCGGATATTCCGGAGGGGCTAAGGCGATAATGCCCGGAGTATCTACAAGAGCGGCAATACAGTCAAACCACAGCCTTATGATTGAGAGCACATCATGCGCTGGAAATCTTGAGGGTAATAATTTGCGGGAGGATATTGAAGAAGCGGCCGCAATATGCGGAGTTGATTTTATTCTCAACGTGGTGCTTGACGAGCACAAAGAGATAATAAAAGCTGTGGCAGGGGATGTCACAAAGGCCCACAGGGCGGGCTGCGCTTTTCTGGACGGCCTTTATTTAAAAGAGATACCTGAGCGGGCGGATATAGTTGTAGTGTCTCAGGGAGGCGCGCCTAAAGATTTGAATCTGTACCAGACGCAGAAGGCGCTTGACAATGCAAAACACGCCGTGAAAAAAGGCGGCGTAATCATATTGGTGGGCTCCTGCAGAGAGGGATTTGGAGAGAGCGTTTTTGAGAGCTGGATGGAGTCTGCGCCTACTGCCCACAGTATGATTGACAGGATAAAGGCAGATTTTCAACTCGGCGGGCATAAGGCTGCGGCCATAGCGATGGTTCTGGAGGATGCCGATATATACCTGGTGTCTGAACTGCCGGAGAATAAAGTGCGGTCAGCTTTTTTGAGGCCGGCTCACAGCGCCCAGGAAGCGTTAAATGAGGCGTTTAAGAAACTTGGGGCTGATGCCAGCGTTATAGTAATGCCTTACGGCGGCTCCACTCTTCCGAGGGTTGCTGCGGAGTGAGGCGGGCGGCATGCCCACCAAGAAAAATAAAAGAAAGGAGAGATGAGTAAATGGATTACGCAAAAGAGTCGCTGAGACTGCACCAGGAGTGGGGCGGAAAAATAGAAGTCGTGGCGACGGTACCTGTTGAAACCAGCGAGGACTTGTCACTGGCATATACCCCTGGTGTGGCCCAGCCCTGCCTGGAGATAGAAAAGGACATTGAGAAAAGCTATACGCTGACTCGCCGCCACAATCTTTGCGCTGTAATTACAGACGGCAGCGCTGTGCTGGGCCTTGGCGATATAGGCCCAGAAGCCGGAATGCCGGTTATGGAGGGTAAGTGCGTTCTGTTCAAGTCCTTTGGCGGAGTGGATGCCTTTCCCCTTTGCGTAAAGACGAAAGATGTGGACGAGTTTGTGAATACCGTGTACAACATCTCCGGCTCTTTTGGCGGAATAAACCTGGAGGATATTGCGGCGCCCCGCTGCTTCGAGATAGAGAGAAAACTCAAAGAGAAATGTGATATTCCCATATTCCACGATGACCAGCACGGCACGGCAATAATAACGCTTGCTGCGCTTATGAACGCGCTTAAAGTGGTTGGAAAGAATAAGGAAGAGGTAAAGATTGTAACATCCGGCGCTGGCGCTGCTGCGGTTGCCATTGTAAAGCTGCTTTTGAAGACCGGCTTTAAGGATGTTGTGATGTGCGATAGAAAAGGCGCTATATATAAGGGAAGAGAGGGACTCAACTGGATCAAAGAGGAGATGGCTGAGGTTACAAACCTGGACTGCAAGACGGGCAGCCTTGGCGATGTGCTCTCCGGAGCTGACGTATTCATAGGCGTGTCGGCGCCTGGAACAGTCACTA
Source organism: uncultured Oscillospiraceae bacterium (assembly GCA_944386875.1). GTDB lineage: Bacteria > Bacillota > Clostridia > Oscillospirales > Oscillospiraceae > RUG626. The sequence continues at coordinate 1,673 of CALXCS010000089.1, forward strand.
CTGAGATGGTTAAGACCATGAATAAGGACGCCATAGTATTCGCCTGCGCAAATCCCACCCCTGAGATATTCCCTGACGATGCAAAAGCGGGAGGAGCAGCAGTTGTTGCCACCGGCAGAAGCGACTTCCCAAATCAGGTGAACAATGTTTTGGCATTCCCTGGAGTATTCAGAGGCGCGTTTGACGTCCGTGCCAGCGACATAAACGATGAGATGAAAATAGCCGCGGCTGAGGCGATTGCAGATCTGGTTTCGCCTGAAGAACTGTGCGCGGATAAGATACTCCCCATGGCCTTTGACAAACGTGTTGGACCTGCTGTCGCTGCTGCTGTTGCTGCTGCGGCGCGTAAGACTGGCGTTGCACGGATATAACTTGGGGCATTTTGATGCTTTGACTATAAAACAGGAGACGCTTTTTAAGTGAGCGTCTCCTGTTTTATACGGTAAATCCTGTATCGAATACGGAGCATTTTGCATGCCGGTATGAAATACTGCTATGTACCACAGGGGTTTTAGATTGAAAAATAAGCTGGTATTTGTTATAGTAATGGCATTAGATATAAAGTTAAGTTAAAATTAAATACGTGTATTATTTGCGTAAAAACCCGTGTGGGACCTTGCGGCGGAGGGGATAAATAATATGCACTCAGTTAGAAAAAAGATTGGCGGATATTTGTGGAAAGCCGTTGACAAAGTCGGCAAGCTGTTTTCAAAGGCGCCTTTCATATTCACAATATGTACAGCGGCAGTTGTAGTCCTGATTGTGGAGATGCTGGGACGCCACTCTATCTGGCAGGGGCTTGCTTTCCCTTTTATGCATCCGGTGAGATATGCTACCAATGTCATGATAGTGCTTGCTACACTGTCTCTGAGCTTTCTTTTTAAAAAACGCTCGTTTTTTGTAGTACTTATATCGGTTATCTGGCTGTCGTTTGGAGTGGTGAACTTCACAATCCTGGGATACCGGCCCACGCCTTTTGGAATTATTGACATACAGCTTTTGCCATCTGTCTTTACAATAATTAATATGTATATGGACTCCTGGCAGATAATATTGCTGATTGCCGGAGCTGCTGCCGTCATAGCTGGACTTGTTTTCCTTATGATGAAAGTTCCCAATGCGAAAATTGTATGGAAAAAGACGGCGATTTTCATTGCAATATGTATTGCATTGGCATCTTCACTGTTTTTACTGGTGGCGGCAACAGGAAAGTATGCCGACAGTATTGACGATAATACGGATATCGCTAAGGCTTACAGGGACTACGGATTCGTCTACTGTTTCTGCACCGGCGTCGTAGATAAAGGCATAGACGAGCCTGAAGAATATTCTAAAGAGGACGTGGACAGGGTAGTTGAAAACCTGGGAGATACCGCTGAGCCTGAGCTCAAACCTGATATAATAATGGTTCAGCTAGAGTCGTTTTTTGACGTAGGGTACTTGGACGACGTCACTTATTCTGAAAACCCGACGCCTGTGTTTACATCTTTGAAAGAGAAGTATTCCACTGGATTTCTGACTGTGCCGTCGGTGGGGGCCGGTACTGCGAATACGGAGTTTGAGGTGCTCTCCGGTATGAGCCTTGGATTCTTTGGTATGGGCGAGTATCCATATAAGACGATATTGAAAGAGGAGGCATGTGAAACTGTTGCCACAGATTTGGCGCAGATAGGATATGCAAGCCACGCTATACACAATAATACCGGCACGTTTTATGACAGGAATACAGTTTTTGCTCAACTGGGGTTTGATACATTTACTTCAATAGAGTATATGCAGGATGTGGAGTATAATCCAATAGGATGGGCAAAAGACGAAGTGCTGACTGGCGAAATACTTGCTGCGCTTGACTCGACACCAGGACAGGATTTGGTCTTTACGATTACTGTTCAGGGACACGGAAAGTATCAGCGCGGAGAGGATACTGACGAGGCTGAAATGGAGGATACAATATGGGAAGAAGATCCAGATGACGGTAAGGCTTTCGCTTTTTACATAAGTCAGCTGAGAGAGACCGACCAGTTTATCGGCGAGCTTATAGAGGCGCTGGAGGAACGTGGCAAACCAGCTGTTCTGGTCCTCTATGGGGACCATCTGCCCAACTTCAGCATAGGCTCGGAGCAGCTGGAAAACGGCGACGTGTTTGAAACTGAGTATGTAATATGGGACAACATCGGATTGGAGAAGGAAGACAGGGACCTGCATGCGTATCAACTGTCGGCCTGGGTTATGGAGAGACTGGGAATATCTCAGGGAATTCTCTGCCGCTACCACCAGAAATGGGGAGAAAATGAAGACGATGAGTACTGGAGCGGACTGGGACTCTTGGAGTACGACATGTTGTACGGCGAGTCTTATTGCTATGGCGGTACAAATCCCTACACCTCATCCAATCTGAGTATGGGAGTAAAGCCGATAACTATAGACAGCATCAGCGTCGAAGAGGGTGGGATGTATATAACAGGAAACAACTTCACTGAGTTTAGCGAGGTTGCCTTTGACAGTAAGCTCCAGGACACGGTTTACATTGATGGTAAGACGCTGTTTGTGGAAGGTGATGCGCCGGATGACGGCACGTATATCTCTGTTGCGCAAGTGACGGACAGGGCGATTGTCCTATCAGAGAGCGATGGGGTAATATACAAAAAATAAGAGAATAAATATTCAAAATCTATAATTATTTATGCGCCGTGTGTTTTGAAAAAGCTGCCAAACCCAGGTGATGTGCACAAAAGCACTGAGAGCGTTTTGCACTGGTGTTGGCATCTATTACAAATGAGAAACCATTAATGTATAAGTATTGACTTTTTATATTTTTAGAAGCATAATTATTACACATTGAATTAGGGGAGGACATTCTGATGGGCGGAGATAATATAAAGAAAATAGCTTTAGCGTATTCAGGCGGACTTGACACTTCTATTATAATCCCTTGGCTGAAGGAGACTTATCCAGGATGTGAAGTGATTGCCGTCTGCGGCGATGTGGGACAGGGCTCTGAAAATGAGGGCCTTGAGGAAAAAGCTATTAAGACAGGCGCTTCAAAGCTCTATTTAGAAGATCTTACTGATGAGTTTGTAAACGACTTTATTATACCTACGATGAAAGCCGGAGCGGCATACGAGGATTACCTGCTGGGTACAAGCATGGCGAGGCCTGTTATTGCAAAAAGACTTGCTGAGATTGCTATAGCTGAGGGATGCGACGCTATAGCCCATGGCTGCACAGGCAAGGGAAATGACCAGGTGCGTTTCGAACTGACGTTAAAACACTTTGCTCCGGATATGAAGGTTATCGCCCCCTGGAGAATCTGGGATATTAAATCCAGAGAAGAGGAGATAGAGTATGCCGAGGCCCACAATGTTCCTCTGAAAATAAACCGTGAGACCAATTATTCCAAGGACAAGAATATGTGGCACCTGTCCCATGAGGGACTTGACCTGGAGGATACAGGCAACGAGCCGCAGTACGAGAAACAGGGCTTTTTGGAAATGGGGGTTTCCCCAATTGATGCTCCAGATGAGCCTACATATGTTGAGTTGGAGTTTGTAGAGGGCGTACCTGTGGCAATAGACGGGGAAAAGATGAGCGCCAAGGACATTATCTTCAAACTCAACAAATTGGGCGGCGAGAACGGCATCGGACTTCTTGATATAGTAGAGAACAGGCTTGTGGGTATGAAGTGCCGCGGCGTCTATGAGACTCCTGGCGGGGAGATACTCTATAAAGCTCACTCATATCTTGAGACCATCTGTCTGGACAAACTTACCATGCACAAAAAGCAGGAGCTGGCAATAACCTTTGCAGAGCTTGTTTACGACGGGCAGTGGTACACGCCGCTTCGCGAGGCGCTTTCCGCATTTGTGGACAAGACTCAGGAGCGGGTAACTGGAAAAGTGCGCCTTAAACTCTACAAGGGAAATATCATTAAAGCAGGTGTGTGGAGCGACTGGAGCCTGTACTCTGATGAGCTGGCCACTTTTGGAGAGTCTGACTATGATCAGAAGGACTCTGCAGGCTTTATAAATCTCTTTGGCCTCCCGATAACGGTTCAGGCGAAGGTAGACGCAAAAAACGCTGAAAAGTCAGGAAAGTAATAGCAATCGACGTTACATATGAGATATTTCATCATTCCGGAGGCACAGTTCTCCGGAATGATGGGTTTTCTAAGGAAAAGGAGGGCGCTTTATGGCTAAACTTTGGGCAGGCAGGACATCAGGGATAATAGATGCCGCCGCTGACGATTTCAACTCATCCATAAGGTTTGACTCGCGTATGTACCGCGAGGACATACTCGGCTCCATTGCCCATGCCCATATGCTTGGAGCCAAAGGAATAATATCTGAAAATGATATGGAAGCCATAGTGGAGGGCCTGGGAGACATACTGGAAGGCATCGAAAAGGGCGCGATACCAATTGACCCCCATGCAGAAGATATCCACTCCTTTATAGAGGGAGAGCTGACCCGACGAATTGGAGAACCTGGAAAACGTCTGCATACTGCAAGGAGCCGCAATGACCAGGTGGCGCAAGATATACGTTTATACTTACGTGGACAGTGCGATCAGGTATCGGAGCTTTTGGGAAAAATGTGCCTTACACTTTGCGACATGGCAGGGAAATACGCAGACACCGTTATGCCGGGATATACCCATATGCAGAGAGCTCAACCGGTGACGTTCGGTCACCACCTTATGGCATACGCTATGATGTTCATTAGGGATCTGGGCAGAATTAAAGACGCCAGAACCAGGATGAACGTCTCGCCAATCGGCTGCTGCGCATTGGCAGGCACCACCTATGACACAGACAGGCGTATGGAAGCTGCGGAGCTGGGGTTTGACGGCATCTGTATGAACTCATTGGACGGGGTGTCGGACAGAGATTTCTGCGTGGAATTGGCCGCCGCACTGGCGCTGATTATGGCGCATCTTTCCAGATTTGCCGAGGAGATAATACTCTGGTCCTCCTGGGAGTTCAGATTTGTCCAGCTTTCGGAGGCTTACTCCACAGGGTCGTCTATAATGCCTCAGAAGAAGAACCCGGATATGGCAGAGCTTGCCAGAGGAAAGACCGGAAGAGTCTATGGGGACCTTATGGCTCTGCTGACTGTGCTGAAGGGTACACCGCTGGCGTATAACAAGGACATGCAGGAGGATAAAGAGGCTATATTTGATGCCTTTGACACCGTGGCTGCCTGCCTTGGAGTATTTACTCCCATGATTGCCACGATGAAGGTAAATGGCGAGAATATGCGGGCTGCCGCCGCCGGCGGCTTTATAAACGCAACGGATCTTGCCGACTACCTGGTGGGTAAGGGAATGCCCTTCAGAACGGCATACAAACTGGTGGGAGAAATAGTAGAGGAGTGCTCCGAGAAGGGAATAACATTGGAGGATATGCCTCTTGATGACTATTTGATGCACAGTGAGCTTTTCGGAGAGGATCTCTATAAGGCGATAGATATAGATGAATGTGTAAAAAGACGTGTGTCCGAAGGAGGCCCAGGCGGGGATTCAGTATCGCGGCAGATAAAGTATGTTATGGAGCTGATAGACAATGACTAAAGTATTTATAGACGGCAGCGCCGGCACTACCGGACTGCGTATACACGAACGCCTGAAGGCGCGGGAAGACATTGAACTGATAGCACTGCCGGAAGAGCTGCGAAAAGACCCCAGCGCCCGGCGGGAGGCTCTCAACAGCTGTGACGTGGCGTTTTTGTGCCTGCCCGACGATGCTGCCAGAGAGGCGGTTGCCATGGTGGAAAATGACGCGGTGAAAGTGTTGGATACATCCACCGCCCACAGGACGCTGCCGGACTGGGCGTATGGATTTCCGGAGCTTTCACAGCAGCACTATGAGAAGATAAAAAGCTCCCGCAGGATTGCAGTCCCAGGGTGCCATGCCTCTGGGTTTATCGCATGCGTATATCCTCTGGTTGAGGCGGGGATTATTGACAGGAGCCAGAGATTGTCCTGCTATTCCCTCACTGGATATTCCGGAGGCGGGAAAAAACTCATAGCCGAATATGAGGACCCCGACAGGGACCCAAGACATAAATCCCATAGAATTTACGGGACAAATTTGAACCACAAGCATCTGCCGGAGATGAGAGCGGTGTGCGGACTTGACGTCCCGCCGGTATTTCACCCGATACTGGGGGATTTCTACAGCGGCATGGCCACTACGCTATTTCTGCCGGATATGGATGCCAAGGAGATACGGGAGATATTGGAGAGGCATTATGCCGGTTCAAATATTGTGACGGTGGCGCCTCTCGGCGGCGATGAGCCGGTAATCTATTCAGACACCCTGTCCGGATATGATTCCATGAGGATAATCGTCTGCGGACACGGGGATCAGACTACAGTTACTGCGTTATTCGATAATCTGGGAAAGGGCGCGTCAGGCGCTGCAATAGAGTGTATGAATATAGCCATTGGCCTGACGCCTGAGACTGGCCTGGTACTCTGACGTCCATAAGGGATAAAAGGAGAGACTTTATATTATGAAAGAAATTACCGGCGGCGTGTGCGCCGCAAAAGGCTTCAGGGCCAACGGGGTCCATTGCGGTATCAGGAAGAACCATGTGAAACGGGATCTGGCCCTGATAGTCAGCGAAAAGAGGGCTTCAGCCGCCTGCGTTTATACTACCAATCTTGTTAAGAGCGCACCAATTAAGGTCACAAAGAAGAACGTGGCTGACGGATATGCCAGTGCTATTATATGCAACAGCGGCAATGCAAACACATGCAACGCAAACGGAATTGAGATAGCAGAGGGTATGTGTGCGCTGGTGGAGGAATACGCAGGAATAGCTGCTGGCGATGTAATTGTAGGATCAACCGGAGTCATAGGCCAACCTATGAGCCTTGAGCCGATGGCCTCAGGTATGTCTGAGCTGTCTGACGGACTGGGAGATCATAGTGACCTGGCTGCTGATGCGATAATGACTACGGACACTGTGCGTAAAGAGACAGCCGTATCCTTTGAAATAGGCGGAGTGGAATGCCGGATGGGAGGTATAGCTAAAGGTTCTGGAATGATACATCCGAATATGGCGACGATGCTTGTATTTGTAACTACTGACTGCGCCATCTCTCCGTCTATGCTGCAGAAGGCGCTCTCTGAGGATGTGAAAACCAGCTTTAACATGGTCAGTGTCGACGGGGACACATCGACAAATGATATGGTGTCGATTATGGCCAACGGCCTTGCGGGAAATAGTGAGATAAATGACGATGGCGAAGAATACGAGGCGTTTTGCCAGGCGCTTCATGCAGTGACGGTTAAACTCTGCCGTATGATTGCCAAAGACGGCGAGGGAGCCACCAGGCTTATAACCTGCAATGTTTCGGGAGCAGCGGATGATGACACGGCGAAGACTGTTGCCAAATCTGTTATCTGTTCTTCCCTTGTGAAGGCCGCAATATTTGGGGCCGACGCCAACTGGGGAAGGGTACTCTGTGCAATTGGCTATTCTGGAGCCAATGTGGATGTGGATAAAGTTGACGTAAGCTTTGCCTCATCCCAAGGGCGTATAGAGGTTTGCAGGGACGGAGCTGGAGTGGAATTTTCAGAGGAATTTGCCAAAAAAGTTCTTCTGGCTGACGAGATAGATATAGACGTGGAGCTTAATTCAGGCAGCTGCAGTGCCGTTGCCTGGGGATGCGATCTTACTTATGATTATGTGAAGATAAATGGTGACTACAGGACCTGAGGTGAGAGATATGGCTTTAGATAACGCTTTAAGGGCCCAGACCCTTGCTGAGGCATTACCCCACATACAAAAGTATTCCGGCAGGACGATATTGATAAAATACGGCGGAAACGCCATGCAGAATGACGAGCTCAAACGCCTTGTAATGGGAGACATTGTTCTCCTCTCAATGATAGGCATCCGAGTGGTAGTGGTGCACGGCGGTGGCCCTGAGATCAGCGATATGCTGGGACGTACAGGGAAGAAATCTGAGTTTGTGGACGGACTGCGCGTTACCGACGGGGAAACTATGGACATAGTGCAGATGGTCCTCTCTGGAAAAGTGAATAAGGATCTTGTAAACCTGGCGGAGAACGCCGGCGGGAGGGCGATAGGCATCTCGGGAGTGGATGGCAGGATGATAAAAGCGCGCCAGAAGGACCCTCGCCTGGGACAGGTAGGAGAAATAACCGATGTGAATGTCACTCCGATTACAGATATGCTTGACATGGGTTATATTCCTATAGTTTCCACTGTTGGGTGCGACACCCAGGGGAATATATACAACATAAATGCAGATACCGCTGCTGCCAGAATCGCAGGGGCTCTGGGGGCTGAGAGCATGCTGACTATGACGGACATAGCTGGACTGCTCAGGGACAAAGATGACCCGTCCACTCTGATGAGCCGCGTTTCAGTAAGCGAAGTCCCGCAGCTTATAGGAGAGGGAATAATATCCGGCGGTATGATACCTAAGATACAGTGCTGCGTTGAGGCCATACGCCGCGGCGTAAACAAGGTCTTCATAATTGATGGGCGCGTTCCGCACTCCATGCTTATGGAACTGCTCACAGATGCGGGACTTGGCACCATGTTTACTGCCTGAAAGGGCTTGATAAGCTGTGAGGGGGAGTTGTATTATGGACAATATTAGAGATCTGGACCGCCAGTACATAGCAAATACATATGCCAGGGCAGACGTGGTATTTACATCAGGTGAAGGCGCGATTATATATGATGACAGCGGCAAGAGCTACATAGACCTGGGGGCTGGAATAGCAGTAAATATATTTGGATGTGCAGATAAGGAGTGGCAGGAAGCAGTAGTTGAACAGTTGTCAAAACTTCAACATATGTCAAACTTATACTACACGCAACCGTGTGTAAAGCTGGCTCAGCTGCTCTGCACCAGAACAGGAATGAAACGGGTGTTTTTTGGAAACTCAGGTGCGGAAGCCAATGAGTGCGCCATAAAAACCGCCAGGAAGTGGGCCTTTGACAGATACGGGGATGAGAACCACAGCACTATTATTACGCTTAAAGGGAGCTTCCATGGCAGGACTGTGACAACTCTCTCGGCCACAGGCCAGGATGAGTTCCATACAAAGTTTGGGCCTTTTACGCAGGGGTTTGTCTATGCCTCAGCCCAAGACCCTGCGGATGTGGAACGGCTAGCCTCGGAGAATGGCTGCTGCGCATTGATGATGGAATTGTGCCAGGGGGAAGGCGGAGTAAACGCACTGACCCGTGAGTACGTGGACGCTGTTGTTGAGATAGCACGGCGCCGTGATATGCTTATAATTGTCGACGAGGTTCAGACTGGAAATGGACGCACAGGCACTCTCTATGCCTTTATGCAGTATGGATTTATGCCGGATATTGTTACGACGGCCAAAGGCCTGGGCGGAGGGTTGCCGCTTGGGGCATGTTTGCTGGGAGAGCAGGTCCAGGATACCCTTGACGTTGGCTCTCACGGTTCCACGTTTGGAGGGAACCCAGTGGCATGCGCAGGTGCGTACAATATTATTTCCAGAATAGATGAAGAGCTCTTGGATTCTGTCAGGAGGAAAGCTGCGATGGCGAGAGCAGAACTTGACGGAGCGAAAGGTATAAAGAGCGTCACTGGCTTGGGATTGATGATAGGCATTGAATGTGAAAAACCCGCCGGTCTTGTGGTTGAGGAAGCCCTTAAAAAGGGCGTTATAGCCCTTACTGCCCATGGCAAGGTAAGGCTTGTGCCGCCGCTAACAATAACTGAGGAAGAGCTTATAAGCGCTATTAAAATACTGAAAGAGGTGATTGCCCAATGAGGCATCTTTTAAAGCTGGGAGACATGACGAAAGAGGAGATTATCGAGACTCTCGGCCTTGCCGATCAGCTGAAATTTGAGAAGAAAAACAATATCCCTCATCCCAGACTTGCGGGGAAGACATTGGGCATGATTTTTCAGAAGTCGTCTACCCGTACAAGGGTATCTTTTGAGGTGGGGATGTACCAGTTGGGAGGAAACGCCCTGTTTTTAAGCTCCAGGGATCTTCAGATAGGCAGAGGCGAACCTGTGCAGGATACCGCCAGAGTACTCTCAAGGTATTTGGACGGTATAATGATCAGGACTTACAGCCAGTCTGAGGTGGAGGATCTGGCAAAATACGGTTCTATCCCTGTTATAAACGGACTTACCGATTACGCGCACCCGTGCCAGGTGCTGGCAGATTTGCAGACAATTCGGGAGCATAAGGGATCTCTTATGGGCAAAAAACTCTGCTTTATAGGGGACGGAAATAATATGGCGAATTCCCTTATTGTGGGATGTATCAAGACAGGCATGTCCGTGGCAATAGGCTGCCCTGCGGGATATGAGCCTG